>JBFYPZ010000234.1:0-4002 GCA_041303035.1 Flavobacteriaceae bacterium
TGGGTCGTACCATTGATCATTCCGTTTTCGTCAACCGTATTCCATGTTGCCAATCCCGTTTCAGGATCAGCGCCAATATAGTCCACTTCATAGGAGGAACTGATATCTTCCCCGACTTTCAGGATGGTTCCCAGATTACTGTTTATGATCCCGGTCTCTGCCTCATTGGTTAACGAAACCACTTCATTATGGTTATATGCTAATGAGAGGTTAGTGTTCCATTTGAAACTCTTTGTTTTTAAAATATTCCCGGAGAATGAAAATTCCAGTCCCCTGTTTCTGACATCCCCTATGTTCTGCCATGCGGATTCAAATCCCGTTGTCGGATCGATGGGAACGTTGTACAAAATATCACTGTTGTATATCTGGTAGTAATCCAATGTAACATCAAGTTTTTTCCAAAGTCCCAGATCAACACCTAAATTTGATGTGTAAGCCTTTTCCCAGGTTAAATCCGGATTTGCAAATTGTGTTGGTGCAGCGCCGCTCTGGTAATTGTAATCGGCCCCTGATAATGAATAGGTCTCCACTGCGGTATAATTGGGAAAATTGTCGTTACCGGTTACTCCATAGCTGGCTCTCAACTTAAGATTACTGATTACATGATCAGCACTTTTCATAAACGTCTCATTGGTAACCACCCAACTGGCAGAAGCTGAGTAAAAATTGCCAAAGCGGTTATTGCTGCCAAACTTTGAAGAACCGTCACTACGATAGGATGCAGTTAGAAAATACTTCTTCAGGAAATCATAATTTGCCTGTGAGAGATAGGACTGACGGGCAACTTCATCAGGAGAGCCTGAAACAACAGGAATGCCGGTTGTTGCACTCAGTACGTCAATACCATTAACCAGTCCGGTGTTTCTTGCCATAAAACCATCACTTTTGTTTTGTTGCAACTCAATTCCAATTAATACATTCAGTGAATGGTTTCCAAACTGACGGTTAAATGTCAGAAGTTCATTGTTTAAAAGATTTTCGCGTTTTGCATGTCTTCTGCTAACATAAGCATTTGTTTCGCCTAGCAATCCCATGTTCGGATTTTGTTCGTCCACATAAGACCTGCCATCAACATAATCTTTATCCAGATTGGAATTAAAACTGTATTTGGTTGTGGAAGTAAATTTCAAGGAAGGCGAAATCTGATAGGAAACACTTAGCGTTGGGACAAAAGACAAATCCAGTTGATTATTCGTATTTCCTATATATTCATTGACCAGAATATTTGAGGCTTTGGTTCCAATCCAGTCAGTCAGCACCTCATCTAGTTCTTTAAGAGAACCATCCTCATTGTATGGGTTATCAAACGGGGCGTATCTCACATTCTCGGAGACCACCGGAAAATTTATTGTTCTCCTGCTTGTAAAAACTTTAGCATCGAATTGCAATTTTTCCGAAACCTTGTGACTTAAATTCAGTGTACCTGAAAATTGTTCATCGAAATTCCCTCTTAAGGTACCATCCGATTTATTATAACTGAAGCTGATATAATGGGTTGTTTTTTCGTTACCACCGGTGTGAGAGATAGCATATTTTTGAGTTGCTCCTTTGGGATACATTGCATCCAGCCAGTCAAAATCGGTGGCAATAACTTCATCCCGTGTTTTTCCCTTAACTACACTACTCTTCCATAATGCTTCAGAATTAGGGACTTTCAGATAATCATTATCGTTCATAAATGCTTCGTGATAAAAATCATAAAGCTGTTCAGAATTCATAAGGCCTTTAAAATTTCCCCACCATGGTTTGTTAATTCCATATGATACATTCACATTAAACCGGTTTACACCTGCTTTTCCGCTTTTCGTAGTGACAACAATAACTCCTCCGGATGCTTTTGAACCATATAGACCCGTTGCCCCGGCATCTTTCATAATCGTCATGCTTTCAACATCGTTGGGATTAAATGCAGTTGAAGAAGCGATTACCCCATCGATAACCCAAAGTGGCTCGCTGCTGGCATTAATCGAGCCGGTTCCTCTGATTCGAACCGATGGAGATTGACCTGAATCGTAGTTGTTATCCATAATTGTCAGACCAGCCACTTTGCCTTGTAATAAATCTATTCCGTCGATCGCTGTTGCTGTTGCAGCCGACAGTTGTTCCGAGTTAAGATATACAACCGAACTCGATATTTCAGTCTTTTTCTTTGAGCTATATCCAACAGCAATAACTTCATCGAGTGAAATTACGTCAGGCTCCATTATAACAGAAAGTTTGGTTTTATCACCAATTGACACCACTTGCTGTTTCAACCCGATGAACGTGATTACAAGTTTATCAGCAGGCAAGGCAGAAATTGTGAAGTTACCTTCGAAATCTGTAACAACTCCGGTGTTGGTTCCCTGTACAACAACTGTAACACCGGGTAACGGTTCTCCATGGTTGTCTTTGATTGTGCCCACAATACTTTTTGTTTGTGAAAAAGCATTGGTGAAAACCAACAAAATGGTCAAAGTTGTAAGCACCAATGTCTTAAGGCTGATTTGTATTTGCTTCATATTAATTAATAAAAAAATAGTTTTATACTTATAATATATCCCAATGAATTGCTTTTCTGAGAGAATCAAAACTATTACCTTTGACTTGCAGGATAACTGAGCTATGAGTTTTAATATCAATGCGCAGTTTACCATCCGTCAGGTTTATTTTTTCGTTTGAAAAAACGTCTGTAAGCTTGGCCTTATCAAATCCTCCAATTAAAAATTGTTTGTCATTTTTATCCCAGTTGAAAATTGAAAGAAAAACACCATCTTCATTTTCTGCAAGCATAATATTAAATGCATCGTTTTTATCTTTTGCGTGTTCCCATAAATCCAGAGGGATAAACCTGGCAGCAGTTTTAATTGAAAAAGCTTTCCTGATCAGTTCTTTTCTGTCATCTCTTAATGTAAGCAAATTGTCACTGCTTACTTTGGGGCCACCAAACAAGGCAATGTAATCGCTCCACATTTTGGCTTCTTCAAAGGTGGTGTTACCACCAAATTTATCTTCACCCCATGCCCGTTCCGGTTCTTCATCATATTTGTTCCTGACTACCAGATAATCTGCGTCATTCCGGGTAACTGAATTATTTAAATAGAAATTTCCACCATTCTGCAGGCAGCGTGTTTTATAATAATCAAAAGTTGGACTTATATCACCACCAGTTCGCAAACCATCAGCAATGCCGAAAGTAGGTCCAAAAATCGATGAACATGCCAAAAAGAAAGCATCTCCCATACCTTCGCGCATGGCTGCTAATCCGGCTCTTGTTCGTTCAACACTTGTCAGACTGTTATCAAAAGCCTTTACCTGAGTAACCTGTTTGCTTCCTTCTTTACCGTGTTCCGCCAGGATGCTTTCAAGTAGTCCAAAGCGTATAAAATCAATTTTAATGTAGTCATATCCCCATTCTGTGTGGATGGTGTGTAACACGTTTTTCATATATTCACACACAGCCGGATTTGAATAGTCAAAATAGATATAATGCATAATCATATCCCCTTTATCTATAACCTGACAGATGGTTCCCCCATCCTGGTCTTTTAAAAACCAATCGGGATGAGTTTGATACAATTCAGAATTCATGTCACCTCTAAAACCGTCTATATGAATACCTGCACTGTATCCTTTTGATTTTGCATAGGTGGCAATGGCCTTCATTCCGCCCTGAATATCCTTTCGCACGCTTAAATAATCTCCGCGGGCTGTCCACCACCCTCCATCAATTTGAATCAGGTTGGCATCGAATCCATCGGAAGCCAGCTGGTCAATATTTCTTATAACATCTTTGGTATCATAAACTCTTCCATAATAATCCCAGGTAGACCATCCTTTAAAATACTTTGGTTCCTTAGCTTCAATTTTTTGTTCCCTGGCAATCTCTTTTCCATAATCAAACATTAAATCCTGCCAGGAATCACCTTCCGATACTATTAATTTCTCAAATTCAATTGTTTCTCCCGGTTTGACAGGTTTTTTTTCCCCATTGGCAGTAATAACAATCCCTTTTCCCATTTC
>JBFYPZ010000235.1:0-3983 GCA_041303035.1 Flavobacteriaceae bacterium
GCTTTTTCTCTGAGATCATCAATATCTATATTGCCATTTTCGGTGGTTTTGGTAACAACAACTTCCATTCCAGCCATCACCGCCGAAGCCGGGTTAGTGCCATGTGCTGAGGCCGGAATCAGACAAATATGCCGGTGCCCCTGCCCTCTTGCTTCATGATAGGCTCTGATCACCATAAGTCCTGCATATTCACCCTGTGCGCCACTGTTTGGCTGAAGGGAGGTCGCCACAAATCCTGTGATCGTATTCAATTGTTTTTCGAGTTCGCTCAACATTTCCCTGTAGCCTTCCGCCTGTTCTACGGGTACAAAAGGGTGTATGGAGTTCCAGTTCGGCATGCTGAGGGGCAGCATTTCCGTGGCCGCATTCAGCTTCATGGTGCAGGAACCAAGCGAAATCATTGAGTCTGTCAGTGAAATATCTTTGTGTTCCAGTTTTTTAATGAAACGCATCATGCCTGTTTCTGAATGGTGGTTGTGAAAAACTTCATTCTCCAGGAATGGACTTGTTCTGAACAGGTTTTTTGGTATGCTTACCTCCACAGGACTGTCGGTTACCGTAAAGCCGTATCTGTTTTCAGCCTGGGCCAGGATGGCAATGATCTCATTGATATCCTGCAGGTTCGTAGTTTCATTAATGGATATGCTCAACTTATTCTTGGAAATATAATAAAAATTGACCCCTTTCGCCTGAGCAACGTCTTTGACCTTGGCTGTATTACTCACTGTTACTTTAAGGGTATCAAAAAAGATTTTGTTGTGCTGTTCCAGACCCAGCTTGGACAGGGATTCATTAAGCACATTCGTCAGGGAATGGATCTTTTTGGCTATGTATTTTATGCCTTCCGGGCCGTGGTACACTGCGTACATACCCGCCATGACAGCCAGCAAAACCTGGGCTGTGCAAATATTGGAGGTTGCCTTTTCACGCTTGATGTGTTGCTCTCTTGTCTGGAGCGCCATTCTCAAAGCCCTGTTCCCGTCGGCATCTATCGTGACCCCTATGATCCTGCCGGGGATAGATCTTTTGTATTCATCTATGGTTGCGAAAAATCCAGCATGAGGTCCCCCGAATCCAAGCGGTATGCCAAACCGCTGGCTGGTGCCTACGACCACATCGGCTCCCATTTCACCCGGCGATTTCAGCAGGGCAAGACTCAGCAGATCGGCTGCAATAACCACCTTAATACCCTGGGCATGTACTTTCTCAATAAATCCTGTGTAATCACAAATACCGCCTGATTTTCCGGGATATTGAACCATAGCACCGAAGAAAGTGTTGTCAAAAACAAGCTCTTCATGGTTACCTACTTCCAGTTCTATACCCAGTGGTTTCGACCTGGTTTTTAAAACATCAATGGTTTGAGGCAGTACTTCTTCTGAAACAAAATACTTCAAGGCATTATCCTTCTTCTGCTCCCGAGACCTGTTGTTAAAAAGCATGATCATCGCCTCGCCTGCCGATGTGCCTTCATCGAGCAGAGAAGAATTAGCTATAGGTAAACCGGTCAGATCCGAAATAACGGTTTGATAATTCAGCAAAGCTTCCAGCCTCCCCTGTGAGATCTCAGCCTGGTAGGGTGTATAGGAGGTGTACCAGCTTGGATTCTCAAAAATATTTCTCTGAATTACGGCGGGTAATGAGGTTGGATGATAACCCAGGCCTATGTATGATTTAAAGATTTTATTCTTGTTTCCGAGCTCCCGGATATAAGAAGAGAAATCAAATTCACTGATCGCATCGGGCAAATTCAAAGGCTCATTCAGCCTGATGTCTTTGGGAATCGTTTTGTCGATCAGTTCAGAAACAGAACTGACTCCGATGGATTTTAACATTTTTTTGGTCTGGTCCTCATTCGGACCGATATGGCGTATTACAAAGGAATCCGTTTGCATAAGGTATATTTATTTGAACAACAAAATTAGCAAATAGTTGTGGTAAAAAAGCTTGTGGATTTATAAATTTAACAATTTGAGCCAGCTGATTTATGAATCTTTTAAGTTTAACCTGATATCTTGCAAAAAATGATAAAAAAGTGATGTAAAAAAGCGATTTTAAGTCTGAATCCATATCGGGAAATTTGATAATTATTTTATCTTTACACGAGGAATTAATCGTGTTCTGCTCTTTTGGAGTGTCCGGAACGAAAATGGATCTTCAGGCGAAAAGTACCGGGTCTTCTCTTCTAAACTATTAATTATTTTTAAAAAAATATCAATGAAAAAATTATTCTTGTTTTTAATTACTGCGGTTATGCTTGCGCCTGCTTCAGTAAAAGCCGATGAAGGCATGTGGTTTTTAATGTTTATTGAACGCCTGAACCACCGCGACATGCAAAAAATGGGGCTGCAATTAACAGCCGAAGAGATTTACAGCATCAACAACCACAGTTTAAAAGATGCGATCGTGCAATTTGGTGGCGGTTGTACCGCTGAAATTATCTCAAAAGACGGTTTGGTTCTTACCAATCACCATTGCGGATACAATGTGATTGCGGGATTGTCGAGCACAGAAAAAAATCTTCTAAGAGATGGTTTTTGGGCAAAAAACCACAGCGAAGAAATGAAACCTGCAAACTTGTCGGTACGTTTTTTTGTGCGTATGGACGACTGTACCAACCGTATCTTATCCAAGGTAAATGCATCTATGTCTGAAGCCGACAGAGAAAAAGCGATCAACCAGGAAATTGCAGCTATACAGAAAGAAAATGATGGAGGTGGAAAATATACAGTTTCTGTAAGGCCTTTTTTCCAGGGTAATGAGTATTATTATTTTGTATATCAGGATTATAAAGATGTGCGACTGGTAGGAACACCCCCTGAGAGTCTGGGAAAATTTGGCGGAGATACCGATAACTGGGAATGGCCACGACATACGGCAGATTTCTCTATGTTCAGGGTGTACGCAGATGCCAATGGTGAACCGGCTGAATACTCACCCAATAATGTGCCGCTAAAGCCCAAACATTATTTGCCTGTAAATATTGGTGGTGTAAAAGAAAACGACTTTGCAATGATCCTGGGCTACCCCGGAAGAACCAATCGTTGGATGCCCTCAGCAGGCATAGAACAAAATGTTAAATACGCTTATCCGGCCTGGGTTGATGGCGCGAAAACCGGTATGGACAATATGAAAAAGTATATGGACCAAAGTGATGAATTTAACTTAATGTACGCCTCTAAATACGCCGGAACTGCAAATTACTGGAAAAACAGACAGGGCATGATCGACGCCCTGACCAAGTTCGAAACGGCAAAATCCAAGGCCGCTCAAGAAATGAAATTTGATAAGTGGGCCAACCAAGCTAAGAACAAAGCAAAATATGGCAACGTGATGACTAATATTAATAAGTATTATGCTATGACGAATGAAAAGTCACGGCATGACAGTTATTTAATGCAATTGTTGAGAACATCCTCTCTGGGAACCATTTCTACTACTCTGGGCAGGCAGCTCGATATTTATGCCAAAGCAGATGCCGCAACACAGGCTGAAATGGCGCCGAAAATTAAAGAGCAGGCAGCTAAATCTTTAAAGGGTATGCACCTTCCTGCAGAAAAAGACATCCTGGCAGCACAGCTTAACAAATACACAACCAATTCAGTCCCTTACCCTATTGCACCTATGGTTAAAAAAATTGGTGATGAAAACAACAACAACTATACAAACTATGTAAATCAGATAGTTGACACGAGCATATTGACGTCAGAGGAAAGAATTCATGCATTTCTGGCAGCACCCAGTGAGGCTGCACTGAACAGCGACCCCTTATATGCCTTGTCGAAAGACTTGAATACTCATTTTTTATCAAAATCCGAGGAACTTGCTAAAGCACAGAACGATTATGAGGCTTCCTTCCGTTTGATGGTGGAGGGTTTACGAGAGTCCGGCATAGCTGAAATCAAATACCCTGATGCAAACTCAACCCTGCGCCTGACCTATGGTAAAGTGAGATCCCTGCCCGCTGACAAGAGAAATGATGC
>JBFYPZ010000236.1:0-3980 GCA_041303035.1 Flavobacteriaceae bacterium
CATACATGTTGTTCTTGGCAATGACTACAGTTTTAAAATGTGGGACAGGCCCTTTAAACTTACTACAGAAGCGTATTACAAGCATTTAACTGATGTGAATCCCTTTACTATCGATAATGTACGCATACGTTACAGGGCCAAAAACAATGCCGTGGCTTATGCGACGGGATTCGACGTCAGGCTGAACGGCGAATTCGTGCCCGGAACCGAATCCTGGTTCAGTTTTGGTTATTTGCTGACAGAGGAAAATATTGATGACCGGGGCTATATTTCGCGTCCTACTGACCAGCGCTTAAAATTTGCCGTCTTATTTCAGGATTATGTACCCAACCTGCCCGGTTTTAAAATGTACCTGAACATGGTTTACAATACGGGAGTTCCGGGAGGCTCCCCTTCCTATGCCGATCCTTATTTGTACCAGAACAGACTGGATGATTATTTCCGGGCCGATATCGGCCTTTCTTATGTCATTGTCGAGTTAAACAACCGGCCCAAAAACGGTTGGCTGAGCAATTTTAAAGAGCTGTCGGCAGGTATTGAGCTATTTAATATGTTCGATGTTCAAAACAGCATTACCAACACCTGGGTCACAGATATTTCAACCCAGCAATCAATTGCTGTACCTAATTATTTAAGTCCGAGAATTTTAAATGTAAAACTCGCAATGCGACTTTAATATCCGCTTACTGCACAGTTCATTTTTTTTGTACCTTGGATTAAACCTTTTGGGTAATTTTTTGTCATAGTACTAAATCAGATTTTTATTTTGGAGGAAACCGTTTTAATAGAACGTCTTAAAAACGCAAAAACTCAGGAGCACGCCTTCAGGGACCTCGTTGATCTGTATAAGAAGAAGCTTTACTGGCATATACGAAAGATGGTTATTGTGCACGATGATGCTGATGATGTACTTCAAAATACATTTTTAAAAGTTTTTAAAGGCATACAGTATTTTAACGGAGACAGCAAAATATATTCCTGGATGTACCGCATTGCGACCAATGAGGCTATTAATTTTCTGAACCAAAAAGCGCGCATGATGAGTACCTCACTGGAAGAAATACAGTACAAACTGGTTGAAAAGCTTCCGGAAGATCCCTTTTTTGATGGTGATGCCATGCAGATAAAACTGCAAAAAGCCATCATTTCCTTACCGCAGAAACAACAGCTTGTTTTTAATATGCGGTATTTTGACGAAGTAAAATACGAGGACATGAGCCAAATTCTGGAAACTTCGGAAGGAGCCCTGAAAGCATCCTACCACCTGGCCAGAAAAAAGATCGAGTCCTATTTAATCAATGAGAAATGAAAAAGCCGGCTGATAATATTTTGAAGCGTCTAAAGGGTGAACAGGGTGGTTATAAGATCCCTGAAAACTATCTGGAAAATTTCAGTATGGGTCCTGATGCAGTTTCTGGTCTTCCGCAAAAATCAGATACAGGCTTTGTCGTTCCTGATGGTTATTTTGAGCATTTTGAATCAAAACTTCTGGAAACAAACAAAAAAAGTGAACCCAAAAGTGGTTTTGCAACTCCTGAAAATTATTTTGAAAATTTCAGGGTAAGAACAGATCAGGAAAACAAAAAAACATTGGTGCGTTCCCTGCCCGGCAAATTTATTTTCAAGATCGGTTACGCAACTGTCGCAGCCTCAATACTGCTCTTTTTTGTTCTCACCCTGCCCAAGGACAGGAACAGCGAAAATCTGACTGAGTTAAATGCCCTGGATATCGAATCCTGGGTTTATGAAAATGCTGCTCAGTTTAATACAGACGAGATCGCTGAGGTTTTTCAGCAAAATGAACTGACCCTGAATTCTTTTGATTATGACTCAGAAGTGAACAGCTATTTAAGCGAAAAAGATATTGAATCTATGTTAATACAAGAAGAACCATGAAAAAAATTGTACTATTTGTTTTGTTTATGTCTGCTACATTCAGCTCAGTTCATGCCCAGCAGGACAAGCATGAAAAAATTAGGGCATTCAAAACAGCTTATTTAACCGAACAGCTGAGTTTAACTTCATCTGAAGCCGAAAAGTTTTGGCCCGTATACAATGAATATGAAAATAAAATGAAAGCTCTGAAAGGGGACAGTTATAAGGTAACCAGGGGTAATATAGAGAAACAAGGCGGTATTGATGCTTTGGACGAAAAAGCGGCCAGGGAGTACATGAAAAAGATCCTGGAAAATGAACAGCAGATGACCCTTATGAAAATTGAAATGTACAACAGATTGAAACCCATACTGAGCTCCAAAAAAATATTAAAACTTTACCAGGCAGAACACGATTTCAACAGAAGACTTCTGGATGAGTACCGCGGTAAAAAGGGTAGTCATTAAAAATCAGTATTTTGGCAACCTGCATAATTCGCTTCGGACCGCTTCGTATTCAGCCAGGATTTCTTGAACAATCTCACCGGCCGGTTTAATTTCATGGATCAGTCCGGAGATTTGTCCGATCTCTAACTCTCCGGCTTCAAGATCGCCTTCGAACATACCTTTTTTGGCTCTGGCCCTACCCAGCAATTTGCGGAGTTCTGCTTCCCCCGGATTATTTTTGTAGAGCTCCTGAACCTCCTGGTAAAATTTATTTTTAAGTAAGCGAACGGGAGTTAATTCTTTTAAAGTAAGCATCGTATCCCCATCCTGAGCCTGAACCACGGCCTTTTTAAAATTGTCATGTGCAGATGATTCTGTGCTCGCCACGAACCGGCTGCCTATCTGTACCCCATCTGCTCCCAGGGCCATGGCGGCAAGCATACCCCTGCCTGAAGCAATACCTCCTGCAGCGATCAGCGGAATCCCGATTTTTTCTTTAACCATGGGTAGCAGGGTAAAAGTAGTTGTTTCATCCCTGCCATTATGCCCTCCGGCTTCGAAACCCTCCGCCACGATGGCATCCACCCCTGCTTCTTGAGATTTTAAAGCAAATTTCACGCTGCTCACAACCTGAACAACCGTTATCCCTTCTTGCTGTAACCTGGAAGTATACAGTTTTGGATTTCCTGCCGAGGTGAAGACAATTTTAACTCCCGATCTGATAATGATCCCGATTATTTCTTCCAGGTCAGGATAGAACAAGGGCACATTCACACCAAAGGGCTCTTTTGTTGCCTGTTGGCATTTTTGTATATGCTCTTTTAAAACGTCAGGGTACATGGAACCTGCTCCAATAAGTCCGAGTCCACCGGCATTGCTCACGGCTGAGGCCAATTTATAACCGCTCACCCAAACCATACCAGCCTGGATAAGGGGATACCTGATTTTAAAAAGGGATGTTATCCTGTTTTGCATATATTTTATTTATGAGATCACCCCCGAGCCAAGTAATTCATCCTCTGTATACCAGGCCACGAACTGACCTTCTGTTATTGCAGACTGTTCTTTTTCAAAGGAGACGAACAAGCCTTGGCTTGATCTGTACAAAAATGCATTCTCAAGTGCCTGTCTGTATCTGATCCTGGCTCTGACCTGCATTTCCTCATTGACTGGCAGTTCAAGATCCTTCCTGATCCAATGGATTTCGTCATTGTCAACAAAAAGAACCTTTCCGTAAAGTCCGGGGTGACCTTTGCCCTGCCCGGTATAAATAATATTCTCGTTTACATCAGTATCAATAACAAAAAGTGGTTCTGCCTTGCCGCCTACACCAAGTCCTTTTCTCTGGCCTTTGGTAAAATAATGTGCTCCCTGGTGCTTCCCAACGACTTTACCGTCGGAAATCTGATATTTCCTTTTTGTTGCCAAATGCCTCAGGGATGTTTCTTTATCTGAAAATTCAGGCAGCGTTTCATTATAAATAGCTGCATCTTCCGGAATCTGAACGATCAACCCTTCTTTCGGCATTAATTTCTGCTGCAAAAACTCCGGCAACCTGACTTTCCCGATAAAACATAGTCCCTGGGAGTCTTTTTTTTCTGCGGTAACCAGGCCTTGGTCTGAGGCAATCTTTCTCACCTCAGTTTTGGTCAGTTCACC
>JBFYPZ010000237.1:0-3977 GCA_041303035.1 Flavobacteriaceae bacterium
AACAGTGCTGTTATCTCGGGCAACATTACAAAAAAAGAAAAGACAACTTCACTAGCCAGAATCTACGATGCCACCTACTGGTCTTCACCGGTACAAAATGCATCGCTTTCCACTGCCTTTGCAGGTGTAAATCAAACCAGGATATTTACGCTAAGGCCTGAATCGGCGGGACCCTATGCCGGGATATACAAGTTCTGGCATCTTGCCAGCGGTACGATGGAGCGGGGAAGGGGCTATTCCGCGGAAGGTAAAAGTACAGGAATCAATGAATTTTCTTTTACAGGAAATCCGAACAATGGTAGTATTTCAAAAGCCATAGTCTTTAATCCCGGAACTGATCCTGATTATGCGAATAACGATGCCAACCTGATCGGTAATCCATATCCTTCGGCCATTGATCCAGATATCTTTATCCCGGCGAATACAGGAGTATTTGATGGAGCCATCTATGTTTGGCGCCACCAGCAGGATGTGGTTGGGGGCCATTATCAGCAGGCCGATTATATGGCCTATACTTTGGCCGGTGGCCAGGGAAGCAGCTTTCCGGATCCATACTATATTGCTTCTGCTCAGGGTTTTATGATCAATGCAACTTCGAATGGCAATATTCAGTTCAACAACGGCATGCGTGTAAAAGGCAATAACAGTTATTTTTACAAAGGAGAAATAAATAAAGGAGAAATTACAACCGTTTCAGATAAAGACCGCATGTGGTTGGCGCTGAGCGATGGAGAAGAAGTGAAAAAGGAAATCATGATCGGATTTTTTAAGGAAGCCACCACGGCCTTTGATGCCGGTTATGACGCTCCTTCATGGAAAGGAGATGGCTTGCAATGGTATTCTCTTATAGGACAAGACCGTTTTGGCATACAGGCTTTGGATTCATTTGATGATGACAAGGCTGTTCCATTGGGTTTACAGGTGGCCGAGCAGCAGGATCTGACCATAGAAATATCAAGATCTGAAGGTGCTTTAAAAGAGGCCGGCATCTTTCTCGTGGATCATTTTTTGCTTATCACCCATGATTTGAGTAAAGGCGCATATACTTTCAGACAAGATACTCCGGCAGAGGTCAACAACAGGTTTACCATCGAATTCAAAGCCAAAACTGTGGCTCCGGAATTACCACCAAGCGATAATAGGGAACTGATCATATCACAAAAACAAGGAGAAATTCACCTGAAATCAGCGCAGATCATCAGCAATTTGAAAATATTCGACATACAGGGCAGAATCCTGATAAATGTCCATCCGCAAGCCAAAGACTACCGTGTGTCAGTTGAAAAAATGAAATCGGGCAGTCCTGTTATTCTCAATGTAATGTTGGAAAACCGGGAATTGATAAGCAGGAAACTTATAATTTATTGAAGTTAAGATTTTCGGAATTTTCTGGGACCATCTTTTTTCAGGAGCCTCAGGCTAAGGATAAGCACTGTTAAACAGGCGAAAAAATTCACACCGTATACAAATCGAAGCGGCAGATCAGGCAGGACGAAGATCGCATATAAAAAACCGATTCCGGCCGTGGCTGACCAAAGTATATATGAAGAAATATTGGCACTTGGTTTTTTGTGGTGGTAGAGGTCTTTGATGGTTGGCCAATAACCAATCAGACTTACAAAACCTGTTGCGGCATAAGCCATTGAAATAGAATCAAACAGTAGTTCTTTCATAACCAGCGCAAAAATTTTGAATTAAAAAGTAAACAATTCCGGGTCTTTAACCGGAATTGTTATGTTTAGAACTGTTCCCGCCCGGCAAAATGAAATGCACCTTCGATAGCTGCATTTTCATTGCTGTCTGAACCATGAACTGCATTCTCACTGATAGATACGGCAAATAACTTACGTATGGTGCCGTCTGCTGCATCTGCAGGATTTGTTGCTCCGATGAGTTTTCTGAAATCCTCCACGGCATTTTCCTTTTCCAGAATTGCTGCAACAATTGGTCCGCGGGTCATATACGTTACAAGGTCTTTAAAAAAAGGTCTTTCCTTGTGCACCGCGTAGAAGGTTTCAGCATCCTTAACCGTCATTTGGGTCAGTTTCAATGCATTGATCTTATAACCGGCAGCATTGATCATTTTTAATATGGCTCCTATATGCCCTTTTTCAACGGCATCGGGTTTCAACATGGTAAATGTTCTGTTGGTAATCATTTCTTTATTTTAAATTTTCCGCAAAAATACCGCAAAATGCCATTGCATGCAATTGTTTTAAATTTATTTTAGGTATACCTGGAGGTATTTGTCAAAGGTAATATTTTTTTCGCCTTTAATTTCCATAAGTACCTGATTTTTAGAAAGGTCAAATGTCAAGAGTCCGAAATTCTTATCAGAAACAACCTTCGAAATACGGTATTGATTGGGCTCGCCTTTAAATGAGCTGTAGGAATGCGTCATACCGCTGGACGTAAAATCCACAACGGGATAAGCCAGACCCTCGATTTTTTTGGAAGAGATCTCAGCAATATGCCGGTCGCCGGAAAGCAAGATCACATTTTTCGCTTTTGAATCAGAAATCAGTTTCATAAGCTTGTCAACTTCATGTGGCATGTTTCCCCAGGTCTCAAATCCGTGTTCGGAAGAGAGAATCTGTATGCTGCTCATGATCACATTAAAGTCGGCTTTTGAATTCTCTAGTTCCTTCTGAAGCCATTTCCATTGTGTTTCCCCCAGTATGCTTCCTACACCGTATATATTGGGTGTATAGCGTTTTTTTTTACCTTCTGATCTGGTCAGGGCTGTACGGAAATAACGGGTATCCAGCAGGATGATTTTTATCTCCTGAGCACCGACCCTGTATGTTTTTGAGTTATAGATACCTACTTGCAATCTTTTAGGATCCTCTGCACCTGTCTTTAGAAAATCTAAAAATAATTTTTGTGATGCCTCTTTTAAGGGATATTCAGCTCCTGCATCGTTATCGCCGTAATCATGGTCATCCCAGGTACCGAGGATCTCAACACTTTCGGAAAATTTTTGGTAGGCAGGGTTCTCCAGCTGTTTCTGATAATTCTTCTCGAGTACTTTTGGATCAAAAGTATCGGAATAAATCACATCACCACCCCAGATAAAAACTGAAGGTTTATTTTCTGAAATTGCTGTCCATAAAGGATTTTCCATGGATTGATTATTGCACGAGCCAAATGCGATCCTAAAATCAGCTTTGAAATCCTCCTGGGCAGGAGCGCAGGAAATAATAAAAAATCCTTGCAGAAAAGTCAATATATGTTTTAGAAACTTCATGGGTTTTGATTGAGTGGTAAAAATAGTTCAAAGCAGCGTGATATGGATGCTTAAAATTAATTTTATTGTATATTCGCAGCCTATGCTGTGGAACAAAATAGAACAAATAAAAGACCTGCTTTCCCGGAAGCGAGAAATAGCCGTTGTCTCTCATAGAAATCCGGACGGAGACGCATACGGGTCAAGTTTGGGACTCTATCATTTTCTCAAAAAAAAAGGTCATAATGTCAATTTTGTGACACCAAACGACAGCCCTGATTTTTTAAAATGGATGCCGGGCGTTAATGAAATTCTCATATTTGAAGAAAACCAGGCCGCGGCAACCGAAGTTCTGCAGCGCGCAGAAATCATTTTTGCACTTGATTTTAATGCACTGAACAGGGTAGGAAATGAGATGCATGCAGTTCTTGAAAAAATCGATCCGGTTTATGTTTTGATAGACCACCATCCTGATCCGGATGACTTTGCGGATTTTTCTTTTGTTGATGTGAAGATCTGTTCTACAAGCCAGATGATCTACCAACTGATCGCTGCGCTTGGCGAATTGGATATACTGGATAAGGAAATGGCTTCCTGTCTGTATGCCGGAATTTTAACGGATACCGGTTCATTTCGTTTTCCCAACACTTCCGGAGATACGCACCGGATCGCGGCTCATTTTCTGGATCTCGGAATCGAGCACACCAAAATTTACGGTCTGATCTACGAGAACTCATTTGACCGGTTAAAA
>JBFYPZ010000238.1:0-3965 GCA_041303035.1 Flavobacteriaceae bacterium
GCCAGTCAGGCAGCTTTTCAGAACTGCGATGCCATGCTGGCTGTGGGCGTGCGGTTTTCGGAGATCGGCACGGGAAGTTACGGAGTGAAAGTGCCTGAAAACTTAATCCATATCGATATCAATGGCCAGGTCTTTGACAAAAACTATCCGTCAAAAATTTCTGTTGTAGCCGATGCAAAAGAAGCACTTGGCAGCCTGGTAAAAATTTTGGAAAACTCAAAAACACAAAAAGATTCGAGCCAGCTAAAAGCGCGTATTCTGAAAGATAAGGAAGCTTATGCCAAAGAATGGAAAAAAGGTTTTCACAAAGAAAAAGTTTCACCGGGTTATTTCTTTGAAAGCCTTGAAAAGCATACCGACAGCGATACTTTTTTTGTGGTGGACGACGGCTGGCACACCTACCTTGCGGCTGAGCTGTTGCCTGTGAACAAATCCCGGCATTTTGTATCGCCCACAGATTTCAATTGCATGGGCTTTTGCGTTCCGGCTGTTATTGGAGCCAAACTGTACAACCCCGATCACCGCGTGGTAGGAATTGTTGGTGACGGTGGTTTTTTGATGACAGGCCTCGAATCTTTAACAGCCAGCACTCATGAACTCGATGTGATCTATTTCGTTTTTCATGACGGAGAATTGGGGCAGATCTCGCAATTTCAAAAGATCCCGCTCAAAAGAAAGGTTGCCACGGTAATCGGACAAGTTAATTTTAAAGGTATCGCAGACGCTGTTGGCGCTGCATATTTTCAGATAAAAAATGACGGTGAGATCGATTCGGTAATGGATCAGGTCTTTAAGAATGGTTCGAGAAAACGACCTGTTATTGTTGATGTGAATATAGATTATTCCAAAAAGACATACATGACCAAGGGAGTGGTAAAGGTAAATCTGGCAAGATTCAGCCAAAGTGAGAAGTTGCGCTTTCTTGTAAGGGCGGCGAAAAGACATTTATTGGATTAATAACTTCTGTTTTTGTTCTTAAAAAATATTATTTTTACAGATATACTCAAACAACCAGACTAAAGACCCATGCAGTTCCCTTTTTTTGCCGCCCTGCTCGCCTCTATTTTACATGTTCTTGCCGGTCCTGACCATTTGGCAGCTGTAACTCCATTTGCAATTGAAAGCAAACGCAAAGCCTGGAAAGTTGGTCTGTACTGGGGCCTTGGCCATTTAACAGGGATGATTTGTATTGGGATCCTGTTTTATTTCTTTCGTGAAATTATTCCAATTGAAAAGATCTCTGAATTCAGCGAACAACTGGTTGGATTTGTGCTGATCGTCATAGGTATCGTATCCATTTACAAGATATTTTTTGAGAAAAAAAACCACAAGCACCTGCACCTGCATACGCAAGATCCGATGATCCACGGGCATGAGCATGAGCACCTGCCTGGTGGAGACCACCATCATGTCCATAAGAAAGAACAAAAACAGAGCTATTTAACTTCCTTTTGGATCGGTGTATTGCATGGCCTGGCAGGAATTGCACATTTCATTCTGTTCCTGCCTGTTCTGGCGTTTGAAAACCAAGTGGATGCGATCGAATATCTTTTGGGTTTTGCGATCGGTATCCTAGTCGCCATGGTTGCATATGCCTTTGTCTTAGGCAGGGTAAGCCTCCTGGCAAAAACAGACCACAACGACCTGTTCTTTAACGGTATCAGACTGGCCGGCGGACTTTTTGCGATCATAATTGGTCTGTACTGGATTTTTTATGCCGGATAAGTGATTGTCCGTGCCGGCTTACGATAATTTTTATTACTTTTGTTGTCGCCTAAAAAGTAAGTAAAAAGAAAAACCACTACCATCCGCATTAAATAAACATAAAAAAATGAAAAGAGTATTAGTTGTCACCGGAGGTGGAGATTGTCCGGGATTGAACGCAGTGATCAGAGCTGTTGTTAAAAGAGCCGCGCAGGAAAAAGACTGGGAAGTGATCGGAAGTGTGCAGTCGTATGACGGTATATTGCGCGAGCCGACAGAAATTATGATTCTTGATGAAAAATCAGTTGCCGGGATACATGTTCTGGGAGGAACTATAATAGGCACTACCAACAAAGGCGGGCCTTTTGCCTGGCCGGTTAAGAATACGGATGGAACCTGGTCTGCAGTGGACAGGTCGGAGGAAATGATCCGCAAACTGCAATATCTCGGAATTGATGCTGTGATCAGCATAGGTGGGGATGGTTCTCAAAAGATTTCACAGCAACTTTACGAAAAAGGCTTGAATGTAATTGGTGTGCCAAAAACCATAGACAACGACTTGTCTTCTACTGATTTTACCTTCGGTTTTCAGACTGCCGTTCAAATTGCAACAGAAGCGGTAGACAAACTGGTAACTACGGCGGCAAGCCACAACAGGGTGCTGGTTCTTGAGGTAATGGGAAGGTATGCGGGTTGGATCGCTCTGAATGCTGCCATAGCCGGAGGCGCAGAAGTTTGTCTTATTCCGGAAATCCCATATGATATTGAAAAAGTCGCTGAAAAATTAAATACCCGTTACTCCAAAGGAAAAGGAAATGCCATTGTAGTGATCGCGGAAGGTGCAGTTCCAAAAGGCGGTACCTTATTCTCTGAAAAAAGTAAGGAAGTGGGTTATGAAAATCTGCGTTTAGGCGGTGTTTCTCACAAATTGGTAAATGATCTGAAAGCAATAGGATTTGAAGCCGACATGCGTGAAACCATTTTGGGTCACCTCCAGCGCGGTGGCAGCCCGATCGCCTATGACCGGATTCTGGCCACACAGTTCGGGGTTAAAGCCTTTGAAATGGTATTGGAAAAAAAGTTTGGAGAAATGGTGGCATACCGTCATCCAAACATCATATCAGTTCCACTTATTGATACAATAAACCAGCCGAATTTTGTTGATCCGTCCTGTGATCTGGTAAATACTGCGAGGGGAGTAGGAATAGATTTCGGAGATTGATTTCTTCAGATCTTAATCCAAGCGATCTTGTGATTTAGACTCAGATCTTTTTTAGCATATTCTCGGTAATTGTTCGCCCAAAAGGGGTGTAACTATCCTGTTGCCTCCAACAGCACTTTTCATAACGACTTTTTTTGGGTGCTCATAGGTGAATTCTCCAATGCAGGCAGCGTTTTTCCCTTTTGGATGTTTTTTAATAAAGTCCAGTACCGCATCACTGGCTTCTTCATCAACAATAACTATAAATACACCTTCATTGGCCACATAAAGCGGATCCAGTCCCAGGATCTCACATACCGCGGCCACTTTTTTCTGCACTGGCAACCTGGATTCGTAGATAGTGACCCCTTGTGCGATCTCGGTAACTATTTCAGATAAAACACTGGCCACACCTCCCCGGGTAGGATCGCGGAACAAATGAATCTTTTCACCAAAATGGTCCAGAATGTCCTTCACCAAAAAATTCAGGTTGGTCGTATCGCTGGTGATATCCGATTCAAACACCAGACCTTCTCTTTGAGACATGATCGAAATACCATGCTGGGCAATAAAACCATTCACAAGGATCTTATCTCCCGGTTTAATTTTTCGCGCATCAATATTTGCTTTCGGATGGACCTCCCCAAAACCTGTTGTATTGATGAATATTTTATCCCCTTTCCCGCGTTCCACCACCTTGGTGTCGCCTGTGATGATCTGTACCCCGCATATATCGGCAGTTCTTTTTATTGAATCCACAATTTGCCTGAATTCATGCATCAGCAAGCCTTCTTCCACAATAAAACTGAGGGTTAAATATTTAGGCATGGCACCGCACATGGCCACATCATTTACTGTTCCGTTGATCGCCAGTTCACCGATATTCCCTCCGGGAAAAAAAATAGGTGAAATCACAAAGCTGTCGGTAGAAACAGCCATTTTACCGGATAGGGATACTACTGCCCCATCGTGTTTCTGGTCTAAAAAAGGATTTGACAGGGTGCTGAAAATAAAGGCGTCCAGCAATTCTCTGGTCATCTGACCTCCACTTCCATGACCT
>JBFYPZ010000239.1:0-3960 GCA_041303035.1 Flavobacteriaceae bacterium
GATCCGGGTTCGTTGGCAGGGATAATGATCTCACCAATGCCACTTCGGGGTCCGGAGGCAAGCATTCTTATGTCGTTGGCGATCTTGTTCAGGGAAACCGCCAGCTGTTTTAATGCACCGTGGGTTTCAACCATGGCATCATGAGAAGCCAGGGCTTCAAATTTATTTTCGGCAGTTTTAAAGGGCAAACCGGTTAATTCTGCAATTTTTTTTGCGACGAGTATGTCATAACCTTTTGGGGTGTTAAGACCCGTGCCCACAGCAGTTCCTCCAAGCGCAAGCTCTGACAGATGGTCGAGCGTATTGTGAAGCGCCTTTAAGCCATGATCTAACTGAGAGACATAACCGCTGAATTCCTGACCCAGTGTAAGGGGGGTGGCATCCATCAAATGGGTTCTTCCTATTTTGACCACTTCTTTAAATTCTTCAGATTTTTTATGCAAGGTATTTCTCAACACTTTTATTCCGGGAATGGTTTTTTCAACGATCAATTTGTAACAGGCAATATGCATTCCGGTTGGAAAGGTATCGTTGGAAGACTGGGACATATTTACATCATCATTGGCAGATAAGATCTTAGAACCATCCCCAATTTTTTTTCCGGCCAGTTCATGGCCTCTGTTTGCAATGACCTCGTTGGCATTCATATTGCTTTGGGTACCACTGCCTGTTTGCCAGATGACCAAGGGGAAATGATCATTCAGTTTACCTTCAATAATTTCATCACAAACCCGGGAAATAAGATCCCTCTTTTCAGCGGGAAGCACACCCAATTCCGTATTGGCCAGCGCAGCAGCTTTTTTCAAATAGGCAAAGGCCTGTATGATTTCTTTTGGCATAGAGGCTTCGGGACCTATTTTAAAATTATTCCTCGACCTTTCAGTTTGAGCCCCCCAATATTTATCGGCCGGTACCTGAACTTCACCCATGGTATCTTTTTCTATTCTGTAATTCATCTTTATTTCAAATTAAATTTTTCCGTTCAAATTTACAAAAATGACCTCGCCCGACAGGTCTTTTCTCAGTTTTTTTGGTAGTTATTTCCGGTTGAGATCAAAAAATATTTTTCAGAATTATCCGAAAAAGTAAAAATCAAATATGATTCAGAGCAAATTTTGTACTACGTGTTACCCGCTTTTTGTTCTATTTTTTTTATGCGCAGCTTATGGAGTTTGGAAAGACTGGTATTTAACTCAAATCCCAATAACAAAATAATTGAATTCAAATAAATGAACAGCATAATAACAATAACGGTTCCAATAGATCCGTAAATGCGGTTATATCCTCCAAATTTTTCTATATAGCTGCCAAAAATTTTAAAATTGACGATCAGTAAAATGGTGGTTAGAATAGTTCCCGGTGAAAAAAAGGACAGTATTCTGCCTTCTTTGGTACCGTAATAAAACAAAAGCGACAAACTGATGATGACAAAGAGTATCAAAAAAATCACCTGAATAAACCTGTTCCAGAAGTCGACGTTATGTATAACTCCCTTTAAATCAAGTTGATGGATCATCACTTCAAGGACAATGATCACTGTGACTGTGATGATAAGCAACAAGGCCAGCAACAAGGTGATCAGGAGGGAAACAATATATTGCCGGAGCACTGTTCTGGTTTCAATGCCGTGAAAGGTGTATTCAAAATTGTTAAGTATGGCATTTACTCCGTTTGTCATTAAAAAAATCGACAACAGGAAACCAAGGGAAACCAATTCACCGTACTTGTTCGTGGCGATATCATTTAATACCGACGAAATAGCGAGTTTTGCATTTTGAGAAGGTACTGCACTAAATATCAGACTGATAAAATCCTCCTGAAAACCCGCTATAGGAACATAGGGGATGAGGGTAAGCAAAAAAAGGGCAAAGGGAAAAAGGGCCAGAAAAAAGCTGAACGCGATGCTGCTGGCCCTGGCGGTCAGAGCACCTTTGATGATGCCTGTGGCATAGATATCAAGGAGTTCCTTCAGAGACATACCTTCGAATCCGGGGAGCTTAATTGATTCAAGGTAGCTGATTCCCTTCCCGATTACCGGTAAGCGTTTTTTAACTTTAGCCATATATATTTTTAAAAGTATTGGGCATCAAAATCAGAATGCCATTGATCCTGAACTTTGAGTACCTGTTCTATCACATCCCTGACACAGCCTTTACCACCTTTTTTTTTGGATACGTATTTTGATATTTTTTTTATTTCAGGAACGGCATCCTGCGGGCAAGCGGGGAGAGCAACCATTTGCATGACCAGCAGGTCAGGTATGTCATCCCCCATATACAATGCCGTTTCCGGGGAGAGCTTATAAATATCGAGAAATTCCTTCAGTTGTTCAACCTTGTTGTGGGCACCTAAATAAATATCGGTTATACCCAGATCCCTCAACCTGCTCACAATAGCCTGATTGGTTCCACCCGAGATCACGCAGATGTGATAGCCTTTGCTGATCGCTGTTTTTATGGCGTAACCGTCTTTTATATTCATCGTCCTGACCTGATCTCCACCGGGGAAAACAATTACACTTCCATCTGTAAGGACGCCATCTACATCAAAAATGAAGGTATTGATAAGGGGTAAAATTTCTTTATAGCTCTTTTCCATATTACAATTTTTTATAGGTGTTACTGATTGCCTCACTTAACAGGGTATATATTTCCTTGTTGCCGGCTTCCAACAAATCCCTTTGCTTTTGGACGACCTTCCTGTCATTCCTTCTGGCCGGTCCTGTCTGGGCGTCGTAGGGGCTCATCCCGAGAATTTTATGGCTTGTTTCCTGGATCAGCGGTTTTAAGATTTCGAAGGGGATGTGGTAATTAGAACATATATCATCTGCGATCTTGAACATATAGTTGCTGAAGTTATTTGCAAAAACGGCAGCCAGATGTAATTTTTCCCTTTTTTCGCTGCTGAGTTCATACACATTGGAACTCAATGACAAGGCGAATTTTTTCAATAGCTCCATATCACCGGACCGCTCAGTTTCCAGGCATAACGGAACTTCGCTGAAATTTACGGTTTTCTGTTTTGAAAAGGTTTGTACCGGATAAAGTACTCCCCGCGGAGCCGCACAGAGCAGGGCATGCACAGGTATACTTCCTGAGGTATGCACCACCAGTCCGCCAACGGTTTTTATCCCGGCAGACACGGGAGCTATGGCATCATCACTGACTGCGATAAGATAGATGTCGGCCTCCTTGAGGTCCTCAAGCCGGTCTGTTTTTGGAATCTGGCTGTCGAAGCTGGCATCATTGGTAGAGCTTCTGGCGTAGCGTTGTATGAGCACAACACCTTCACCTGATTGAATTGCCTTTGCAAAATGAATGGCGACATTTCCTGAACCCAATACGATTGCTGTAATCATACAACGAAGATAAAAAAAGAATGGGATGGAAGTGAAGTAAAATTGTGCAAAGCGGGTAAAAAAAATATGGGCTGCAAAAAGCAGCCCATATATCACAAAAAAAATCTAATATAAATCAGGAATTCAATATCTGTGCCTGAGCAGAAGCTACCCGTGCAATTGGAACCCGGAAAGGTGAGCAACTTACATAATCAAGCCCTGTTTTGTAACAGAAAGCTACTGAACTTGGCTCACCGCCATGCTCGCCGCAAATTCCAACTTTCAGGTTTGGTTTAACAGACCGTCCTTTTTGTGTTGCCATGGCAACCAGTTGTCCAACACCTTCCTGGTCAAGAACCTCGAACGGATCAACCTTCAAAATACCCTGTGAAATATAGTCAGGTAAGAATTTACCCGCATCATCTCTGGAATATCCATAGGTCATTTGTGTCAGGTCATTGGTTCCGAAAGAGAAAAACTCCGCTTTAGCTGCTACCAGATTTGCGGTTAGGGCAGCCCTTGGAATTTCGATCATGGTACCGACTTTGTAGTCGATCTGGTCTTTTCTTTCATTGAAAACGATCTGTGCAGTTTCGCGGATCACTTTTTCCTGAGCCTCAAAT
>JBFYPZ010000240.1:0-3947 GCA_041303035.1 Flavobacteriaceae bacterium
GGTGGCGGGAGCCCTCCCCTGCCTTGTAGAGGTAGGAGACGTCGAACGCATACTGGTCGCCGTCCCGCCGCAGCAGGTCCTGGCACGCCGCGTTGCAGGCGACGCTCAGCACGCCCTGCCCGCTGGTCTCTTTTTCTATATTGGAAAAGTACTGCTTGCCATTGATGTAGACCCGCTTTTCCGATGGATTATAGGTTACCCTTTCGATGACGTTATTCCCGGGAATTTCATATCGGGAAAAGGTTTGATTCAATTGAGGGGATTTCATCAAGTGCAGGTCAACCAATTCTTGCCCTAAGGTTCCCAATTCTAGAAATAAATCGTAATCAGAGGTGAAAGGTATCCGGGGAAAATCCATCCTCAAGAACTCAAAGTATTTTTCCCTATAATAATTTGAAAAAAAAATCGAATAAGCGTAATAAAAAATCGTTTCGGGTTTAAAATTAAGGCCTTTTAACTCTTTACAGACGATATTGAATATTTTTTTATCGATGTTATAATCGATTGGTTTTTCATCATTTTTGTATAAACCTTTTATCTCATTATGAATATAAAAGGGAGAAAGATAACAAGTGGTTTTTGAAGATAAACATCCATGTTCGACTATGTTGCTGCTGATAAGAAAATGGGAGTAAGATATTTGAAGTTCCTCTCTTTTGTGAAATATCAAACCTATATTTTCCTTTATCATGTTTTTCATCACATTGTCTCTTGGACGACAATGGAACCCACTTGAATTTCCTGTATAATATGTATACCTAATATCAAAAGGCCGATAGAGAATAGGCACAATATTTTCTTTTTTCAGACCACTGTTAATCAAGTCCTTTTGAGCAAGTTCTACCTTCCAATCCTTGGAATCCGGCCCCACCATGTAAACCAGCCTGGCTTCTTCAGGTTTCATCGAGGTAAAGCTTGAGATCGTTTGTCTTACTTCTTCTTGAGTAAAATGTATGGTTAATTTATCCCGGGCGGTAACGATACCGACACTGTTTACCGGGAATACATCCGTGATTTTAAAAAAGCGGTTATAGGATTTTTCAAATTCTTCCGCCCTGGGTTTAAACAGATAGAACCCGGATTTCGGATATATTTCTTCCCATTCGATGGAACTAAAATCATTTTCGGCAAGGGTGTTATATTTATCTTCCCGCAGTCCCCATAGCTCTGAATAGAAGACTTTGCAGGGGCTATAATCCTTTCTTTTCTTTATAAATAAAGCAATAGAGACTCCCTGCATGATATCGAAAACATTTTCATCTTTGGATCCATCAGAGCATTTTTCCTTCTTCAATGCGTTACCATGTAAATCCAGTATGTATATTAAATTAAAACTTTTCAGCAGCGACTGTCGCATCCCCCGAAAAGTCGGGTTATCCAGATAGCCGTGATTGGTAATGAATCCCAATACTCCTTCGCCGTTTTGCTCGATTTTCCACTGGGAAAAACGGATGAATTTGACATAATCATCTTGAAGCCATTTGGGGTTTTTCTCCCTCAGGGGACTTCCGTCCACTTTATAGTATGCCTTGATTTCAGTGGATATCCAATCGCCTACATTGGAAGAATGCCCGGAATAGGGGGGATTGCCAAGCACAACCAGGATAGGTGTATTATTTTTTATCTCTCCGGCTTTACGAGATTCTTCCGCTAAAGTGGACATAAAGGGCAGGTTAGGTTGCTCGATTATCTCCATTTCCAATGTATTGGTAAGGTATAACTTCATCCGCTCATTTTCCTTTAAATGAATTCCCTTCTCCTCCAGAATATAAGACATTTTCAAGTGACCGATGGCATACGGCGCCATCATTAACTCAAAGGCATAGAAATTTTCTAGAAAGTGCCGACGAACAAAATCTTCTTTAACCCCTTCGCCAAATAACCCGGTGTATTCTTCCAAAGCCAGCCGAACTGCCACCGCGATAAAGGTCATTGTGCCGGCGGCAGGGTCCAGTATTTTGACTCGATCGTCCGCCAACCCTTTCGGCAATTTAAAATGATCCTTTAAAATGATATTCAAAGAACGTACGATAAAATATACCACCGGCTCCGGGGTATAATATACCCCTCTTTTTTCACGTAATCCCGGGTTATATTCACTGAGAAATGTCTCATAGAAATGAATGACTGGGTCATCCCCTTTTCCATATTGAAAGAATTCATTCAGGATATAACCGATATCCACCGAAGCCAAAACTTCGGATATATCATCAATGATGCATTCCATATGTCTGGACGGTTTACCCAGTGAAATGAAGACAAAGACATCGTGAAGTATACCGATGGTTTGGGGGATAAAATCTACGGCATTTTTACGATAAAATTCTCCCCGGCACCGGGTTCGTGCCGCAAAAAGACCATAAGTCACGGTTTGTGAATAAAGATCGGCAAACTCCTCTTCCTTTAAGCCAGAGATAAGGTATTTTTTAAAGGCATTGTAGAATCCTAAAATATAATTGGTACTTTCATCTTGGGCTTTTAATTCTTCGATAATCACCTGGTCTCTTAAAAAACGGGTTCGTTTGGCCAATTCTTTTGCCAATCTCCGCGAATTCAGATTACGAGGAAATGAAAAGGAGAAAAATCGCTCGAATATATCCCGGAATTTTTCCTGATTCTCTATTACCGGCTTTTCCCGAACCTTTAACAACGTATGCCGTCTACCGATAGAAATCAAATCAAAAAGTTGCCCATCCCGGTAAAAACGGAACTCCAGGAAATTGGTAAGAAGCAGATTCGGGAAAGTGTCTCTATATCTTTTCAATTGGTCGCTATCCTCGACATCCTCCAGGTCGGTTTCAAGGTTTTTTGCTTCAATATACCCAACTATTTGTGAATTACCATCCCAAACGCGGAAGTCGGGATTACCACCTTCGGTTTTTTTGGGAAGAATGGTCACCTCAATCTTGGGTTTGCCAAAGAAGTCTGCCATTCCCTTAATCAATTGTTCCAGTATGGGATAAAAACTTTCCTCACGTGCATCTCCGTGAGAGAGCTTTTGATAAATACCTTTTACATAGACTTTAAGAATTTCCTCTAGCATGTATACTTCCTTTTCTTTATAAAGTATTAATATACCATTATTCCAGGAAAAATCAAGATAAAAACACTCCTGGCTGGACGGTAAAGGTTCCCCGGTGAAAGCTTCTCATCACGCTGAAATGGGGACCGGTTCCGACCGGCAAGTAAAAATCTCTTGCCCTGGCCAGTACCTGGGAAGTGAGTCCCAGCGCTTAAAGGGGTGGGCGGGAGGGTGTTCTAATCGCTTTTATTTTTTTCTGAAAACGTAATTTACTAAAAAATGGGTTAACATGGCTTGGTGGTTAAGTTTCCAGTGATGATGCCAATTCTTTAAATTTTTTCTGAGTGATAATTAAGTTTAGTAGGAATAAGGCGTGATCTCTGTCCTGTTTATCCAAAGCTTCCAAAGCAAAATAGCGATCATATAGCTCTGGATCTTTAACCTTTGGTACCATTGTCGGAGAAGCTTGGGGAAGTAAAAAATAATCTGCACTAGTTTCGAGGGCCACTACAAGCTTTTGGAGATTGTCAATTCCAGGCAATGCAATTCCCTGCTCATATTTGGATATTAGCGTTGGGTTTATTCCACTCAGTTCACTCAATTTTTCCTGAGTCATCTCTTTTATTTTTCTTGCTTCTTTCAAACGTTTCATAAAAAGTTTTTTTATTTCCATACATTAATTTTACCATATATATTTTTTCCCCCTTGACAAATAATCCAAAATTGGATAATATTAATCTTCCAATTATGGATTCAAAAAACACTTGACAAACTTTTAGGAGGTGAAAAAATGAATCCAATAGAGGAAAGAAGAAAAAAGGAGGTAAAACCATGATGTATACACGTAATATGGGCTATGGCCCACGATTAAGACCCTGTACATGCATCTCGTTAAAACGCCTGGCATGGGCAATGAATCTCCCCA
>JBFYPZ010000241.1:0-3943 GCA_041303035.1 Flavobacteriaceae bacterium
TGCTTACTTTTTTAATTAAACATATCTTGTATTTTTAACATTTAACCACCTTGGCGGGTAAACCATGGCGACGCATTATCGAAGATTCAGGGATATTTCCGTCAGTGAAAAAATGCTGGATACGCTTTTTTTGCTGACCATAGGCATCGGCTATTTATTCGCATTGACCCATTTGTACTATACCCACAACGCCCGTGACGGGCAGCCAGGGCTTTCAGTGCAGGACGTTATGATTGCCTACTATGGGTCTCATGATCAAACCCGCTTGGCTGCTGCAATCAACGGAGGGCCTATGGAACAGAATCTTAAGTCACCTGCCGATAAGCAAGTGATACTCAACTGGCTCCAGTCGGGTAAAAGCGAAGAACAGTATAAAGACGTGATTGCGCCGATTTTGCATCGCGATTGCGTGGTTTGTCATAATCCAGAGAGTAATCCGACCCTCCCCAATTTGACGTCTTACGAAGGCGTAATGGAAGTCGCCGATTCCAAAGGCGCAGCCTTGCCAGCCCTGGTTAAAGTGTCACATATACATCTGTTTGGCATTGCCTTTATTCTGTTTTTTACCGGTAAAATTTTCATACTCTGCGAGATGAACATCGCCTTGAAAAGAACCATCGTTGTGATTCCTTTTTTGGCCATGTTGGTTGATATACTCTCCTGGTTTGCAGCTCGCAGTATGCCGCAATTCGCTTATGTAGTGGTTGGTGCAGGGGCCTTGATGGGTGCCTCCATGGGCTTACAGATTTTAGTGAGCCTGTATCAGATGTGGGTCTATCCGTTTCATCCGAGTTTGGCTATTCCGGTCAGTGACCAGGTAAAAATTAAAACATTTTCCGATATTCTACGCGGTTTCGGGTATGAAATGATTCCGGAAGGCAACGGTTGGCTGGTCAAAGAATCCTTGCGATCATGGCAATTCCTGCACTCGATTGATGAGATGGAAGCGTATGTAAAAGAAGTACAGGCCAGGCATCAAAGCGATTAAATCCATACCACATCCCGAAACGTGGAGGAATTATTTCCGTAAATCAGGCGTTAAAAAAACAGGATAATTCGTGGTGGAAAACGGCATTTGAAATCAGGCCAATCTCTGCTGTTCCGCATCACAGCGTCATTGTTGCTGCGTTTTCACTTCTGCATTGTTTTTTTAAACAGATTTTTGTTGTAATGAATAATTTATAAGGTAAATTGGTAACCGAGCGCAAGGAAAAGCTCAATCATAATAATAAAACCATAAAAATAACACCGAGGAAAGCGACAATGATCAGATTGACCTACGCGAGCACAGCACTTAGGGAATGGAGCCCTGAAGAACTCTTATCGCTGTTAAAGGATTGCCGGAAAAATAATGGCGCTAAAAATATAACCGGTATTCTTCTTTATGCGAAAGGGACTTTTTTTCAAGTATTGGAGGGCGATGAAGCAACAGTTAGCAGTGTATACGCGATGATAGCAAAAGATAAGCGCCACAAGGAAGTTACCTTGATTCAAAAAGAAAACATAACTGAACGGGCATTTCCTTACTGGAGTATGGGGTTTGATAAAATAGATGCCAAGGAATTAAGTAACATGGACGGTCTTAATGACTTTTTTGAACACGATTTTACGCCTTCAGGTTTTGCCTCCCACAAAAACATTATTGGACCTTTATTGTCGCACCTGCGGGGTAAGCTGGTAAAACAGGTTGCCGCGGAGTGTCATGAAGAACTGCCGACGGAACACGATGATCCATTTATACGCTTTCTGCACCTTACTATACGTACTGGAGTAAAATTTTTGGCGTTATTAATGGTTGTTGTCATTCTGCTGAGTATTTCGGACGTGCTTTTTACCATTTATGACAAAATCAGCCATCCTCCCTATCTTATGTTGACGTCCAATGATTTGCTGGAAACCTTCGGGACATTTTTGATCGTGTTAATAGCCATTGAAATTTTTATCAACATTACCTTGTACATCCGCAGTGATGTGATTCCTGTCAAACTCGTTGTCGCCACTGCACTAATGGCTATTTCTCGAAAAATCATTGTTTTTGATTACAAGCACTTGGATCCTCAATATGTGAGTGCCTCCGGGTTGGTGTTAGTGGCTTTAGGTATTACCTATTGGCTGGTTCAGAAACATCATTAGCATATAAGGAACACATTTTTTTCATAAATGATTTATAAATTTGCTATTTTTGAAATAAACGTTACGTTCACTATCGTGTTGACATGTAAAACTACTTTGTAAAGGTACAACGAAGCCATCTGAGTCAGGCAAATGTTTTCAGGTCGTCAATTCAGGTCAAGAAGAATGGGGAATAAAAATGCAAGTGAATCGTTAGTTTTAAAGCTAATCCCTAGTAGAAATGTTCAATTCTAAATATTCATCAGGCTCTAACCTGGATAGCCCAATTAGAGGGTCCATAGCAATAATGTTATTGCCACGGATAACCTTATTAAAACAGTATTTAAGTTGAGATACGTTCTCGACGTGGAGTGGTATAACCGTGCAAATTAAATTTTCGTTTGATTCAACCAAGCCTGTTGTGGGTGAAGCAAGCATTGAGATTGAGAAACCGATTCACGATGTTTTTGCTTACATCGGGGAGCATTTCTATGAGAACTACCCAAAATGGGCAGTAGAAGTCGTTAAATTAGAGCCTTTGGATGGTAAAAAGGTTTTTGTAGGCGCCAAAGCAAGGCAGGTTCGTCATGACCAAGGGTCGACAGTAGAATCTGTTTTTGAAATTACCCATTTTCAACCCGCGATGATGCTTACTTTTAAAGGCCTGACGGAGCCTTATGTACACTGTTATCTACTCGAGAGTGACGATGAAAATAAATCCACACGTTTGACTTTTCGTTTTGAGTTGACAGAAATAGAGGTTTTTATGCGGCCCTTTCAAAAACTGATAAGAGCTGCGATAGAGGATGGTGCAGAAAACACGGTTGAAAATATTAAAAATTTAATCGTCGGTGGCCCAAACTAATACCGGTCGCTTGTTAATAACTATAAGAATTGGAAATTAAATATGCCTTTTATTGTTGAAAAAGAGAGCGGTCTTATTCCGCAAGTCCTGTCCGCTATTTTAGACGAGTGTGTTAACGGTGTCACTTTGGCTGACCCGGATATGGAAGATTCACCAATTGTCTATGCCAATAAGGCTTTCGAACGTTTAACGGGTTATAGCCAGGAAGATATAATCGGTCACAATTGCCGTTTTCTTCAGGGTGAAGACAGGGATCAACCCGCACGTTATGAAATTCAAAAGGCAATGGAAAAACATGAGGCAATTGAAGTCACATTGCGGAATTATAAAAAAGACGGAACGCCTTTTATTAATCGATTGAAAATAACGCCCTTGTTTGATAGAAAGCAACGCGTCATATATTACTTGGGTGTGCAGTACGATATCACCGACAAGGTTAACGCCAGCAATGAAATTAAAGAGTTAAACGATTTATTGAATGCTATGCCAAAATAGTAGCCAAGGTTTATTAACAACAATGCAAAAACAATATGGTTTGTTTATGAATGCAAATACTGATAATGACATGTTTTTTATTCAAGGCTTATTTGGTCTTGCGATAATCGCTTTTATCGCGCTGATAATCATCGAGAAGCGTCATCCCTATCGTCAATTTCCCCAGAAAGTTTACAAAGAATCATTTTTTACCAACACCACAGCATTTTTGGTCAACAACCTGATTTTGTCAGTAATAAGGGCCTCATCCTTATTTTTTGTCGCGCAACAGTTTGCTTCCTTTGGTTTGTTGAGCGGCATGGATAATGGCCCTGTGAAATGGCTGTTGGCTTTTGCTTTTTTTGATCTGGCCATTTACCTTTGGCACTTTGCCAGCCACCATAACGACTTCTTGTGGCGCTTTCATAAAATACATCACAGTGATAAGGGCTTTAATGTTTCTACCGGATTTCGCTTTCACATATTCGACTT
>JBFYPZ010000242.1:0-5892 GCA_041303035.1 Flavobacteriaceae bacterium
CCATCGATGGTGATCTTTCCGGAAGTGGGATTCAAAAAGCTGGCTGTAAGACCGGCTATGGTCGATTTACCTGAACCTGAAGAGCCAACCAGTGCTGTTACAGATCCGGGAGGTGCCGTAAAGGAGATTTGATGAAGCACCTCCTTATTTTCCTCATAGCTGAAAGAGACTTTATCAAAAATGATTTCACCATTTATTTCTCCCATCTGAACTGTTCTGACATTTGAATCCTGTTCTTCTTTCATCAGCATCAGTTCCTGAGTGCGGTCAAGTCCGGCCATGGCCTCTGTTAACTGGCTGCCGATATTGCTCATCTGCACAATGGGAGCGATCATAAATCCCAGAAAAAGAGTAAAGGAGACAAATTCGCCATAGGTCATGGTATTTTGCATGATAAAATATCCGCCTATACCCATAATACCTGCGGAGGCAAGTCCCAGTAAAAAGGTGGAAGTACTGGTGATAAATGCAGTCGCGGTCAGGCTTTTTTTCACATTGAGAAACAGTCTTTCCACACCATCCTCAAAGGATTTGTTTTCCTGTCCTTCCGCATTAAATCCCTTGATCACCCTGATGCCATTTAGTGTTTCGGTAAGTCTGCCTGTTACCTCTGCATTGATCTTTCCCCTTTCCCTGAAAATGGGCCGTATCTTTTTAAAGGCATTCAAAGAGATCACAGCGAAAACCGCTACGGGTACCAGCACAAAAAAGGTCATGGTGGCATTGATCTTAATAAGGATGATCAGGGAGATCACTGCGGTTATTGAACCGCCAATGAGCTGAACCAGTCCTGTCCCAACGAGGTTTCTAACCCCTTCAACATCCGACATCACCCGCGATACGAGCGCCCCTGATTTGTTGTTATCAAAAAAACTTACAGGCAGTTTTAAAAGCTTTTTTTGAACCTGAGCCCTCAAAACCGAGATCAAACGCTGCGCCTCCACACTTAATAATTTTGTCAGAGAAAAAGAGGTCACCGACTGGATCAGTATGGCAAAGCAGACCACGGCCAGCAGGCTGATGAGCGCTGTTTTATCGCCTGAAGGGATTACCTCGTCTATGAGGTTCTTGCTCGCATAGGGCAGTACCAGTCCGGAAAGGCTTTTAATAATGATGAGGACCAGGCCGATCAGAATAATCGATTTTCGGGGCCAGATATATTCTTTAAAAGCCCAGCTGTAGGAAACATTTTTTTTACTCATTTCTATGTAAGGGCGAAAATCAGGCCAAATTTACAGAATGACAAAAAGGCTGATTTTCTTATTAAAGTTTTGGGCATAATATTAAAACAAATGCTGAACGACCTCTTCTATTTTTGATACTTTGATGATCTGAATAGCATGATTTTTTGACGGAATTTTATTGAATCTGGAAACAATGATCTTTTCAAAACCGAGTTTTTCTGCTTCAACAATACGCTGCTCAATTTTGTTTACCGCTCTTATTTCACCGGCCAAACCGACTTCGGCAGCAAAGCAGAAATTTTGCGGGATTGAGATATCTTCATTAGAAGACAGAATAGCACAAACAACCGCCAGGTCTATGGCTGGGTCTTCAACATTCAATCCTCCTGCAATATTCAGAAAAACGTCTTTAGCTCCCAGTCTGAAACCGGCTCTTTTTTCAAGAACGGCCAGCAACATGTTTAATCGTTTGATGTTATACCCGGTAGCGGAGCGTTGGGGCGTGCCGTAGACTGCCGAACTTACCAGGGCCTGCACTTCGATCATCAGGGGCCGCATCCCTTCAAGGGTGGCGGATATGGCTGTTCCTGTGAGGTCAGAATCTTTTTCTGAGATCAGTATTTCCGAGGGATTACTAACTTCCCTTAAACCCGAATTCAACATTTCGTATATTCCGAGTTCAGAGGTTGATCCAAACCGGTTCTTTTGTGCCCTCAAAATTCGATAAGTATGGTTGCGGTCGCCTTCGAACTGCAGCACCACATCAACCATATGTTCCAGTATTTTTGGACCGGCAATAGTACCTTCTTTTGTGATATGGCCTATCAGAACTACCGGTGTGTTTGTTTCTTTGGCGAACTTGATCAGTTCGGCGGCAGTTTCCCTGATTTGTGAAATACTTCCCGGAGAAGCATCTATATAATCCGTATAGAGGGTTTGTATCGAGTCGATTACCACAATATCGGGTTCTGACTCTTCTATGATTTTGAATATATTCTGGGTATTTGTTTCGGTCAGGATCAGACACTCATGCTGAATTCCCTAGCGTGGATTTTCCGATTCCGGGTTCACCGCCGAGCAAAACTACAGAGCCCTTTACCAAACCTCCTCCGAGCACCCTGTTGAGCTCTCCGTTGTTGGTATTGATCCTGTCTTCCTGGGAGGCGGTTATTTCATGAATTTTTAAAGCTTTGGCTACTTTTTTTACCGTGGAGGCCTGTTTCCAGTTTCGCTTTTCCTCTTTTTGAACGATCTCTTCCACCACCGTATTCCATTCACCGCAGGAAGTGCATCTGCCTACCCATTTTGGAAATTGTGTTCCGCAATTCTGGCAAAAAAAAGTGGTTTTAGTCTTCATCCATAAATTTTTTAATTTCTAATTTTCTTCCGTCAAAAACCACATAGGTAAATTGTGTAATCCAGTCACCGGTGTTGATGTAGGTGCTTTTTCCCAGCTTGATTTCCATGGGCAGGTGCCTGTGCCCGAAAACAAAGTAGTCGATGTGTTCTTTACTGAGAATCTCACGGGCGTATTGCGCCAGCCATTCCCTGTCTTCCCCGAGAAAACGCACATCTTCCTCGCCGGAGATGAGTTTGTTCTTTGTGGAAAGGTAATTTCCCAGTCGGATACCCATATCGGGATGCAACCAACGATAGAGCCATCTGGAAAGCGGGTTGGTAAAAACCTGCTTCATTCTTTTGTATCCCGCATCTCCCGGCCCGAGGCCGTCACCATGTCCAATGAGGAAATCCTTATTTTCAAAAGTAAATTTTTTGGGTTCCCGGAAAACAGGTATTCCCAGTTCCTGCTCAAAATAATCCTCCATCCAGAGGTCGTGGTTGCCCACAAAAAAATAAACCGGAATGCCGCTGTCTCTGATTTCGGCTAATTTTCCAAGGATGCGCACATAACCTTTCGGTACAACTTTTTTATATTCGAACCAGAAATCAAAAAGATCGCCCAATAAAAAGATCACGGCCGCATCCTTTTGAGCGAGGTCCAGCCAGGCAACAAATTTTTTTTCACGCACCTTGCTCTTTGCTGCATCAGGAATACCAAAATGCTGGTCGGCAGCAAAATAAATCTTTTTGTTTGGCGGCAAATTCATGGGATCGCTGGGGTCGTTTTATACATTTTATTCTTGATCTTCAGCAAACCATTCAGCATAGGAACTGGCCGTTTCAAAAAGCTTTAATGAATGCAGGGAAACATGTTCGGGGAGCTGTTTTTTGATTCTGTCAGCAATATCAAAAAGCATGTTTTCGCTTGTCGGCTGATAGTCCACAAGAACAATTCTGTGTGCATTGTCTTTCAAAGTTTGGGCCAGCTCCTTGTGCGGGGATTTCCCATTCAGGATGGTCGTATGGTCAAAAACATCGACAATTTCTTCTTTGACAAGTTTTTTGAGATCACCAAAATCGAGCACCATGCCATTTTTGTTGTTGCCGAGATCATCAATGGGAGTTCCGATCACGGTTACGTGCAAATGGTAGCTGTGTCCGTGAATATTCTTGCATTTCCCGTCGTATCCGTAAAGGGCATGTGCCGTTTCAAAATCAAACTGTTTGGTAATCCTGATCTTCATCTGAGTTTAATTTACAATCCCCACGGGACTAAATTACATTTAATTTTTTACCTACCTTAATAAAAGCGGTAACTGCTTTATCAATGTGTTCTTTTGTATGGGCTGCACTTAACTGCACCCGGATTCTGGCTTTTCCTTTTGGCACTACAGGGAAAAAGAATCCGATGACGTAAATACCTTCTTTTAAAAGGTCGTTGGCCATTTGCTGTGCCAGTTTGGCATCGTAGAGCATTACCGGAACAATGGCAGCATCGGCACCTACGAGGTCAAAGCCGGCTTTTTCCATGGCACTTCTGAAATAACGGGTATTGTCTTCCAGTTTATCGCGCAAGGTCGTGTCGTTTTCGATCAGGTCAAACACTTTTAGTGAAGCACCAACGATGGCAGGAGCCAGTGAATTGGAAAACAAATACGGGCGGGAACGCTGACGCAACAGCTCAATGATCTCTTTTTTACCTGTAGTATAACCGCCCATGGCACCGCCGAGGGCTTTTCCCAGGGTGCCGGTGATTATATCCACCCGGCCCATCACATTTTTCAGTTCCAGGGTTCCACGTCCTGTTTTACCGATAAAACCGGCGGCATGGCATTCGTCAACCATAACAAGTGCATCGTACTGATCAGCCAGATCGCAGATCTTGTCAAGTTGAGCCACAATACCGTCCATTGAAAAAACACCGTCTGTAACGATAATCTTAAAACGGTGGCCTTTTTGTTTGGCATCGATCAGTTGTTTTTCAAGATCCGCCATGTTATTATTTTCATAACGGTAACGGGCCGCTTTGCAAAGACGCACGCCGTCGATGATAGAAGCGTGGTTGAGGGAATCGGAAATAATGGCATCTTCTTCACCGAACAAGGGTTCAAAAACACCGCCGTTGGCATCGAAGGCTGCGGCATATAAAATAGTATCTTCTGTTTTGTAAAAACCGGCAATGCGTTTTTCCAGTTGTTTATGGATATCCTGGGTGCCGCAGATAAACCGCACCGAAGACATGCCATAACCATGGGCATCCATGGTGTCTTTGGCTGCCTGGATGACTTGTGGATGGTTGGACAAACCCAGGTAATTATTGGCGCAGAAGTTAATTACCTCCTCTCCGGTTGAGATCTTGATTACCGCATCCTGAGAGCTGGTAATGATCCTTTCTGATTTGTAAAGTCCGTCCTCTTTTATGGTTTTAAGTTCGTTTTGCAGGTGTTCTTTTATTTTTCCGTACATGGTATGATACTTTAAGCAATACAAAAGTAAGGAATTATCAAATTGCTGCCGATTTTGTTTTCGCATGCAGATTGGAAGGGAATCCTTATTTTTGACAAAAAAACAGGAATGGTGAGCAGAGATGAAAAGTTAAAACTGCAATGGGAAGAAGTGCAGCAGAAAGTATCGAAAATGTTTGGCGGCGGGGAATTGCTTGATGTTGATGCCATCACCTTTATCATAGGTGTACAGGAACTGGGACAGGGCTACCGCACTTTTAAAAAGGACGAGAAACTGGACATCATGCACATTGCTATTTGCACCCTGCTCGAACCCTTTGGCTATTACGAATTTGATTATTTCGATGAACAGGGCTGGCCTCATTTTAAAGTTTTGGATGAACTGCCCTATTTAAAGCCCGGAGAACAAACCATACTTATGAAGGAGGCGATTGTGATGTATTTTGAGAAAAAGTATTGAGATATTAGTATTGAGTATTGAGTGATGAATGTTGAGTGATGAATTGTGACTTTTTACTTTTATCTTTTTTCCCTTTGTCCTTTGTCCTTTATCCTTTATCCTTTGTCCTTGTCTTGGTCCTGGTGTCATTCCGATAACCCCGCGTTACGCGGGGTTGAGGAATCTCATAACGACCGGTCAAAATACACCTTATGCTCTTCGAAGTCTCCCGACTTCGAGGTTCCGGATTCAAGGTTTGAGGTTCAAGGTTTCGGGTTCAAGGTTCATTTCCTGATTCCTGTCTCATTACTCAATAATTACTTTTTACCTTTAAACTTTATCCTTGTAATGAGATCCCTCCCCTGTACACGGGGTTCGGGATGACAGCAGGATAGGATAATTTGAATCCCGCTCTTCGAAGACTCCCAACTTCGGGTGTTCCGGGTTTAAGGTTCATTTCCTG
>JBFYPZ010000243.1:0-3866 GCA_041303035.1 Flavobacteriaceae bacterium
CGGTCGCCGTGCTTGTTGGAGGCAAAGACGATACGGCCCAGGCAAAAATGGCTATCCTTAGAGAAAATGGAATTCACGTGGTTGAATCGCCGGCAGAAATTGGCAAGAAGGTAGCTGAATTACTAAAATAGAAAAGATTATTTTACTTTTTTATATGTTTTATTCATTTAATAAGCCTTTCTGATTTTTAAAAGAGGGGCTTTTTTTAACAGGTTTTTTTATGAAGCAAATTATTATTTTATTATCTATCTCAATACTTTTTATCGCGTTTACCGGCTGTAAAAAAAAGGTTGAAGAAACTGATTACAGTGTTACTTTAAAAACAGATAAAAATGGTTTCTCTTATGAGGAAGTAAATAATGATCCCTCCGGATTAAGGTTGTATACGCTGAAAAATGGCCTGAAAGTTTATTTGAGTCAGAACAGTGATGAACCTAAAATTCAAACTTATATTGCTGTGAGGGCCGGTTCAAATTATGACCCTGCCGAGACCACTGGTCTGGCCCATTACCTTGAGCATATGTTATTCAAGGGAACAAGTGAATTTGGAACACAGGACTGGGAAAAGGAAAGAGTCTTACTTGATTCCATATCAAAACTTTATGAACTTCATAAGCTGGAAAAGGACCCGCTTAAAAAGAAAGAAATCTACAGGCAAATCGATAAGGTTTCATATGAAGCCTCAGGCCTGGCCATTGCTAACGAATACGATAAAATGACCGGTACCATGGGTGCCCAGGAGACCAATGCACATACCTGGTTTGAAGAAACAGTGTATCATAACAAAATCCCGGAAAACGAATTGGGGAAGTGGGCAAAATTGGAAAGTGACCGTTTTGACGAACTTGTTTTAAGGCTGTTTCATACCGAACTGGAAGCCGTATATGAAGAGTTTAACATGGGCCAGGATAGTGATATGAGAAAAAAATATGCTGCAATGCTAGAGGGTCTGTTTCCAAACCATCCTTACGGGCAGCAAACCACCATTGGTACCTCTGATCACCTTAAAAACCCATCTCTTGTTGCCATACATGATTATTTCGAAAAATATTATGTACCCAATAATATGGCCGTTGTTTTGGTAGGTGACCTGGATTTTGACAAAACTATACAACTCATTAGCGATACTTTTGGAAAACTGCAGGGAAAGCCGGTGGAGCATCCTGTGCTTCCCAAAGAAAAGCCAATCAGCGTACCTGTAATTAAAGAAGTGTTTGGCCCTGAAAATGAATCTGTGTATGTTTCCTTCAGAACTGATAAAATAGGCAGTAGGGAGGCGATGATGGTAACTCTTGTGGATATGATCCTGGCAAACAGCAAGGCAGGCTTGATCGATCTCAATCTGAACCAGAAACAAAAGGTACAAAGAGCCACATCATTTACTTTGCAGCAAAATGATTACGGAGCACATATCCTGGATGGATACCCAAAAGAAGGCCAGTCTCTGGACTCTGTAAAATCGTTAATGCTGGGTGAAATTGAAAATGTAAAAAAGGGAAGTTTTGATGATTGGATGATTGATGCAGTTATCAATGATCTCAAATTAAATCGCTTGCTCGAGTATGAATCAAATACTTCACTGGCAGGAGCATACTACAATGCATTTATTCATGGCCAGAAATGGGCGGATGTGGTTCGCAGTCTGGATGAAATGAAAAAGGTGACCAAGGATGAACTGGTAAAGTTTGCAAATGACTTTTATAAGGATAACTATGTAGTTACTTATAAGCGTCAGGGAGTAGATAAAACCATAGCCAAGGTTGAAAATCCTCAGATCACCCCGATACAGCTGAACAGAGAAAAACAATCCGATTATTTCGAAAAATTCAGTCAGTTGGCAACAGCTGAAATCAAGCCTTTGTTTGTAGATTATAAAAAAGAAATCAAAATTTCGGAGCTCAGCAATGGAATACCTTTTGAGAGCATAGAAAATAAGACCAATGACCTGTTTGAACTGAATTTTATTTTTGATATGGGTAGTGATCATAACAAAATGACTTCGCTGGCCATAGGTTATCTCGATTATTTGGGTACAGAGAAACTATCCCCTGAAGAACTAAAAAAAGAATTTTACAAACTTGGGGTGAGCTATAGCGTCAACGCAAGTGTGGACAGAACTTATGTCACACTTTCAGGACTGAAGGAAAACTTGCCTGCAGGTCTTGCTTTGCTGGAAGATCTTTGGAATAACCCCGTTGCTGATCAGGAAACTTACGATAAATATGTAGAAAAAATATTAAAATCCAGACAGGATGGCAAGACTCAAAAAGACAATATCCTCTGGAACGGATTGTTCGAATATGCCAAATACGGAGAAAATTCAAGGCTACGAAATATTTACAATGCCGAGGAGCTGACCAGAATCGATCCAAAAGAACTGGTTATGTTAATTAAGGACCTGAAAAATTATAAACAAAGAATTTTTTATTATGGGAAAGATGAGGCAAAGGCCATAGCTTCATTAAATTCGCTGCATAAGGTAAACAAAGAACTAAAAGATTATCCGGCAGCAAAAAAGTACGAAGCGCTGGCGACCGGCAATAAGGTGTATTTTGTTGATTACGACATGGTACAAGCCGAAATGACCTTTGTTGCAAAAGGCGGTGTGTTTGATGCCTCAAAAATGGCTGAAAGCATGTTGTTTAACACCTATTTTGGCAGTGGATTTTCATCTATCGTTTATCAGGAAATCAGAGAATCCAAATCTCTGGCTTACAGTGCTTTTTCTTCTTATAGCATGGGCAGAAAGAAAAACGAGGAAGATTACATTTACGCTTATCTCGGCACCCAGGCCAACAAACTTCCTGAAGCGGTTGATGCCATGAACGCACTAATGAATGATATGCCAGAGGCCACAGAACAGTTTCAACAGGCCAGGGATGCAACATTAAAGCAGATCGCTGCACAAAGAATAACCAAAGCCAATATTTTCTGGAATTATGAGAATTTAAAGAGACGTGGGATTGATTATGATATCCGAAAAGATATTTATGAGGAAGTAGGGAAAATGCAGATGTCTGATCTCAAGCAGTTCTTTGATAAAAATATAAAAGGCAATGATTATACTACTGTTTTAATCGCTAATAAAAAAGATTTAGACTGGAAGGCCTTGTCCAATCTTGGAAAAGTAGAAGAGCTCGGTATTGATTATTTATTTAACTACAAAGATACTGAGGTTAAGCAATAGCTGTTAAGGCAATTTATTATCTTTGATCAATAAAGCAAAAATCTTATGATTAAATTACTTGAAAATAAAACCGCTCTGATTACTGGGGCGTCACGGGGAATTGGCAGGGGAATTGCCATTACCTTTGCCAGGCACGGGGCCAATGTAGCCTTTACTTATAACGCTTCAGCCGAAGCTGCTCAGGTACTGGAGAATGAACTAAAGAGTTTTGGTGTTAAGGCAAAAGGTTACCAGTCGAATGCTGCAGATTTTAACGCTGCTCAGGAGCTGGTCAATAAAGTATATGCCGATTTTGGTGTGCTGGATGTACTGATCAACAACGCAGGAATTACCAAGGATAACCTGTTATTGCGCATTACCGAAGAAGACTTCGATGAGGTAATCAAAGTGAATTTAAATTCTGTTTTCAACATGACCAAAGCCGTAATCAGACCCATGATGAAACAAAGGTCCGGTTCAATTATCAATATGAGTTCGGTAGTAGGGGTGAAGGGAAATGCCGGACAAGCGAATTACGCAGCTTCCAAAGCCGGAATATTGGGTTTTACAAAATCGGTTGCCCTGGAACTGGGCTCGAGAAATATACGTTGTAATGCCATTGCTCCGGGTTTTATTGAGACAGAAATGACCGCTAAACTTGACGAAAAAACGGTTGATGAATGGAGAAACGCCATACCTT
>JBFYPZ010000244.1:0-3896 GCA_041303035.1 Flavobacteriaceae bacterium
CAACAGCTTTAAGTGCCGATGGCCCTTTGAATATGTATAATGCGGTGGCACTTGCTGCGAATCCTAATGCAAAAGGATATGGGGTAATGGTGGTCATGAATGATGAAATCCATGCCGCCAAAGACGTAAGGAAAATGATTTCAACCCCGGTGCATACTTTCCAGTCTCCACAGGAAGGATTGATAGGTACTGTAATTTTTGGTGATGTTTTATTTTTCGGTAAACCCAGCGGACTGCACACCACAAACAGTGAATTCTCAGTTAAAGGAGTTACTTCATTGCCACGCGTTGATATCGTTTATATGTGTGCTGATGCTTCTTCTGACCTGATCGATATCATGGTAAAAGCCGGAGCAAAAGGCATCGTGATTGCCGGAGTGGGGGATGGAAACATGACTTCAGGAACTTTGGAAGCTGCAAAAAGGGCAACCAGTGCCGGAATTCCGGTTGTAAGGGCTACCAGGGTGCCAATCGGAGCAGTGCTGATCAACGGAGAGGTTGTTGATAAAGATTTCGGAACCATTTCTTCTGATGAACTCAACCCTCAGAAAGCAAGGGTGCTGCTGATGCTGGCATTGCAGAAAAAAAGAAGCAGAGAGGAATTACAACAGCTGTTTATTAATTATTAATTGTAATTTTTAATCTTAAGATCATGAAACAATCAGTTTACGCACTATACTTGTTATTGTTTCTATTACTGCCAACCCATTTATGGGCACAGAAGAAAGAGAGGCAAGTGGGTGATACAACCTATTATAAAACACTGATCCCTGAAGAGAAGCAGGGCCTGCTCAAAAATATCAGCATGATCGCGAATATGCAATTTGCACTTCGAAATGAATTTGTCGATGGGGATTACACCCAATCACGGTTCAGAAATGAACAATTCAGATTGGAGATTCGCGGACAGATAACAAAAAAAGTGTACTTCCGTTTCAGGGACCGCTATACACGTGCGCAGACTTCCGAGTCTATAGATAACATCAGCCGCTCGGTGGACCTTGCCTATCTGCGGTTTGATATTAATGATAAATTCAGCATCTCGGCCGGAAAGATGTGTGCAGACTGGGGTGCCTGGGAGTTTGACTGGAATCCTATCGATATTTATGAGTATTCAGATATCATAGAGTACGCAGATAACTTTCTGACTGGAGTCGGTTTCACTTATACACCCAGCAATCGAAATCAATGGACATTTCAGGTACTGGATTCAAGAACAAAATCTTTTGATGAATTGTATGGAGAACAACCCAATTTTGAAGAGTCAGAAATACCCCTTGCTTTTGTGTCTAACTGGCGTGGACACTTTTTAGACGGGAAGATAAAGACGGTCTGGTCTTACTCCTTATTCAATGAAGCCGATAATGCCAATATGAATTACATTGCACTTGGCAATGAGTTTAACTTTGGAAAATTCAGATTTATCTATGATTTTAAGTGGAGCGATGAGGACCTGGACAGAACCGGTATTGTGAGTGAAACAGTTCCGGATGATCTGTATCCTTATGCATTGGCTGACACTGAGTATATTGGACATTGGACACATTTTAAATATGAGATAAGTCCTAAAGTTCACCTTACCCTTGTTGCCATGTTAGATATAGCCAATTGGAATAACAGTCAGAATGACCCTGAAAATTTAACAGGCGAAGAACACATCAGAAATGCCTGGGGCTTTGTTCCGGCGGTGGAATATTTTCCCTGGGCTGATTTAAATATTAAGTTTTTTGTCAATTATGTTGGCAGAAGTTATGATTATTCTTCCTATGCCAAAGAAAGATTTGGGGTTGATGATTATACAACCGGCAGATTTTGTATAGGTTTTATATCCCCGCTTGGAATATTGTAATGAAACATTTTTTATTTGAAACTTATAAATACCCGGTGCAACACACCGGGTAACTTATAATAAATATCAGGTTATGAATGAATATCCCGTAATCATTTTTGCTGCCTTAATAATCCTGCTGTATGGGCTTTTCTCCAGGTTATCAGAGAAGTCTATTATTACGGGTCCTATGGTTTTCATTACCGTGGGTATAATCATGAGTTTTTTTATTGGTAAAGATTGGAGGGAAGGTATCACAGCAAGTTGGGTTGAGCCCATAGCCCAGATCACCCTGATCCTGGTGCTGTTTCTTGATGCTTCCACCCTGGATCTGAAGGCCCTGCTCAAAGACCGGCAATTGCCCATGAGGCTTCTTTTTATTGGTTTACCCCTTACCATGGTTCTCGGTGCGCTTTTTGCTGTTTGGTTGTTCCCGGGAATCAATATCTGGTGGCTGGTACTTTTAGCAGTAATCCTTTCTCCAACCGATGCTGCACTGGGCCTGGCTGTGGTAACAAGTAAAATCGTTCCATTAAAGATCAGACAGACCATCAATGTAGAAAGCGGCCTGAATGATGGGCTCGCTTTGCCGCCTTTGTTGATTTGCATGGCGGTACTTTCGGGTGTTTCCGCAGAAGAATCTCAGACTTCCTACTGGGTGATGTTTACCATTAAACAATTCATCTATGGGCCCCTGATTGGTGGCTTAATTGGCTGGGTTGGAGGATATCTGGTTGATGAAGCCAGTAAACGCGGCTGGATGAACCCAACCTTTCAGCGCCTTACCTGCATAACGGTTGCCCTTCTGGCTTTTTCCCTTGCGGAAATGGTCGGGGGTAACGGATTTATCGCAGCTTTTTTTGCAGGAATGTTTTTGGGAACACGCACTGAAGTAATCCGTGAGCGCATACACGAGTTTGGTGAGGCTACTGGCCAGGCGCTGGTGGGCTTTATTTTTCTCTTGCTCGGTCTGTTCGCAATACCGCTAAGCTTTCCATACTGGACCTTATCGTCATTGGTTTATGCTTTGCTGAGCCTGACAATTATCCGCATGCTGCCTGTGGCAATAAGCCTGCTGGGAACGGGTTTAAGTTTGGGTACTGTCGGTTTCATAGGCTGGTTTGGCCCAAGGGGGATTGCATCAGTTTTATACTTGTTTATGGTACTGATTGAATTTGGACCCAAAGGCAACGAAACAGTAGTTTCCGTGATCACACTTACGGTTTTACTGAGTGTATTTTTGCATGGAATAACTGCCGTTCCCTTTTCCGGATATTTTAAGAAAGAATAATTTTTAAAATTGCTGGTTATGAAAAAGGAAACCAATGCAAACAATCCATCTCGCCGCAAGGCGGTAATTTCTTTTTTTTCATGTTTTGCAGTGGCAGTTGGTTTAACGATTTTTATTAAAGAACCTTCTTTCACCGATTCACAGGTATATGTACTCTTTCTCAGATTTTTTGAGCAAAACCTTTATTGATATGGAAAGCCAGATCTGCAATTAAATTATGAGTTCTAAATTATTTTGTATTTTTAATTACTAATTTTCGAATAAATTATTATGATAAATAGCACAACCAAAGTATTGTTTTTTGTTTTCATTTTGTCGGTAACAGTTGCCTGCAATACAAAGAAAGAAGAACCTGTAGCAACACTTGTTATAGACAAAGAACAAATAAAAAAAGAAATTCAGGCCAAGGAAAATGAATATGCCGAGACGTATAACTCAGGAAAATTAAAAGAAATTGGCTATTATGCCGCCGATGCGAAAACTTTTTATCAAAACAGAGCACCTCTGGTCGGACGGGACGCCATTGTGGCATTTTTGGAAGAAGATTTAACTAACAATACCAATAAGATTTCGTTTACGACGAACGAAGTTTTTGTTTCAAATGATGGAGCTCAGGTGGTTGAACTGGGCTATTACAAAGTGACAGATTCTACAGATACCCCTATTAATACCGGAAATTATATGAGTTTATTCGAAAAAAGGGATGGAAAATATGTATGTGTGCGTGATATGAGTGCGTCTGATATGCCACTTGAATAAAATACCCGGTTTTCATAA
>JBFYPZ010000245.1:0-3848 GCA_041303035.1 Flavobacteriaceae bacterium
ATGGCAGACGGCGAATTGCTGGGCGAGACTCCCATGAAATTAAAAGTCTTGCCCGGGGCATTAAAAATAATCGCTCCCTGATGGGGACTCGAAGAGAAAAGTGGGATACAAAAGACATGTTTGTCCCGGCTTTCCGGCTAGATCAAAGGTATGGAAGCCGCAGTGGTGGTTGCCGATTACCTTTTGGATGAATGAAAAAACCGGTACAATCAACTGTAACTGTAACAATATGCATCTGCTCAAGAAATTGGACTATAAAGGCTTTATGGCTTCATTTTGCGGAGTGCTCCTGGTAATTTTAAAGCTTTTTTTTATTGTCCCGATTATGGATTTCTATATCCGCCCTAATGTGCCATTGCTTGAAGTAAAGAATTTCCAGTATGAACCCCTGCCAAACAAATTGATTACAATAGCGCTCGATAAAGAAGGCTGGATTTGGGTAAATGATATACGGATTACTGATCCTTCAAAACTGGAAGTTATCCTTGAAGACGAAATACTGGCAAGGAAGCAGCTTGAACAAAAGGTACTATTATTAGTAGATGAGAGTATTCCCTTTGAGAAAGTTGTCCAGGTATTACGGGTTCTACCCAAAGTAGGGATTAAAACGGTGGGTTTAGTGACGGGAGGCCAATTGAATCCGGTGATCGAATATATGATAAAAAAGAAAATCCCTTAGCGATGAAATTCAAGAGATTTCCAAGAAACTCATTGACAATTGTCAATTAAAAATTTAAATGGGTAACTATTCAGTTTTTTTCACTGGGGATTCATTAAAAAAAATTTTCCATACTGAATCTCATCACATTTTTTTGTTACTCCCCATGAAGGTTTAATGGAAAAGATTTGGTGCCAGGCCGAAAGCGTCGATTAAAATCGACAGGAGGTAAAGGATGAAAGTTCCTGATGACGAAGATTTAGCGAATCACGTCAGCCCCGAGTCATGCGGCGGTTGCGGTAACGAAACGGCCGAGGCGTTGACAGATAGTGGCGGAAAACGCAGGCGGGCCATTGAGCTCCGAAATCACAACTGCCAGGGTGCCGATTGTCCCCCTGGAAGGCCAATTGAAAGTAAGTTTTATGAATTTTACCGACGTACAGGGGGCCACACTGGAACCCAGCCTGGAGAAAACCTTTTCCTACACCATCCCGCTGGAAGAAAGTATCCCCGCCCGCAAGATGTCGAAAAGATGTCGGAAAGTTGGTTGATATTAAGAGGGAAATCTTCTATAATACCTTTGATAATAATGAGAAGCACCAGGTGATCGATCTATGATGAAGCATGAGGTTCAGATGAGTTTGCCGGTCGGGATAAGCAGCGATTGCTGCATATGCCCGGTTTCGATAGATGAACATCCGGGTTCAGCTTTGCTGGATGAAAGGCCCATGCAAGGACACAATAACAATTTAAATCGGACATTACCAAAAATAAAAAATGGAGGTTATATGAAAACGAAAAAGGTCATGGCTTTTGCTTTTATAGTGGTTATAATTTTAACCAACCACTTATTCCCTATCATCTACGGTTCGGTTACTGGGGTTGTGACGGATGAGGATACAGGTAAGGGTTTACCCGGGGTAAGGGTTAGCCTGTATGGGCGTGGAAACTCATATTCAGAAACAGATAAAGAAGGAAAATTCGCAGTGAAATTATTAAAACCAGGTAAATATACAATAGCTTTTACTCCACTATTCCCTTATTGTTGTCTCACTCGCGGTGAAATCGATATTGAATCCGGGGAAAATGTAATTTTTAATGCTTCTGCTAAAATAGGCGGTACCATCAGGGGGAAAGTATTATACAGCGATAGTAAAAAACCTTTCCCGGGAGTTTCAATTAAAGCATTTGGCAGGTTTGCAGGAATGGCGTTAGAGATTTCCAAAGAGGATGGGAGTTATTTCCTGGGTGTAGACAATGGCAGGCTGTGTTCTTCTCCCCATTATTATATCGAGGCAAAATGTAGTATCCCAAATGTCGCTTATAAGGTGCTTCTTGGGATAGTTGTAGAAAAAGGCAGGGAAACGAAAGCCGAAGATATCCTTTTTGATTTGAATGATCCCACCGGGATCGAGGGATTCATCACTTCTTCTCATGATGGAAAGCCTCTAAAAAATATTCATATTGCCATTTTAAGTAGTGAAAAAAGGTACCCGGGTGTGGATAACGATAATGATGTTGATATGGGTGATGTGTACACAGATAGTACTGGATACTATTATATAAAAAACCTTGAGCCAGGAATTTATTGGATATACATACTTCCGCCAATTGCCGTTGAGTGGAGTTATAATGAATTTTCATCTTATTGTAAAGAAAAAAAAGGTATTGTTGTTATGATTGGAAAAAAGACGCGGGTTGACAGCCAACTGGACATTCCGTCTTCAGCAATTTCAGAGGATAGGGAAGAAGATGAAAAATAGGTTGATTATTGCAATTCTTACTAGTATTTTATTTTCGAGCCTCTTATATTCTCAGACTGCGGTAGAAGCTCCTTGGAGTAATTGTAATTTTTCACCGAATGCTAGAAAAAAAATATTAGATTGGCTTAATGATTCATTAAATGAAGCAAAAAAGGCCGTTAAGGACGGAAGGATATATGGTAACGGGAATCACCAATTTACGCCTTGTAAAATAAAAGAGATTGAAAGTCTTTATAAAAACCTTATTTTTGAATATGATTGTACTTGCGGAGATTGCGGTTGGGGCGGGCCACATCACGAAATTGATAAAGATCGGCCGTTTATTCGTATTTGCCAGCCCCTTGATATGTATTTGAGTCAAGAAGTAAATTTAAACGAGACTTCTAAGAAATTATGCGGTTGTATTCAAGGTCTGATTGTTCATGAATTGACTCATGCCGCTGGTGATCGAAATGAAGAAGGTGCCGTAGATTGCTCAAAAATACTTTATCCCTGTGCGAGCGATCCCTATGGAGACGAAACCACTGATCACAGTAATTGCACGTGCTGCAAAGAAGAAGGAAAATAACATGAAAATAAAAATTCTTTTTTTTATAATTATTACGATGCTATCCATAGTAATTCACTCTCAGTCGGAAGAGTCTAATTGCCCTCCGCCGCGAAACCCTTCTTCTCCGGGAGGAGATAATGCAGATGAGAACTTTTCTTTTTCAGAAAGTATTTTTAAAAATTCAAGTATAACAAATACTTTGATTCTATTGAGTGGATTTTATAAGGAAGCGGATTCACTTTTAAACGGAACCTTTTTTAATATGCCGGAAACAGCTGAAAATTTATTAAAATCTTCTCCTGTATTAGTCATTCCTGGCGGTGGATTGTTTGGAAAGAAAAATGATACTACATTAAAAATTGTAGTGCAAGAGTATATAAGTAATGGTGGAAATATCATTATTTTTTGTCAACAATATGGAGAGCATATAGACAACCTGGAATTGTTGACGGCTGACGAAACTCAAAAAAATATAGGTTGGCGCGAAGCACAAAGTTGTACGATCAATTCAACCTTTTTCGACCAACTCCACCCCATCACCTCCAGCCAGACCAGCCATGCGATTTCTATGGCCGTAGACGGCTATACGGATACCTGGCCCTCGACTGCCACAGTGGTGCTGCGCCACCGCCTCAGCGGCCGGCCCATCCTTTTATATTACCCCTACGGCGAAGGCATGGTTTTCCTGGCTTCGGGTATGTACAGCGATTGGGCCAACGCCCACTCCCAGATGACCACTGCCGAAAGAAAAATATTACGCGACCTTCTTACTTTTGCACAGGCTCCGCAACTCCCTATTCAAATGATTAATTATAGCACTTCTAACCCGGTTATCCACCTGGAAGCCAAGCTGAGCAATAACACCGAAACCACCGCT
>JBFYPZ010000246.1:0-3840 GCA_041303035.1 Flavobacteriaceae bacterium
ACGGCATGTGGCAAACACCCAAGAGATTTTTCAGCTCCTGCTGAAGTTTGTTGGTCAGGTTCTCCGTAAATAAGAGAAAGTCCCTTATCTTCGGGAAATATGGTTGTCAGTTGGCCTGAAGCTCCGGCCACCGCCGATGATACCAATGGCTTTTTTAGTTTTTTAGCGGCGTCATGGACAATAAATCGTGTTGATATACTGTCGAGGCAGTCTACAATGACTTGGGCTTGTGAAAGAAAAGCCGGGGCATTTTGTTCATCCAGAAATTGTTTATGGATAGTAATGGTTACGGAGCTATTAATTTCTTTGACTCTTTCCGCCGCTGCTAAAACCTTTGATGTCCCGATGCGGTCCTGTGAGCTTAACAATTGGCGGTTTAAATTGGTGTCTTCAAAAACATCTCCATCTATGAGGATAAGCGTTCCGATACCTATTCTTGACAGAATCTCGATGACACCTCCTCCCAACCCGCCCAGGCCGACCACAGCGACAGCAGATCGCAGCAATTTTATTTGGTCATCTTTTGAAAATGCCTTGAAATTTCTGACATAGCGTTCAGGAATGATACTGTTTTCAAGAGCAGTAATCTCGATTTTTTTGGCGGAAACAGCTAATGTTTTTTCCATAAACACCACCTGATTAACGGATAAACCCCAGTAGGGGGTTCCGTCGGGATAAAAAGCTTTAAATGCTTTTTCCCGGACGTAATTGATCAGAGCTTCGGTTTTCATCAACCACCTCCAACAGGCGGGAATATACCAACTCGTTCTCCACCCTGCAGAGGATCGGTCAATTCACATTTAACTCCATTAATAAAAATCAGCTTGGCCTGGTTGGATGGTATACCCAGTTTTTCTATTAAGGAAAGAACCGTAGCGCCGGGTTCAACAGGATATTGTTCCGGCGATGGAGGTGAAAACTTTTTCAGTGTGGCATAAAGTTTTAAATCAATATATTTTTTCATGGCAATTATTTAAATGTAACAATAGTTTTATTAGGATCGTTTAAAGCGCATAATAAAAACAAAAAAGGCCGAGTCAACTCAAAAAGGTCAAAATCTAATCATTGCCATCCAAATTCCCAACCTGTATAAAAGTTTCTTATGGCTATCGCAACAACCATTATTCCAATTTTTGCCATTATTGCTTTGGGATGGATTGCAAATGTGAAGGGGTTTCTTCCCGCTGAGTTCATTGGCCCTGCCAATCGTCTTGTTTATTATTGGGCAATCCCGGCGATGATTTTTAGATCTATCTACCAAGGATCATTTAAAATCCTATTTAATCCCACAGTTTTAGCAATCAGCCTGGTTTGTCTATCCGTGGTGTTTTTTATTGCCTGGTTGACAGGTATTTTTTCCAGGATTAAAAAAATACAACTGGGAAGCTTTATTCAAAGCTCATTTCACGGGAATTTGGGATATATCGGACTAGCTGTTTCCTATTATTATCTTGAAACCGATGGCTTTGTTAAAGCTGGTATAATGGCAGGCTTCATTATGATACTGCAAAATTTTCTTGACGTACCCGTATCTGTTTGAAAATAAATAATCGGTTTTTTTAGCCGACTATTGATAACAGTTATGGTTTTTTCTCTTTAGAGAAGGTGATAATTGTATTGAAAAAAAATGAAAATAAAACATTGAAAATTCTTGTCACCGGAGGTGCAGGTTTTATCGGGTCTCACCTGGTTGATTCCCTGGCGAGCCTCGGGCACAGAATAATTGTATTCGACAACCTTTCATCCGGAAAACTTTCTAATCTGACGAGTGTTGAAAATCGCATCGAATTTGTGCCGGGAGACATACGGAACCTTGACCTCTTGATTAAGATTCTCAGGGATTGTGATCTGGTTTATCACATGGCGGCGATGGTATCTGTTAATCAAACCGTGCAAGAGCCGGTTGCTTCATCGCAAATAAACGAAGTCGGCACGCTCAATGTTTTGGAAGCATGCAGGAAAAATAAAGTAAGACGGTTTATTTTTTCAAGCTCGAGCGCCATCTATGGGGATGCTCCGGGATTGCCAAAACATGAAGAAATGTGTTCGAAACCCCAAAGTCCTTATGCAGTTCAGAAAGTAACCGGAGAAAATTATGCCTGCATTTACAATGACTTGTATGGAGTTGAAACCGTTTGCCTCAGGTATTTTAATGTTTTCGGTCCCAGGCAGGATCCCTCGTCGCCTTATTCGGGTGTCATTTCAATATTTATGAACAAGGCGGCAGCAACAACATCACCTTATATATATGGCGATGGCGATCAAACACGGGATTTTATTTTTGTAGCCGATGTTGTTCTGGCAAATATTCTGGCGGCTAAAAACAATCAAGCAGCTGGAATGGCTTTTAATGTAGGCACCGGTAGCCAAATTTCCATAAATCAGTTATGGGAATTAATCTGCCGTATAAACCAAATTCGGTTGTCACCGCAATATGTTCCTTCCAGAAAGGGTGATATCAAACATTCGGTGGCAAGCATAGAATCGGCCAAAACCATAATGAATTTTAGCCCGCGCTATTCTATCGAAAAAGGTTTGATTATTACCAATGATTGGTATCAAAAAAATCAACGAATATGATCGGCAACTTTAAAAACAGGAGCAACTGAAGAAATGAAATTAACCATGGTGGGTGTCGGATATGTGGGTATTGTATCAGGGACCGGTTTTGCTAGTTTGGGTAACGATGTCATTTGTCTTGATACTGATGAAACAAAGATCGAAATGTTAAAAAATGGTCGCATGACTATTTATGAGCCCGGTCTTGAAGAAATTTTTAAAACAAATCTTAAAGCCGGAAGGCTTGTTTTTACAACCGATTCAAAAAAGGCTATCGAGGAATCGGATGTCATTTTTATTTGTGTGGGGACGCCCACGGGTACCGGCTGTGAAGCGGACCTTTCTGCCGTAAAAAGTGTGGCTGCGGCTATCGGGCTCTATATGAATGATTATAAGGTAGTGGTCAATAAAAGCACGGTACCTGTAGGTACTGCAGATATGGTTCGAATGATTATCAAGGAAAACCAGCAACAACCTCTCGATTTTGATGTGGTTTCAAACCCGGAGTTTTTAAGGGAAGGTGCAGCAGTCAAAGACTTTGAAAACCCCGATAGAATAATTATCGGCACCAATAGCCCGAAAGCTGAAAAGATAATGACTTCGCTCTACCGATCTCTTGCCAGAACCGGACGGCCTATAATGTTAACCGATATTCGCAGCGCAGAGATTATTAAGTATGCCAGCAACTGCATGCTCGCCACCCGAATCAGTTTTATGAACCAGCTTTCCCTTTTATGTGAAAAGGCAGGTGCGGATATTGCCCAAGTGGCCAAAGGTATAGGTCTGGATAGCCGTATTGGTGCAAGGTTCCTTCATGCCGGAATCGGATATGGCGGAAGTTGTTTTCCAAAAGATGTTAAAGCCCTTATAGCCACAATGAAAAAATATGGTTGCGATGCCGACCTTTTTGAGGCAGTGGATCGTATTAATGAAAAGCAGAATACGATTGTGGTTGAAAAGCTCCAGTCCGTTATGCCCATTGAAGGTATCACCGTTGCAATCTGGGGTGTTTCATTTAAACCTAAAACCGATGATATCCGAGAGTCCCCGGCCATAAAAATTATCCGTCGTCTTCAGGAGCATGGCGCAAGTATAAGGGCTTATGATCCGGTTGCCTCGGAAAATGCCAAAAAAGAACTAACAAATGTTCAATTTTTTGACGATCCTTATAAAACCGTGGAGGGATGTGAAGCGCTGGTTATTGCAACCGAATGGGATCTTTTTCGAAATATTGATCTGGAACAAGTCAAGAAATTGTTAAAAAATCCGGTTATTATTGAT
>JBFYPZ010000247.1:0-3839 GCA_041303035.1 Flavobacteriaceae bacterium
CTACATTTTTTCGGTCCTTGTTCAGAAAATGTACCGATTACCAGTACTCCTTTCGGGTTGATATTTTGTTGGGCCGTTTCTAAATAGTTGGAAATTTCTTGTTCGTCTGTCAAAAAGTGAAACGCGGCCCGGTCGTGCCAAAAGTCATATTTCTCTGTCGGCTTGAAAGTCGCTGCATCAGCAACGATCCATTTTACACCTTTTGCTCTGTCGCCAAGTCTTTGTTTTGCTCTGTCAATGGCAGCCGCTGAAATGTCGAGAATAGAAAGGTCCTGGTAACCCAAATTGAGTAATTGGTCAACTAAAAAACTGTCGCCACCGCCAATGTCAATCACTTTTGCAGTTGTCGGCATGTTGAATTGTTTAAAGAAGTCCAATGAAGTTTCTGGTGTCGGCTGAAACCAACTAAGGTCTTTCAGTTCCTTTGTCTCATAAATATTTTCCCAATGTTTTTTGCGGTCAAAATTTTCCATCTTTCTATGTCATTTCTATTTTTAGCGGTTGTCTTTTAGGGTGCGGCAAAACAGTTTGCTTGGCGATAGAAAAGAATAATTATTATTGATTATGCTTGTCTCATTAAGTTTTTGAAATATTATTATTTTCCATAACCGAAACTGATTTTTGCAATAAAAGCGAATTTGGTATGGTTATTATCTCCCCACTTTCTGTTTTAAGATGCACAAAAAAATAAGTCAAATCAGTGACTTCTCCTTCAAAAGGGTAATCTTTGTCTAATACCTTTAATTTATCTCCAATTTTTATGGGATGATTAAAAAACAATAACAGGCTTGATGTAACATTTGAGAGTAATGACCATTGAGCAAAAAAAGCGATACCTAAGGCTGTTAAGAATGTTCCAACGAAAACAGCAATTTCACTTTGTTCAAGTCCCCAAACTGCAGATAACAAAATGATTAAGGTTAGGAAAGAAAAAAGGTGAACTGCTTTGACAATTATTTTTCTTCTGCCTCGCTGCAATTGGGTTTTTTTAAGTGTGTTATTGATAAATATTTTAGTTATGAAGTGTACAGCTATGTAGCCAACCAATGCCACAATGGTTTCTATGATTTGAATTTTGTGCATATCCATTTTTTAGTGCTTAGATATTATTTCCTGTTCTCTGTTCAAGTCAATCATACAAAAAATTTGCATTGACTATTTGTTATATATTGTGTCGTTTGCGGCGTTTGCTGCAAACGGTCTCTCCTACTGCAAGACCTTTACGAAAATAACAAAAAAAAGCACGCAGCACGTTTTTTGCGTGCCGAAGGCATTTTCGCTAACGGTCCAGTGTATATGGCGTTTGCGTTGAAAGCGCAGCTTTCATAAGTAACAAATAAACATTAGACGCATATTCGTTAAATACTTTGTGTAACAGGCAAAACTCTTAGCAGTAATTTTTATTCATTTTTAATTCGGGTTGAGTGAAGCATCTCCAGTTTCCATCCATTCTCTGTTAAAATTGCCGTTGCGCTTTCCAGCCAATGAGCTTTTCTAATGATTTTATTATCTATTGAGAATGTCGCATAGTTTTGGTATGCAACCCAGGCTATTCTGTTTTCGACTTTAATTTCAATAATTTCAATTGTATTCATTCGTTTTGGATTTGGTTTCCGAAGTATGGCCTTATCCAAATAATTTGCAATAGAATCGTTATTCCAAACTTCTCCGTTTTCCAAAAGCAGGAAGTCTTTTGTATAGTATTTATCAATGTTTTTAGAATTTAATGTAGACCATATCTCGTCAAAAGATTCAATTACTAAATTTTTAATACGTGTTTTTTCGGTTTCATTTGAAACCTGACCGAATGATATCGTTGTAAAAAACATCATCAAAATTATGGACTTAAGTCTTTTCATTTTTGTTGTTTTTAAATTACTGCTAATGGTCACGCGGATATGGCCTTTGCCTTGAAAGCGCTGCTTTGATAAGTAACAAATAACCATTAGACGCATATTCGTTCTATCTGGCATCAGCGGATAGTGCCGCAGGCAACGAATATACAGTAGTACTGCGAGACTTTTACGAAAATAGCAAAAAAAGCACGCAGTACTTTATTTGTGTGCCGAGGGCATTTTCGCTTACGGCTGCGTATTGGAGATGGTATGGTATTTGAAAATCGTCAGCCCATCATTTGCACAAATGCTCCATAGCACTACCAATGCTAAGTTCACAACTCTCAACCCTCACTATTGCCAATACGATGTTGGTGGCATTTTACTTTTTATATTCTATTACCTCTGGCATTTCGTATTTCTTAAATGCCTCCACATCTGCTTTGTAAGCCCTCATTAAAAAATTCCAACCATCTACAATGTCAAGTCTATTTGGAACGTCGCCGCATTGCTCTTTGCTTCCAAAATAAACTGTGAACGTCTTACCATCCGGATTCATTTTTACATTGTATTTGTTGATGATATTTCTGTCGTTACTTACTAAATACTTATCAGCATCATACATAGTAATAGACCAAAATCCATTTTGTGGTGGCACTTGATAAGTCGCAGTATAAGCTTTGTCGGCCTTTAATCCGGGAGCATAAATGGCATACATGGCATGCTCGTTTTCAGATAAGCCCCATGCGCCTGCAGTACAAAGTTGTCTGAACCATTCATCTTTAACTTCTGAAGCATTTTTAGTCATTCCTCCAAACGAATTGGGTAGTTTTTCATAATAGGGCAATAAAGCTTTGCGCAGTTTTACCATATTCGCCGTATCAATAGTTGGAATATGATTCTTTGAAGATCTGGCAATGATCTTCATTTTCGGTTGAACTTGATTTGCTACATAGGTTATATCCTTTGGGTCTGTACCATTAACTTCCACTCTTATGCCCACGGCAATTTGGGGTGTATTAAAAGTTCCTTTTGGGAATTTATATTCTCCGGCACCATAAAAATGCTTTGGTGTAAAATGATTGGCATCAATCATTTGAACGGACATTACTCTATCACCTTTAACCGGCGGAACAATTAAAGTGAAATCATCGGTTGCATCTACAATAGCAAGCGAGTATAACACATCATTGTTTGGTGACACCACCCAATGATCTTCCATTTTTGATAATGTTTTGAAATGGAAGAAATTATTTACACCACTCCTGCCAATAAAGTCCTTCATAAAAGAATACGATTCGGCTTGCGCATAGGTTTCTGGCGTAAAACCAAAATCTGCAAATTTCACCGGCCATTCACTTGGGTTATTTACATCAAAGGTTGACGCGGTGGAATCTATTTTCACTTCATCAGTTTTGGTATCCTTCTCCTGTTCTTTTGGAGTGTTATTACAGGCAGATGCAATCATAATTGTTATGATTCCTAAACCTAAAATTGTGTTTTTCATTTTCATCTTTTTTATTAAAATATATTTTACGAACAAGTTGGCTCTATATGACAATAGCATGAACATTATTCAATGACCATTTTGCCATTATTTGCAGTTAAAAAATCAATAATAGAATTTTTACTTACAGGTACATAAGACCTAAGCAAGGCAGAAAAGGGTGTTGGCGTATTAATGTTGTTTTTCTCGTTTGGATTATTAAAATGGATAGTATAGGTACCATCAGCATTAGGTACCGCTGTGCTATTTGAAATGGAAGCCTTATCTTCTGCTAACCATCCCTCCACATTATAGGTTGTGATTGACCAGAATCCTCCTTTATCATAATTGAGGTCTGCTGGTTTAAAGGTAACTTTAGAAGGAAGACATTTGCCATTTTCTATCTTAGTATTGTTTACCAGGTCCAAATAACCCGCATCTGCTATCGGCAAACCTCCCCAACCATATGCTGTTGCATATAAATGTCCCTGGGGATCGGTATTGAAGGGAGTACCCAT
>JBFYPZ010000248.1:0-3834 GCA_041303035.1 Flavobacteriaceae bacterium
TTCCTTGCGAATCATACCGGCAGTCGCATTGATTTTGTCAGCTGACATTTCAAAATATCCTGATGTTTTTAAAATTTTCGGTTGGTTTATGCTGATCACATCTTTCATTTTGTATTTCGTGCCACGACAAATTCATCATAATTTTTCATTAAAAGCTGCAGATATTCTGAAGCCTTACTACTTTCAAATAATTTCACCTTTTTCATTTATAATTGGCATATTATTAATCTACAGTGTAATTTAGAGTTTCAAATGCTTGCCTAATATTTTTTTGGTAAGCCATTTACCTTGTTCATATTGGACTTGAAATACTGATGAGGCGGAAGAAATAATTATTCGGCCCACGAAACCGGAACCTTAGCCACCTTAAAAAGCAAAAAAGAAGTCTCAGAAATGCTTAACTTCGTACTAGGCCTGACGAAATCAATTTACAGGAACTGTTGTAAATAATTCAATCAAAAAGAAAAGGAATGAAAATACTTTTAACAGGTGCAAATGGTTATATCGGGAAAAGACTTTTGCCGGTTTTGTTAAACCAGGGGCATGAAGTGGTATGCTGTGTAAGGGATGAAAAAAGATTTCCAAAAGACGGATTTTACAGCAATTCGAAAATATCCATTTATGAAGTTGACTTTTTAAAAGAATCAATACCGAATGCCAAAATAAAAGAAATAGACGCCGCCTATTACCTCATACATTCGATGAGTGACAATACGGCGAGCTTTGAAAAACTGGAAGAACTTTCAGCCAGAAATTTTGTAACCCTGGTTCAGCAAACAGGGGCAAAACAGATCATTTATCTGGGAGGAATTACCAATGAGGAAAAACTGTCCAAACACCTCGCTTCAAGAAAAAAAGTGGATGACATACTGCGATCCGGGGGTATTCCTGTTACTTCACTTAAAGCAGGGATTATTGTGGGCTCAGGTAGCTCCTCTTTTGAGATTATCCGCGATCTCGTTGAAAAATTACCGATAATGGTGACCCCAAAATGGCTGAACACCAAAACCCAGCCCATTGCCATTAGAAATGTGCTTGAATACCTGGCAGGGGTGCTGTTAAGGAAAGATACCTTTAATCAGTCATATGACATTGGAGGTCCGGATATACTCACCTATAAAGAAATGTTGCTTCAGTTTGCAGAAGTACGCGGCTTGAAAAGGTACATATTCACCATTCCGGTGATGACTCCCAGAATTTCTTCGTACTGGCTTTATTTCGTTACCAGCACTTCCTACAAACTTGCGGTAAATCTGGTCAACAGCATGAAAGTGGAAGTAGTGGCCAAAAAAAACGATCTGAACGAAATGTTAAACATACACCTGCTTAACTACAAGCAAGCCGTTGAACGGGCCTTTCAGAGAATAGAGCAGGATGATGTGATCTCGAGCTGGAAAGATTCACTGGTGTCGAGTTACCAGAATGATACCCTGCTTTCTCATATCAATGTGCCAACCAATGGTTGTTATAAAGATGAACGGGTCAAAGCTATTTCCGGAAATGCGGACCAGATCCTTAACAATATCTGGGCGATAGGAGGAGAAAGGGGCTGGTATTACGGAAACTGGTTGTGGAATATCAGAGGTCATATGGATAAAATTTTTGGAGGGGTCGGTCTTAGACGGGGCAGAACCCACGCCAGTGAGATTAATACCGGGGATACGCTGGATTTCTGGCGTGTACTGGCAGCCGATAAACCCAATAAAAGGCTCTTGCTCTATGCCGAAATGAAATTGCCGGGTGAGGCCTGGCTGGAATTCAGAATTATAGAAAAAGAAAAGAAATCCTATTTGCAACAAACAGCTACCTTCAGGCCCCGCGGACTCTGGGGCAGACTTTACTGGTACAGCGTATTGCCCTTTCATTATTTCGTTTTTGAAGGGATGGCTGAGAACATAATCAATTATAAGACTGAGAAACCCTAAAGCTATATTTCAAGTTATATTTAAGTTATTCAAAAACCTGCTGACATGTGCCCAAAACAATTTTTTGTAAGTTTTCTGATACTACTTTTTATATCTCAGTTAACAATATCGCAACGGAAGGTTACCGAGCTCAACAGTGGTTGGAAATTTTTTAAAGGAAACAGTGATATGGCTTTTCAAACGAATTTTGATGATTCCGGTTGGCAAAATATTTCCATTCCCCACGATTGGGCTATTGAAGGGCCATTTATAAAGGAGGGCGACGGAAATACCGGCAAGCTGCCCTGGAAAGGAGAAGGCTGGTACAGAAAAAAACTGCCTCTTTCTGATCAGGACAAAGGCAAACGCATTTATTTGCTTTTTGATGGCGTCATGGCATTTCCTAAGGTATATGTAAACGGGAAACTTGCAGGAAGCTGGGATTATGGCTACAATTCCTTTTATCTTGACATTACAGAATTTATCAAATATGACGCAGATAACATGCTGGCTGTGCATGTGGATACAAGAAAACACGACAGCAGATGGTACCCTGGCGCTGGTATTTACAGAAAAATACAGTTGATAGCTGTTGATCCGGTGCACGCCGAGCTTTGGGGAACCCATATCACAACACCCATCATAAAACCGCATTATGCTGATGTAAGAACTAGTACCAGCATAAATAATACTTCCAATGAACAAAAAGAGATTATTGTAAAGAATACCATTTATTCAAAAGAAAACAGCGTACTAAAAGAACAGCGTGATACAATAATTATTCCCGCGAACAGCCATAGGGTTGCCGAAAATACGATCACACTATCCAATCCGCTGCTATGGGATACTGAGCATCCCCATCTCTATGTGATGGGTACAGAAGTCTATAGCAATAACAAGCTGCTCGATGCTACAAAAACAACTTTTGGCGTGCGTGAGATAAGGTTTACCGCTGATCACGGATTGTATGTAAATGACAAAAGGGTGCAGTTGAAAGGGGTAAACCTGCACCATGACCTGGGTGCCCTGGGCTCTGCGTTTAACTACAGGGCGATGCAGCGGCAGTTGGAAATTATGAAAGAAATGGGCTGTAACGCTATCAGAACGAGTCATAATTCTCCGGCCCCGGAATTGTTAGATCTTTGCGATGAAATGGGTTTATTGGTAATTGATGAAGTATTTGACAAATACGATGGCAAAGCGGATATTACGGATACAACTGATTTTGAGGATTTTGCGCAGCGGAATATCAAAAATTTCATCACCCGCGACAGAAACCATCCTTCCATCTTTTTGTGGAGTGTAGGCAATGAAATGGGAGAAGTTCAATGGAACCTAAACAATGGTTTTCAAAAATTACAGACCATGATCAGTCAGGTAAAACTGCATGACCATTCACGGCCGGTAACCATGGTCAATGACCAGAAAGAAAGTGCAAAAATGAGGCATTTTGACCTGTACGATGTGCATTGCTGGAATTATGGCCGAAGGTATGGTCTTGCGAGGCAAATGGAACCCAACAAGCCTGTCATCATCACCGAATCTGCTTCTACGGTGAGTACACGCGGCTTTTATGAATTTCCGCTACCTGAAAAAAAGACAGATTACACAAAATCGCTTCAGGTGAGTTCCTATGACCTGAATGCTCCCTCGTGGGCTGAAATTTCAGATGATGATTTTATGTGGCAGCAGGAAGAACCGTATGTTGCAGGTGAATTTGTATGGACTGGTTTTGATTACCTCGGCGAACCGGAGCCATACACCAATTTGTGGGCAAAAAATAATGGCTTGGGTGATGCACAGGCATCCAGAAGTTCTTATTTTGGTATTGTTGACCTTAGTGGAATCCCAAAAGACAGGTATTTTTTGTATAAAAGCTACTGGAAACCGGAAGTGACTACCATACATATCCTGCCTCACTGGAACTGGG
>JBFYPZ010000249.1:0-3818 GCA_041303035.1 Flavobacteriaceae bacterium
CACCTCAACGACGGCACCCTGGCAGGCATGCGCATGAAGAATAAAAATTGTTTTTCTGTGCAATACCATCCGGAAGCGAGTCCGGGGCCGCATGATTCCTCGTATCTGTTTGATCAGTTCATCGAGAATATGCAGCTGGCAAAAGTGTAATAACCGAATTTGGCAGTAAGCACATGTCGAAATCGTTTGAGCATAATTCCCATAAAAGACTTTAAAAAGAGTGAAGAGTTCACTAAATTTACAGATTAATAAAAATAAATAAAAAAATATGAGCATAATAGTTGATATCCATGCAAGACAAATTTTTGATTCCAGAGGGAATCCAACAGTAGAGGTTGATGTTACCACGGAAAATGGTGTAATGGGACGGGCTGCTGTTCCTTCAGGTGCTTCCACCGGAGAACACGAAGCTGTTGAATTGCGCGACGGAGGTAAGGATTTTATGGGAAAAGGCGTATTAAAAGCAGTAGAAAATGTAAATGAGATCATTGCTGAAAAAATAATCGGTATTTCTGTTTTTGAACAAAACGGTATTGATAAACTGATGATCGAACTGGACGGAACCCACAACAAATCAAAACTGGGTGCCAATGCCATTCTGGGTGTTTCTCTTGCTGTGGCTAAAGCTGCTGCCAATGAATTGGGAATGCCTTTGTACAGGTATATCGGAGGTGTGAGTGCAAATACTTTGCCGGTGCCCATGATGAATATTGTAAACGGAGGTTCGCACTCTGATGCGCCCATCGCTTTCCAGGAGTTTATGATCATGCCGGTAAAAGCCAAAAGCTTTAGCCATGCCCTGCAAATGGGAACAGAGATCTTCCACAACTTAAAAAAGATCCTGCACGACAGAAATTTAAGTACTGCGGTTGGTGATGAAGGTGGTTTTGCACCTACTTTTGAAGGAACAGAGGATGCGGTTGAAACCATTTTATCAGCTATTAAAAAGGCAGGTTACAAACCGGGAGATGAAGTGATGCTGGCACTGGATTGCGCTGCATCTGAATTTTATGAAAACGGCAAGTACGATTATACCAAATTCGAAGGCGCTACCGGAAAAATAAGAAGCAGTAAAGAACAGGTAGATTACCTGGCTGAACTGGTTTCAAAATACCCGATCATTTCCGTTGAGGATGGTATGGATGAGAATGACTGGGACGGATGGAAATACCTGACTGAAAAGATCGGAGACAAGGTGCAATTGGTTGGTGATGATTTGTTTGTAACCAATGTAGAGATCCTGGCAAAAGGAATTGCAAAAGGAATTGGAAACTCTATCCTGATCAAAGTAAATCAGATAGGTACCTTAACAGAAACCATCGCCGCAGTGAATATGGCCCATAATGCCGGATATACTTCAGTTATGTCGCATCGTTCCGGAGAAACGGAAGACAATACCATTGCCGATCTGGCTGTTGCCCTGAATACCGGGCAGATCAAGACGGGTTCTGCTTCGCGAAGTGACCGTATGGCGAAATACAACCAGTTGCTCAGGATAGAAGAGGACCTGCATGAGGTTGCTTATTATCCGCAACTCAAGGCTTTTAAGGTTAAAAAATAAATTTTTAAAGATCCCGCAAAAACAGCGGGATTTTTTATGCCTTGTTTGCAACTTTCCTTACATACTATTTATTTTAATTTTGTAGATTAGTGCTTCAATTTATAATCAAAATATAACATGTCAGATACAGCCAAATTAGAAATAAGCGGGAAGACTTATGAGTTTCCATTATTAAAAGGATCAGAAAATGAAATAGCCATTGATATCGAAAATCTTCGCAGTGCTACAGGTGCGATCACACTGGATACCGGTTTCAAGAATACCGGATCCTGTGAGAGTAAAATAACCTTTTTGGACGGAGAGCTGGGAATACTGAGGCACAGAGGCTATTCTATAGAAGAGTTGGCCAGTAAGTCCAACTTTTTGGATGTGGCTTATCTGCTTATATTCGGTGAGCTTCCAACCAAAGCGCAATCAGAAAAATTCGAAAAGGACATCAAGAAAAATTCATTGTTGAATGAGGAGATGAAGAAGATCATAGGTGGTTACCCAAAAGGAGCCCATCCTATGGGAATTCTTTCTTCGATGACCTGTGCCCTTACAGCATTTAATCCGATTACCGTAAATGTGCAGGATCCCAATGCCCTGTATGAGGCCATTGTAAAGATCCTTGGAAAATTCCCTGTGCTGGCAGCCTGGGCTATGAGTCAGACAGAAGGCAAGCCACGCAATTATGCTGATAATTCCATGGGTTATGTGGAGAATATTTTGGCCATGATGTTTAAGGTTCCTACGGATCAGTATAAGTCGAATGAGGTTGCTGTAAAAGCATTAGATAAATTGTTGATTTTACATGCCGATCATGAACAGAACTGTTCCACTTCAACAGTTAGGATCGTTGGCTCATCTGAGGCCGGATTGTTCGCTTCTGTTTCTGCCGGCGTTTCTGCTCTTTGGGGAAGGCTGCACGGTGGTGCCAATCAGGCTGTACTTGAAATGCTCGAGGCCATTCAGGCCGATGGCGGAAATGTTGATAAATACATAGACAAAGCCAAGGACAAAGATGATCCGTTCCGACTGATGGGCTTCGGACACAGGGTATACAAGAATTTTGACCCGCGTGCCAGCATCATCAAAAAGGCAGCTGATGATCTGTTTGATGAATTGGGTACTGAGGATCCTGTTTTGGCCATTGCAAAACATCTGGAAAAAGTGGCATTGGAAGATCCTTATTTTATTGAGAAAAAATTATATCCGAATATAGATTTCTATTCCGGCATCATTTACCGCGCTTTGGGTATACCCGTACAGATGTTCACCGTGATGTTTGCCATAGGCAGGCTGCCCGGATGGATCGCACAATGGAAAGAAATGCGCCTGAACAAGGAGCCTATTGGAAGGCCTCGTCAGTTGTATACCGGTTACCCCTTGCGTGCCTTTGTTCCCATGGAAAAAAGATAAATAAGAATTGTCATACCACTGAATCGCAAATCGAAAAAAACGGTTTGCGATTTTTTTTGCTTAAATTTGTGATAAATCAAACGCTTTGCAGAAGCTACAATTGCATATAACAGATGAGATATCCAGACTGCACGCTGTGGTTTTAGGTATTGCTGATGATAACGGTCCGACCCCGGCTTTGGATGATTGCTATGATCCTAAATCGCGCGAACACGTATTGGCAGGTACCTATCCGTCAGAGATCGATATGGTGAGCGAGCTGGATGGTTTCAGAAAGGTATTGGAGAAGTATGGGGTAAAGGTATTCCGGCCTGAAGTGATGTCGGGCGTAAACCAGATCTTTGCCCGCGATATCGGTTTTGTGATTGAAGATAGGTTCATCAAATCCAATATTTTGCCGGACAGGGAAGAAGAGTTGGTTTCTATCGAATATATCATTAAACAGATCGATCCGAAAAAGGTGGTTACACCACCGGCAGAAGTGCATATTGAAGGTGGTGATGTGATGCCCTGGAATGGTTATATTTTTGTTGGAACCTATACGGGGAAAGATTATAAAGACTATATCACAGCCCGCACCAACAAGGCTGCTATACAATTTTTACAGGATTTGTTTCCCGAAAAGAAGGTCGTAAAATTTGAACTCAGGAAATCCAATACCGAGGCCAGAGAGAATGCCTTGCATCTGGATTGTTGTTTTCAGCCCCTTGGTAAAGGGAAAGCGATCATTCATAAGAACGGTTTTTTGGTGGAGGAAGAATACCAGTTTCTTGTTGATCTGTTTGGAAAAGAGAATATTTTCGAGATCACAAAACAGGAGATGTACGATATGAATTCGAATGTATTTTCTATTGAC
>JBFYPZ010000250.1:0-3799 GCA_041303035.1 Flavobacteriaceae bacterium
GATGATTCCATTTTTCTTTGTGCTGCTCAGGACCTTTTCAAAAATATTGGCGTAATAACGGTCCCTGTTTGTTGTAGGAGCATCCAAACTGAATTTATGCTGATCACGCGGCAAACCAAATTCTTCAATGACAAGGGGTTTGTTTAATTGCCGGGCTAGAAGGGCATGGTTTGCTATATACCCATCAGTTTTCATGATGGCGCTTTCAAGGGTTTGAGCAATGGAATCAGCTTTGATCCAGCTCCAGTTTTTAGGCCAGATGTGTATGGTCAGATAATCGATCTCAGAACCTGCATGAATTCGCGTAAAAAGTTCCATATCATTTTCACTTCCCATTTCTCCCTCTGACCCGGTAGTAACGAGATGGTTTTTGTCAAGGGATTTGATAAGAGAGGAAGTCTCCCTGATCCACGATTCAAAAATTGTTTTATTCTTTTTAGAAAAAACCCTTGGTTCATTGGCAATTTCCCAGGCCATGATCGCGGGATCATCCGTGTAGGCTTTTTTTGTATACCGATTGGTTCTGCCTAAAATAAAACGAATATGATCCTGAAATTGTTTTTTACAGGGATCACAGGTATAGAATTGTGTAGTATAGGCCTGGTATTTAACCCATCCGTTTTCTTCGCCCAGGACAGGAGGATTTGGGTATCCGTTCCAATTCAAATACTGAACAAGTCCGCCCGACCAGTCCCAGCTGTTGTTTAAAAAAAGTATGGCCTTCATTTTGCGCTTTCCCATTTCCATCAGGAGAAAATCCAGTCCGGTCAGTAAAGTGTCGTTGTAAATACCAGGTTTGGTTTGCAGTACAGGTGTAGTTCTGAATTCTATATTATCAGGACCTTCGGCACCCACCAGAACCCTGAGGTTGTCAATGCCGTGCTGTTTCATCAGATCCAGTTCTTTTAGCAGGCGTTCGCGGTTACCTCCGCGGCCTTCCGAGCCGAGTATGGCACCAAACCAAAAATTAGTACCTATATAATAATAGGGTTTTCCCTCAACTTTAAACTGGCCTTTCTCAACTGTAACAAAGGCGCTTTTATCCTGTTGTGCCTGAACACTGATGTGCAGCAGACACAGGATAAGAAATGGCATAAAAAAAATTCTCTTCATATGTAACTAAATCCGGGATTTTCGATATCCTGATAATTTTTATTAAAAAATAAAAGTTTGCCGCTGCAAACACAAGGGTAATAATTCTTAAAATTCTAATTAAACCCCAATAAAGATCGACCGGTTTTCCTGATTCTGTATCCAAGCGTTAAATTTAACGAGCAAGTACAAATTCAGGTAAGGATCTGCTCTATCTGTTTTAACTCATCCCGGTTAAAGTCTGTCTTTTTTAATGTCTGCAGACTGTCTTCAAGTTGATTAACGCTGCTTGCTCCTACAAGTACCGATGTGACCCGATTATCCCTGAGCAGCCAGGCTATGGCCATTTGCGCGAGTGACTGTCCGCGCTTTTCTGCCAGAGTATTGAGTGCTGTTATTTTCGTTAGTATTTCCGGTGTGATCTGCGTTGATTTAAGCGCCCCATGGGCCTTTGCAGCCCTGGAATTATCGGGAATTCCGCCCAGGTATTTATTGCTGAGCAAGCCCTGAGCCAGCGGTGAAAATGCGATACAGCCCATACCTGTAGTTTCGAGTACCTCAAGCAAGCCTTTTTCAACCCAGCGTTCTAACATGGAATATTTGGGTTGGTGTATTATGCAGGGGGTACCGAGTTCCTTCAGGATCTTTGAAGCACGGGCAGTCAGTTCGGCAGGGTAGTTGGAGATACCGGCATATAATGCTTTTCCGCTGCGAACTGCCTGATCCAGTGCACCCATGGTTTCTTCGAGCGGTGTATCCGTATCCGGGCGGTGTGAATAGAAAATATCCACATATTCCAGTTGCATACGCCTCAGACTTTGATCGAGACTGGAAAGCAGGTATTTTCTGGAACCCCATTCGCCATAGGGTCCGGGCCACATGTCATAACCTGCCTTTGTTGAGATGATCAGCTCGTCGCGATAATTCTGAAAATCACTTTTTAGTATCAGACCGAAGTTTTTTTCGGCCGAGCCGGGCGGAGGTCCGTAGTTGTTGGCCAGATCGAAATGGGTGATCCCAAAGTCAAAAGCCTTCCAGATGATCTTCTGAAAGTTGCTAAAAACATCAACATCGCCAAAATTGTGCCACAGGCCCAGGGATAGTACCGGCAATTTTAATCCGCTTTTTCCACAGCGGCGGTATTCCATCTCTGCGTAACGCTTGTTGTCTGGTTGGTACATATTGAAATTTTTGTTTGATTAAATTGATATCGTTTGGTTTTATCTTAAAAAAAAACACCTGTTTAGCAAAAAAAAAAGTATTTATTGCTATTAAGAACTATACCATTTTAGCGGCAACTTTTTCCCAGTTTATTATTTTCAAAATATTTTGAAGATATTCTGTGCGCCTGTTCTGATATTTCAGGTAGTAGGCATGTTCCCATACATCTATTCCCAAAACCGGATTACCCTGCCGCTCAGCTACTTTCATCAGCGGATTGTCCTGGTTAGGTGTAGAAGAAACAAAAAGTTTTCCATTCTGATCCTGACAGAGCCAGGCCCAGCCTGAACCAAACCGTTTTGCACCGGCTTCAGAAAGTTCTTTTAACAAAGCTTCTGTTGATCCGAAATCCTGAGAAATTTTGGATCTGATATTTTCACTCATCGTACCTCCCGGAGTTAGAATATCCCAATACAAATTGTGATTGTAATATCCGCCGCCATTATTTCGTATGGCAGGACTAAGATTGTCCATTCTCATGATTTCCTCTATGTTCTTGCCTTTTATATTGCCTTCCAGCAGCGCTTTGTTCAGATTATCCGTGTAAGCCTTGTGGTGTTTGCTGTGGTGAATTTCCATGGTAAGCGGATCAATGGTATCGGGAAAAGCATTGTAGCCATAGGGTATTTTTGGCAATTCAAAAACAGGATCCCCCGAAAAAAGGTTTGCAGCAGACGCATTCAATTCAGGCAGGCTTTCAGCCATAGAAATTGAAGGAGTCATCGTTATTCCTGCCGATACAAGCAGCGATTTCTTTATAAATGTACGTTTATTCATTTTGTTGAATTTTTAAGGTATAAATGTACAAAAAAACAGCTCATGCTTTCAGCAATGATTTTGTTGAAGATGGGGGAAGTTGATTTTTTTGTTTTCAAATATTTTGGCTGCTTAAATTATTGTTTAAATAAAATATAAAAAAGTTAAACAAAATAAATTTAATATGTATATTTACAGCATCAAATTGATAAAATATGGTTAAAAGAAAAAATCTATCCAAATCTGATCTCATATCAAAATATATGAATTATACTTTGGAGCACGGAATGCCTGTTTCTGTATATGCCCTAGCCAAAGCACAGGATTTTGATGAGCAGCAATTTTATCAGTATTTCGGAACCTTACAGAAACTGGAATCTGAAATATTTACGGTTTTTTTTGAAAACACCCTCAGCGTATTAGGAAAAAGTGAGGATTACCAAAGTTTTGATGCGCGAAATAAGTTGCTTAGTTTTTATTACACATTTTTTGAGAATCTTGCCGCAAATCGCAGCTTTGTCATGCTGTCGCTCAATGGTGGTAATTTAAACTTAAAGGACTTAAAAAAGTTATCCGGGTTACGCAAAGAATTTTTAAATTTTGTTAGAGGTCTTGAAATAAAGATCACCGATTTCAAGCAGGAAAAAATAGAAAAATTTCAAGAGAAAGCAATTGAAGAAACGGCATGGGCCCAGTTACTTCTCACTTTAAAATTCTGGTTAAGGGATGG
>JBFYPZ010000251.1:0-3765 GCA_041303035.1 Flavobacteriaceae bacterium
AAGTTGACAGTAATCAAATAGTCGTATCTACAAAAATAAATCTTTCGATGTGACAAAATATACCTTGACAAATCAAATTAAAATTCGCATAATGTGATTAAGGAAATAATATGAAAATAAACTTGGGGAAAACTTGGGAAAGAAACAAAACTAAATATATGCAGACATTAAAAATGTTCTGCTTTTTTATTATATGGCGGGTAGTGGGCGCCCCAAGTGCCTACTGCCTGCCTTTTATTTTAGGGAGGGATTATGGGAGAACGTGAGATGGAACAAATGCTACTGGATGAACTGGACAACACTGAAGCTGACAAGATCGTAATGGCAGCATAAGAAGAACTGCCTGAGGAGGAACTAATATGACAATAGAACAAATTAAAGAACTGTCCAGGCTAAAAGCCAAGATATACCTGGCAAAGAAAAACCCAAGCAGATACTCCCGGATCATAGAAATAGTAAAGAGTATGACCTACAGGAAAGACTGGGAAGAATATAACGACTTCTTCCACTGGACCCCACCACTGGAGGTATAACATGACTTGTGATAAATGTAAGACAGTCAAAGATGTAAAAGAATACTTCTTGGTAGATATGCCATTGTATAACCTTAGATTGTGTCCCAAGTGTGCCGAAACGGAAAACGTCAAGCCAATACCCGCCGGAGCATATCCCAAGGAAGGGATAACAATAAAAGATAATGAAAAACACTTTACAATACACAACAACACAAACGGTATTGTGTACTTCTCTAACGAAAAGAAGGAAGTGTTCGTAGTGAATGAAGAACGCATATATCAACTATTAGATACAATCTGGCAAAACATTAAGGATGAAACAAAATGAACATATTCTTGGAAGAGATTAAGAAGTATGTAAAAGACAATCAATATTTCAATACTATAAAGAACCAGGATGCTTTTATAGATAAAATATGGAACACATTCTCGCTTAATTGCGACATAATAGCCGAATTAAAAAAAATGGATTGCTGGTTATCTGTAAATGAGAATAGGAGAAAAAAAAGATACGACCGGTTCGTGACGAACTGGCTACTAAGGAGAACAAGTAATGGGAAATTTTATTGAACTTTACCACAAATATGCAAGCGAAGTAACAGACTCGCCACCAAACTTCCACGCATTCATGGCAATATTCACAATAGCGGCATTCATAGGTAAAACCCGGTATGTCCAATATGGCTCAAATGAAATATACCCAAATTTTTGGGCGATATTCCTCGCAAAATCATCATTCTACAGAAAATCAACAGCACTGGGGATCGGAGCAAGCTTCATAAGATGGAATGAGCCGACAATCCTGTATCCTTCAGAATTTTCACACGAAAAACTCGTAGAGGTAATCTCTAAATATCCACAAGGAGTATTCTTCTACTACGAATTCAAAACACTTATAGACCAACTTAAAAAGGACTACATGCTTTCAACAAAGGCATTCCTTACCGAAATATTCGACTGCCCGGACAGTTACAGCCGGACAACCAAAGGACAGAGTGTATGTATACAGAAACCAGTAGTATCACTCATATCGGCAACCACTTCAGCCTGGTTCAACGGATCCGTTAGGGAAGGAGACCTGGAAGGCGGATTCCTTGGACGATTTATATACATTCAGGCGGACCGGAAACTAAGGAACGATCCATTCCCACCAAAACCAAATAAACTTCTACAAACACAATTAAATACCGAAATACAACTTATAAAAGGAAAATTAACCGGAACTTGTGCGGAAATGAATCTAAGTGAAGGTGCAAAAAAACTGTTTTCTGAATGGTATATACATTTCTGCAACAAAATAGACGCAGTACAAATCAACATACAACCACTATTCTCACGACTAAACATATACTTGCTTAAAATAGCCATAGTAGTAGAAACGTGCGACACTTGCGAACTAACAATAACCGAAAAAACCATGCAGACATCAATCGGGATAATCAACCGGCTAATAGTCAATACCCTGAGTTTATGCGAGAACGACATCGCATTCACCCAACACGAGAACGACGAACTAAAGGTAATCCGGTACCTTAAACGAATGCCAACAAAGACAGCAACCAAATCCCAACTCTTAATAAACACACACTTGAGGCAGAAGTACCTGGATGACGCTATATCCGCACTAAAGGAAAAATCCCAAATAGAGGAAATAACCATTAAGATGGCAGATAAGCCAACAAAAACATTTAGATTTATAGGAACCAATGGTAATTAACTGCAAATATAACAAATTATACAAATTAACAATAGGAAGTATGCAATTAGCAAGTCGATTAGCAACCCCATTTTGCAAACTTCCAATTTTGAATAAATGCGTTATTTTGAGTTGTTTGTCTTTTATCTTCAATATAATACATAATATATATATTTATATAGATAATTAGCAAGTTAATGGAAAAGTAGGGGAATAGGAATTAAACGCATTTAAATGAAGATAGGTATGGATAGGTGGGGTGGATGCGAATTTGCTAACTTACTCAAAATCTCAAAAGTAATGCGTTTAATTAGGAGGTGAGTAACATGGATAAATGCGAGGATTGTTTTCAGCCCAAGCCGGACGTCAAAGAATACATACTACACGTCCCCAGGAGTTTTGTAGTTAAATTGTGCCAAAGATGCTACAACACCAAATACAGAGGCAAGGCAGAGCCGACAGTAAAATACGACAAGTGAGGAGGCATCGTGAAAAAAGAAAAAGTAGGAATTGCCTGTGTCCACTTAGTAAGAGGTAGCGAAATGGAGTATCATGTGATAAAGACAGCACCACTTGACGACAGGGATACTGGAGAAGTAGTAATGTGTAAAACTTGCAAGGAAACAGGGAACATAAATATTGATGATTTTGTTACGATTTGCGAACATTGTCTAAAAAAGATACTAAAAAATAAAAAAGAAATAAAAGAGAATTAAGGAGATAACCCATGGTAACACAGTTACACTTGAATTTGAAAGAACCTGAAACCAAACAGGAATATGTGGAATGCTGGATCCGTGAACAAATTAGTAAAAATGGATGCGTCCATAATTGGGAAATAGAAAACTACTTCTGCAACAACACTGTAATCATAAAAGGTGAATTAAGAAAAATAATGGGCGGATCTGGAACAAGATATGCAAGATGGATGTGTGAGAACGAAGGTGAAATCTGCCATCCCGAAGGAAATCCCCACACCTATATATTTAGGGAGATTGTGAAATGAAAAAAGTATTATTATCGTCAGAAAATGTTTTAAAGTGTCGCACCTCAAATAAAAAAAATAAAAGTTGATACGATTTCACTTGACAAAAGAAATAAAATAACCATAATGGTTAGTAGAGGAAACAAAATGAAAAGCGGAAATAAAAAAAGCGGAGCAGAAACAAAAAAGATTATGAGCAATCAAGAGTCGACTGCTCTTTTTTTATTTATCAAAAAGTATTGGGTAGCACTGAGCAAGGTTTTAGTTTCCGCTTTAATCCTGCCGGTGCTGCCCTTTTTAATTTAATAGGAGGAATAATATGACAAAAGAACTTGCAAAGCCAAAGAACGCAATACAGATGATGGCAGAGAAATTCAAGGTTGACCCGGAGTCACTAAAGATAGCACTCAAGGCTACAGTATGCCGGGGCCAGAAACAACAGGATGGAACCTACAGGCCTATGACAGACCCTGAGTTCATCTCCTTTATCATAGTAGCCAACGCATACGGACTGAATCCGATTACAAAGGAAATATACGCCTTCGTATCTGAAAGAGGCAGATCGGAAG
>JBFYPZ010000252.1:0-3763 GCA_041303035.1 Flavobacteriaceae bacterium
AATGGAATCCCGGAGTTAATTGCCTGTTCCGGTTTTTTTAATGACCGAAGATTTGATCAGATTATTAAAGCAACAAGCTTTGCCGAAACCGACCAGACGCTTTACATCGGCACCCAACAACGCGGTCTTTTTGTGCTTGAAAAGAAAGCCGGGGCATTTGGAAATATCAGAAATTTTAAGGAAAAATACGGCGCCACCGGGCAGTTGCAAAGCGAGCGGGTAAGTTATCTGCTAAAAGATTCCAAACAACGAATCTGGGTGGCAACGTATGATGGTTTGTCTGTTTTTAATCCTGATGATGAGACTTTTACCAATATTAATACGTATTTTTCATTGTCTCAGGATTTTGATCCCAAAATCGTATTCTGTCTTCACGAAAGCAGCGACAAAAACATTTGGATCGGTACGCCTACCGGTTTATATCATCTGGATGAAACAACAGGGAAAAATGCTGTTTTGCATTACATTTCAAAAGAGAATGGCTTGTCGGGCAATCAGATTATGGGCATAACAGAAGATAATTTTCAAAACCTTTGGATCAGCACCAATGCCGGGATTTCGAAATACCACCTGAAAACTAAAAAGATCCACAATTTCACGACGATTGACGGTCTTCGAAGTACAACCTTTTCTGAAACATCCTTTTGCAAAGGGCTCAATAATACGCTCTATTTTGGAGGCACTTTTGGTTTAAATTCGTTTAATCCGGACGAGATCGTTGAAAGCGATTACAAGAACAGCATCGTATTAACGAATCTCAATTTGTATAACCAGCGCGTTGAAATTGGAAAATCAAACGGAAGTCATGCCATTCTTGAAAAATCGCTGAACAATACCACTGAAATTACCCTTAATAACCGACAAAAGAATTTTCAGATTGAATTTTCGGCGCTTGATTATAAAGCTTCCGGGAAAAATCAGTATGCCTATAAACTCGACAACTTCGATAAAGACTGGAATTATATCGGCACAAGGCATTTTGTAAACTTTAATAACCTGCAGCCCGGTGAATATACCCTGAATATCAAGTCGGCAAGCAATAATTATATCTGGAATGAGCAGCCCCGAAAGCTAAAAATTACCATCAGGCCTCCAATGTGGCAAACATGGTATGCTATTGTTTTTTATGTAATGCTGATAGTAGGAATTGTAACGATTATCAGATGGAATGCGGTAAAGCAGGTTCGAATGGCCAAGAATCTCGAAATTGAAAAGATAAAACATGAACAGGATCAGCGGGTTAGTGAAATGAAATTTCAGTTTTTTACCAATATTTCGCATGAATTCCGAACGCCTCTCACGCTGATCTTTGCACCGTTAAAAGAATTGATACATAAAGCACAGGCCTATAAACTTCAGGATGAAGCTATTGAGAAAATTGAGGTAATATATAAAAACACGAGCCAGTTGATGAAGCTGATCAATCAGTTGCTCGATTTCAGAAAAGCGGAAACGGAAAATCTGAAACTGGTGGCCAGATACTTAAATATCGAGGATTTTATAAGAGAAGCCTGCTATCCGTTTTTTGAATTGGCTAAAATCAAGGATATTAAATTTCAGATCGATTCTACGTTGAAAAACAAGGATATCTGGTTTGATCGCGACAAAATGGAAATGATCATTAATAACCTGGTCTCGAACGCATTTAAATTCAATAAAACACCAGGATTCGTAAAGATCACACTCGAAGAGAATGTTAATGAAGTGATCGTAAGTGTTGCTGATAGCGGTAAGGGAATACCATCCTCAGCAATCGATCATGTTTTTGAACGCTTTTATCAGGTTGACAACAGCGAAAATATTGGCAGTACCGGTATTGGATTGGCTTTGGTTAAATATCTGGTTGAGCTGCACAAGGGAAATATTGAAGTTGAAAGTGAATTGGGAAAGGGAACCGAATTCAGGCTAAAACTCAAAAAGGGGAAAGATCATTTAAAACCGGAACAGCTTTTTGCAAATGAGGCGGAAAGCCTGACTTTTGCCAGGGAAGAATCTACCTTGAATCGATTCCTTCCCTTAATTAAGAAAAGGAAAATAGCCTCTGAAGGGTGCATTTTAATTATTGAGGATAACCCGGATGTTAACCAATATCTGGTAACCCTCCTTGAGCCTTTCTTTAGTGTTGTATCGGCACTTAATGGGAAAGAAGGATTCCTAAAGGCCCTTGAATTAATTCCTGACCTGATTATTTCGGACATCATGATGCCGGAAATGGACGGATTTGAATTGTGTAAAAAAGTCAAGGCAAATAGCCTGACTGCTACCATCCCAGTTATTCTTTTAACCGCAAAAAGTGCCGATCAGTACAAATTAATGGGCATTCAAACGGGGGCTGACGATTATATTTCCAAACCATTCGACCCAAATTATTTAGTTGAAAAGGTTCAGAAATTGCTGATTTCACAAACAAAACTGAAAAAACAATACAGTAAATCGATTCGACTTGACCCTTCAGATATCGAAATTGAAGCCTCCGATGAGGTCTTCCTTAAAAAATGTATTTCAGTAATAGAAAAGAATCTGCAAAATGATGATTTTTCGGCCGAAACCCTGGCAACCATCTTGCATCTTAGCAATTCATCGCTTTATCGCAAATTAAAATCGCTCTCCAATTTATCATCGGCCGAATTCATCCGTTCCATTCGGATAAAAAGAGCGGCACAATTACTTCAGGATAAAAGTAAAACAGTGTCAGAAGTGGCCTACGAAGTTGGCTTTAACGACCTGAAAAATTTCAGACAGGTTTTTCATAAACACTTCAATTGCACACCTTCCGAATACCGGGATAAACGCATCATTTAAATAGTGCAACAAACACGCAAAATTTTACGACCCGACTATTTCAATAATCATTTATTGCATTGTATATTAATTTTTTGTGTTGATATATTGACTTAAATACCCCCTTGATCTGAAAATTACGTAAGCGCCGGTTTGACCAGTTTGACCCTCTGGTTTTCCCTATTTCACACCCTTTCCAATCATTTTTTCTGAATAGTTTTATATGTCAAACTAAAACGTGATTTATGAAAAAATCAAATTATAGCCGCATTGTACAATTTTTATCCTTTAATACAATCAATATAATTCTATATGTAGTATTAATCACGCTGGTCGTTTTTCTAATTAAGTACCTTTAAAGTAAAGCTTATTACTTATGAAAAAATCAATTGAAAATCATTTTATGAAGCTAAGCCTGTTGTTTTTTGCACTTTTACGTTCGAGTGCAGGATGGGCGCAGCGTAGTATTAATGGAACCGTGTCCGACGAAAGCGGACAACCTTTGCCTGGTGTTTCTGTGGTGGTTAAAGGCACTGCAACTGGTGTAGCCACAAATATGGATGGTAAATTCAGTTTGAATGTTCCTGCGAATGCGAAAACCCTGGTTTTCTCATTTATCGGTATGAAACCTCAGGAAGAGCAAATCAATGACCGTTCAACCATTGATGTAAGGCTTATCGCCGAAACAATTGGTCTTGAAGAAGTGGTGGCTATTGGTTATGGCATTCAAAAAAAGGTAACCATCACCGGAGCGGTTTCAAGTGTAGGATCAGCTGAATTGGTGCAATCGCCCAATGCCAGTGTTGGAAATTCCCTGGCAGGCCGGGTAACTGGTCTGTCTTCTATCCAATATTCCGGTCAGCCGGGAGCTGATGCCCCTGAAATTTTTATTCGTGGAATTGGATCCCTAACCACAGATCGGTCCAGTCCGCTTACCCTTGTTGATGGGGTGGAGCGTTCTTTCAACCAGCTTGATCCGGAT
>JBFYPZ010000253.1:0-3753 GCA_041303035.1 Flavobacteriaceae bacterium
TGCTCAATATAGCGTTCATCGATCTCTTCCAGAAAACGGCTCGGATCGCAATCCACCAATTTACCCCAGCGGTATCTGGACTGGGCGTATGACAAATATACCTGCTTCTCGGCACGGGTGAGCGCCACATAAAACAAACGGCGCTCTTCTTCCACCTCACTTCTTGTATTCATGCTCATGGCCGAAGGGAAGAGGTTTTCTTCAAGACCAACGATAAAAACATAAGGGAATTCAAGTCCTTTTGCCAGGTGTATGGTCATCAGACTCACCCTGGGCTTGTCGTCTTTATCTTTGTCCAGATCCGTTGCCAGAGCCACATCCTCAAGAAAGAAGGCCAGTGAATCATCTTCCTCCTTTTCCCGCTGTTCAACAATAAAATCCTTGATACCATTCAACAGTTCCTGAACGTTTTCAACCCGGCTCACTGCTTCGGGTGTTCCCTCCTTTTCAATATCCCGGATCAGCTGGGTATGTTTCACAACAAGTTCCGTCACTTCAAAAGCATTTTTCGTTTTTGCCTCGGCCTGAAATCTTTTGATCATCATCAAAAAATCTTCGAGTTTTTTCTTGGTGCCGGCGTTAAAACCGGATGGGTACTGATTCAGGTTTTCCAGAATTTCAAAAATCGATTTGTCTGTTTCACTGGCCAGTACAGAAAGTCTGTTGACCGTTGCATCCCCAATCCCACGGCCAGGATAGTTGATAATGCGCTTTAAGGCCTCCTCATCGCTGGGATTGAGTATCAGCCTGAGATAAGCCAGGGTATCTTTGATCTCTTTTCTCTGGTAAAAAGACAGCCCCCCGTAAATGCGGTAATCTATGTCTTTTTTTCGCAGGGCATCCTCAATGGCCCTGGATTGGGCATTTGTCCTATACAATACGGCAAAATCACTGCTTTTTAACTGGTATTGCAACTGATTCTCAAAAATGGTCCCCGCCACAAACCTGCCCTCATCACCTTCCGAGAGCGTGCGCATGATCCTTATCTTTTCTCCCTGTTCATTGTGGGTCCAGATCGTTTTATCCAGTTTACTTTTGTTATTTCCGATGACACTGTTGGCAGCATTCACTATGTTCTTTGAAGAGCGGTAATTCTGCTCCAGTTTGAAGATGCTGACCTCGCTGTAATCGCGCTGAAAGTTCAGGATATTCTGAATATTCGCCCCTCTGAAGGCGTAAATGCTCTGGCTGTCATCTCCCACTACACAAATATTCTCAAAACGGTCTGCCAAAGCCCTGACTATCAAATATTGAGAATGATTTGTATCCTGATACTCATCAACCAGAATATATCGGAATCTGTCCTGATATTTGGTAAGTACATCAGGAAAACGGGTGAGTAATTCATTGGTTCGGAGGAGCAGATCATCAAAATCCATAGCACCTGCTTTAAAACAACGCTGCACATAATGTTGATAGATCTCTCCGGTTTTTGGCCGGGCCGACATCCTGTCCGCTTCGATCAGTTCAGGGGAATTGAAATATGCTTTTACTGTGATCAGACTGTTTTTATACTGAGAGATCCTTCCAAATACTTGTTTGGCTTTATATTTTTCTTTGTCGAGTTCCAGCTCACTGATGATCGATGTAAGCAGCCTGACTGAATCCTGGGTATCATAAATGGTGAAATTTGATGGAAAACCGATCTTTTCGCCCTCACTTCGCAGTATTCTGGCAAAAACACTGTGAAAGGTCCCCATCCATAAATTCTTGGCTTCGCTCTGCCCTACAATTCCTGCAATACGTTTTTTCATCTCCCTGGCCGCTTTGTTGGTAAAGGTTAAGGCCAGAATGTTAAACGGATCAACCCCTTGCTTCATCAAATGCGCTATCCGCACTGTTAACACCCTGGTTTTACCTGAACCCGCCCCGGCAATGATGATCATAGGGCCATTTTCGTGTAAAACCGCAGCGCGCTGCGATTCATTCAGATCATTGATATAATTTTCCACAGATAAAATTAAACCTCAAAAATACAATGCTTTACACAATGAAACAACAAAAGTTATCGACAGTCAAAAAAAAAGCCATCGGTAAGGATGGCTTTTTTTTTGAATTGTATTCAGAAATTATTTATCCCAAAAAATATCAACCCTGCGGTTTTCTTGTCTTCCTAATTTAGTTGAATTATCGCTGATCGGATTTTTAGAACCATAACCAATAGCTCTTATCTTGTCAGCTGGGAATCCATTGTCGATCAGATACTTCATTACTGCATTGGCACGATCCTGAGATAATTTATCATTGATCTTGTCTGAGCCTGTGTTGTCAGTATGCCCTTCAACTCTGAAAGGAAGGTCTTTGTGAGTACCCAACAGTTCAGAAACCTTCATCAATCTAACCTGTGTTGCATCAGTAAAGGTAGCTTTACCTGTATTAAAGTAGATTGCTCTTGCCAAATCTGTAAGCTGTTTTTGTGTATCTGCAGAAACTTCAGGACAACCTTGGTTAGATGCTGGGCCAGGTACGGTTGGACAACGGTCTACATTATCCATTACGCCGTCACCATCAGCATCTTTGTAAGGGCAACCTTTATTGTCAACTGCTCCAGCTTCTTCAGGGCACTCATCCATTTTATCCATTACACCGTCACCGTCGGTATCAGGGCAGCCATTGAACTGCTCCAGACCGGCCACATCAGGACAAAGGTCTTCTTTGTCATTGATTCCGTCACCATCTGTATCGGGACAGCCGGCTGCCTCAATTAATCCGGGAACATCCGGACATTTGTCCTTGTTATCTTCCACTCCGTCATTGTCTCTGTCAGGACAGCCCTGGAATTGTTCAAGACCCGGTGTATCAGGACACGCATCTTCATCGTCATCAATGCCATCTTTATCTCTGTCTTTTATACCCCAGTTATACCTTAAACCAACCTGGATCATGGAAGTGGTCATGTCATAAGCTACCATACTGCCGGGGATTTGACCTAGCGGATTAGTACTGGCATTCCAAGGTCCACCCATTACATCTGGTGTCGGATTCATCATCTGACCGGTGGTTCTGCCATCGCTGGTTCCGTAATGGTACACTGCGTCAAAAACAAAAGACCTGCTGAATTCATAACTGAATCCAAACTGGAAGGCATGTTCAATAATCGCACAGGCAGGAATAGAAAAGAAGGTAAGTTCTTCATTGATCGGATTATCACTGTAAGTATATCCAAAGCGAAGGGGTAATTTATTTATTAACTTTAATTGCACACCTGCAGAAACAACAGATATATTTTCCCAGCCAAAACCATTTACAGCACCTGTAGGAAAACCGGCGAATTGTCCTTCTTCAGCAATCTGCCAGCCGGAAGCCTCAAAGCCTTCTGTGCTTTCATAGTCAACATAACGATAATCGACTGCCAGATCAAGCAATTTATTGGAATAACCAATACCTGCTGAATATATAGCTGGGAAATCCATTCTGAATGATACATCAGATGCTTCGCTTCCATCCAAATAGGTATTTTTAAACTCGAAATCAGAGAAGATCTGAGGTGATTTATAAGATACTCCCAACTTTATTCCTTTATGGGAGTCATAAAACAAACCTGCCTGACCTCCGTAACCGAATGAAGTAGCATTGTCGCTTGTGGGATATCCTTTAGTCATACTTGGCGATGCCAAAGGATTGGGAGCCAGTTCAAGCGCAGCATAGTTAAATGTAGGTTGTAAACCAAATGAGAAATTATCAGTAATTGCATAGGCCCAGGTAAATCCAACCTGCAACAGCATATAGTTGGATTCTATAAGTCCAAATCCA
>JBFYPZ010000254.1:0-4033 GCA_041303035.1 Flavobacteriaceae bacterium
TGTAAATATGATCTTTTTAATTATCAATTGGAAAAGATGATGTAAAGATCAAGGTTTAAAAAATTTCTTGAGTCTGAAAAGAACTTTTTCCCTTACACTTTTTGGAAATTTGAAGTACTTGTCAAACTGTTCCTGTGTTACCAACGACGCCTTTTCATAGCTTAGCCTGGCTATCACTTCACTTTCTCTGGGGCTTAAATATTGTTTTGTATTAATCTTTACCATTTTTCCGTTTCTCAGCAATATCGTAAATTTTCATACAATATAAATCTACTGCCTTTTTAAACTTTTGTCAAGAAAAACCAGTGTTCTAATCAAGGATAGAAATCATTTACATGCGATGTAAAAAAAGCATCATACAATTTGTTCAATTATGGATTACATGAGCCCTGAGTTGCACCAAAATTTGCACCAAGACCTCTTATTTGGCTCTCGGTTGGACTTCGGTTGCCTCTCGGCCAGCTTCATAAGTTCTTTTTTGACAATCATTAATCGTTTATTGACAAACACTTACAAAACACTATTTTGGACTGAAAATCCACGTGTCGCCAGTTCAACTCTGGCCCTGCCCATTTCTCACAACTATCGAATTATCAAGAAGTTATAAGATTATATTGATCATATTTTGCCTTAAAAAAACAGTCAAAAATAGCTAAATGTGTCCCAAATGTGTCCCTTTTTTCTGAATAGTGAGTGCAGACTGAGAGGGTAGTGAGTTTGGAAGAGGGAAAAAATCAGAAATTTTTAACTCCGATACAAATCTGAAAGACTTTTTCCTTTTAATTCGGTAATTTGCTATAATTAAAAATTGAAAAAGCTGAGAGTAAGGAATGAACGGGATGATTGATTTGAAACAAATTTGGTTTATATTGATATTCTTGCTTGTGACTATTTCCTTATCAGAAGCGAACATTATCTATGTCGATGATGACAAACCAGCAGATTATAATACAATACAGGCTGCAATTCTTGCTTCAAAAGAAGGTGATGTTGTCATAGTGCATGAAGGGATCTATAACGAACGTATTAATATTGATAAGAAAATTAGATTAACCAGTACTGACCCTAATAACCAGCAAATCGTATCTGGCACTATTATTGACGGTATAGGTGATACGATAACAATAGACAATGTTAAAGACACCAATTGTGTTTTAAGCGGATTTACAATTACTAATGGCATGGGTCGTGGAATATATTGCTCTAACAGCAGCATTACGGTAAGCAATTGCATAATTACTCGAAACTCCGAGGGAGCAATGTATAACAACCACAGCAAAATAATATTAACCAATTGCATTATAAGTAAAAACACAGGACATATCGGTGGGGCAATATATAACAATGACAGCAATCTAATTTCGATCGGATGTATGTTTATGGAGAATTCGGCATGGCAGGCAGGAGCAATAACTGCTGGAGAAGGAAGTAATGTGATTATTGAAAATTGTATTTTTGCACGAAACTCTTCCGAATCCCATGCTGGTGCTATATCTACAGGAGGTAAAGGCTCTTCGTGGACAATAACTAATAGTACGTTTTTTGCGAACTTTGCAAGAGATTCAGGAGGTGGGATTTATCACGGTACTGATGGGAAAGTAATTATTAAAAACTGTATTTTTTGGGATAATAAGGCTTCTCGTGCATTAATACCTGCCTTAATACAACAGATAGATCGTCATTATAGATGGGATATTACTTACTGTTGCATACAAGGATTAGATGAATTAGATCCTATAGGCGGTGAAGGAAATATCTCAAATGACCCTTTGTTTGCAGATCCAAACAGTGATGATTTCCATTTAAAGTCACAATCTGGCAGGTGGGATCAAAAAAAACATACCTGGATTAAAGATCTCATAACCAGTCCCTGTATTGATGCAGGAGACCCGAATGATATTGGCTGGAAAAATGAGCCAGAACCCAATGGAAAAAGAATCAATATGGGAGCATATGGAGGAACGTCACAGGCCAGCAAGTCTATACAAAAATGATTTCCTCCCACTCCCCAATTCACCTCCTCTATCAAACTTACTGCCTTTTTCCAGCCAACTCATTTAGAACTTCACAGGCCCTTTCCTTATTTGCATCACTTATTTTCAGGTAATATTTCTCACAGGTCCTGATATTCAGGGAGTATTATGTATGGAGAAATATTTGACATAAGGAGGAGAAACAGTAAAATTGCCCTCAAATAAGTAGTAATGAGACTAAAAAGAGAATAGACTGATGAGAGACGAAAATAAGAGAGGCAGAGCAAAAAATTATGTTTTGTAAACGTTTAAATGGTAAATCCTATTTTAAAAAGAAAAAGGTAAGTATAAAGAAACATCTTAGGATCTATATTGTATTAGCAGTTCTTGGAGTAGTAATCTTTTTGGGAATTCGCAGATTAGGGTGGGGAACGACCCGGACATACAACCTTCCATTTTCACAGGCGGAAGCATTTTTGCTCTATCGGCTTGGCTTAGATGAGAACGATCTTGCAAGACCGCTTGCAGTGCAAGCCAAAGTTGATAGTGTACTTGCTGAATATATGTCAATGAAATTATACCGTGTGCATATAGATGAGTATAAAGCAGGCGAACATTTGAGCTTCACTTGTTCTCATCGTTACAATATAGGAGCAAGTGGCCAAGAATGCATCCATTTTGATTTGCTGAAACGAACTTCAGCAAAGACCAGGGTAACAGTGGACTACTGCGACAGATGGGCTGGAATGTTTCCACCTTTTGTTTTCTGGAATCCCGGACTCGGACGGGAAAAGGGTATCCATAACGAGATTTGGAATAAGTATTTCTAAGGTTTTTTAATGAAGTGATATAAAATCCCTTACAGGAAGAATCTCACTCACCCCTTTCTGACCTTACCGCTCCAAATAACTACTTCCATTCCCAGCCAACTCATTCAGGACTTCACAGGCTCTTTCCTTATTTGCATCACTTATTTTCAGGTAATATTTTTCACATGTCCTTACGCAGAAGCTATTGCAATAAAAAGAACAGGCAGTAAAATAAAGCGATATGTTTTGGAATAACTTGCGGCTTGGTGAAAGGAAATTCTAATGACAAACGGAGCACCGGCAGCGGCTGCTGCGATGATTGCACAGGCCATTCGGGCATCGGGTGCAATCGTAAAAGTCGAACCCGTTGACTTTCTTGCGTTAGCTCAGAGAGCAGAACAGCCTCTTGTCGTATATTGCGAGGGAGGACTTTTCTCTACAACCTATAAATACCTGATGGGGCACAAAGGGCTTGCCTTCTATACAAAGTCCCGGACGCCTTTAGCCCTGCCCGATAAGGCTGAAATCGTTGTTGCAAAGAAAATCTGGATACCAGGTTAAAAGAGGAAACACAGGTGAACACTCCCACGATATGAGCATCCTGAAAACCCTGCGACATAGAATATAAACGTTGTTAATATAAAAAAATAAATGGTTTCCTTTGGCAATTATGCTTCCGAAAGGCCGGCAGTATTCCTGTGTATCCGTACGATTGTTCTTTCTCAAATATGATGCCAGAATGTGTATTGACATAAGGTAATTGATTCGGCAAAATAGGGAATTTCCTGAGTGGACTTATCTTATAGATTATCTTACAATTGCCCTGTCAGCTGAGAAGTTTCGAGCAAAGAAAAACAGGACTTGAAATAAGAACGATAAAGAAATAAAATTAAGTAACCAACAGGGCTTGGAAAATCTCGTTGTCTCCTCCCTCCAACCAGGCCCTGTTTTTTATGCGCATCATCCGCCCCGTCCCGGCAAAGAAAAGGGTGGCCTCTTTACCTGCTATTACTAGTGACGGTATGGATATTTATCGAGAAAACACTATTCTTATCGCTGGTGAGGGTTTTTTATAAAAAATTTATTTGACAAAAGCTTCTTTTTTTGCTATCTTATATAATGCGGGTGCAGATTAGACAGCCTTAACTGTCGCGCATTATTCGCGGTAATGCAAATAACGGCACTCCGCAATTTGGAGACGGGGTGATGAAAGCTCACCAAACCTGTCTCCTTTTTTATTTCCTTTCCGAA
>JBFYPZ010000255.1:0-3740 GCA_041303035.1 Flavobacteriaceae bacterium
CGCCAATTTTTACAAAATCCGGATTTGTCATTACGGTATAGGCCTAGCGCTTATCAAAAAACAATTCCTGCCACTGCCTTACCATGCCCACAAAGTCGTTGTTCAGAATTACGATCTTTACTGCTGCATTGGTCTGCATTATCGTTCCCAGTTCCTGTATGGTCATCTGGAAGCTGCAATCACCGACAATTGCCACCACTTCTCTTTCAGGAGCTCCCATTTTAGCCCCTATGGCAGCAGGCAATGCAAAGCCCATCGTTCCCAGGCCACCTGAGGTGATCTTGCTGTTCGATCTTTTAAAACTGCTGTACCTGCTGGCTATCATCTGATGCTGGCCAACATCCGAAACAATGATCGCTTCCCCTTTGGTTTCAACATTGAGCAGTTTTATAACTTCTGCCATGGTCAAACCTTCAGAGGTGGGATTCAGTTGCCCATTGATCACCTCATCGAATTCTATTTTGTACAAGGCTTTAAATTTCTCAATCCATTCCGGATAGGTCTTTGTTTTCAGATGTGGCAACAGTGCAGCAAGTGTTTCTTTTGCATTTCCAATAACTGCGACATCCGATTTTACATTTTTATTTACCTCTGCCGGATCTATTTCGAAATGGATCACCTTAGCCTGTTTGGCATAGGTGTGCAGACTACCGGTCACCCTGTCGTCAAAACGCATCCCAACACCTATCAATACATCACATTCATTGGTAAGCACGTTTGGCGCATAGTTTCCATGCATTCCCACCATGCCCATGTTCAATGGGTGTTCTGTTGACATTGCCGATAGTCCCAGCAAGGTAGAAGCGGTCGGGATTCCTGATTTTTCAATAAAATCCAGAAACTCCTTTTCTGCCTTACCCAGAATAACACCCTGGCCCCAGACTACAAAGGGCTTTTTTGCTGAATTGATCAGCTGGGCAGCAGCCATAACCTGACTCACATCCATGGCAGGGATCGGAACATAACTTCTGATATGGCTGCATGGCGTATATTCAAATTCCATTTCGCCAAATTGTGCGTCCTTGGTAATATCGATCAATACCGGCCCCGGCCTGCCTGATCTGGCAATATAAAAGGCTTTGGCCAAAATTCCCGGTATTTCTGCCGCTTTGGTGATCTGGTAATTCCATTTGGTCACAGGGGTACTGATGCTGATGATATCAGTCTCCTGGAAAGCATCACTGCCCAGCAGATGAGAACCTACCTGACCGGTAATGCAAACAACAGGTGTAGAATCTATTTGTGCATCAGCTATACCTGTAACCAGGTTCGTTGCGCCCGGGCCTGAGGTGGCTATGGCCACGCCCACTTTGCCTGAAGATCTGGCATAACCCTGTGCAGCATGAATGGCTCCCTGCTCATGTCTGGTAAGTACATGATGAAGCTCATCACTAAACTTATAAAATTCATCGTAAACAGGCATGATGGCACCTCCGGGATATCCATAGATCAGATCAACACCTTCAGCTATCAAACAGCGCACTAAGGCTTCGGCACCAGAAATTTTTAATTTTTTATCTTTTTGTGACACTTCTTTTGTTTTTGACATGGTTTTCATATTGCTGATTTTGTCTGCAAAGATTAGTATTTGTCAGTAACACAGCCTTCTGAGGCCGTAGCTACTGTTTTTGCGTATTTGTATAGTACCCCCTTTTGGTGTTTGAGCGGAGGTTGTTTCCAATTTTGCTTTCTTCTCACGATCTCTGTTTCCGGCAAGTCTACAGAAATGGTTTTATTTTGTATGTCGATTACAATGATATCTCCATCTTCCAGAATGGCAAGGGTCCCGCCGGTTTGTGCCTCGGGGGTAATATGGCCCACCACAAAACCATGGGTACCACCTGAAAACCTGCCATCTGTAATTAAGGCAACCGTTTTTCCGAGTCCTGCCCCCATGATCATGGATGTAGGTTTTAACATTTCGGGCATGCCGGGTCCTCCTTTCGGACCTTCATATCTGATAACCACCACATTTCCTTCTTTAACTTTTCCCTGACCTATACCTGCATTTGCTTCCTGTTCAGAGTTGAAAACGACGGCTTTACCCCTGAAAATATTTCCTTCCTTTCCGCTGATCTTGGCTACCGCACCGCCCTCGGCCAAATTTCCATAAAGTATTTGGAGGTTGCCGGAGGACTTGAGCGCATTTTCAACCGGATGGATGACTTTTTGGTCTGCCTCAAAGGAAATGGCTTTAACTGAGGCCAGATTCTCTGCCAGTGTCTTACCGGTTACCGTGAGGCAATCACCGTGCAGCAATCCTTTTTCCAGAAGGTATTTCATTACTGCCGGGGTACCACCCACTCCGTGAACATCTTCCATCAGGTATTCACCGCTTGGTTTCAGGTCTGCCAGCAGGGGTGTTCTGTCACTTACCCTTTGAAAATCTTCCAGGGTAAATTCAATTCCGGCTGCATGGGCTATCGCCAAATAATGCAAAACTGCATTCGTGGAACCACCCAAAGCATTGACCATGGCTACTGCATTTTCAATGGATTTTTTGCTGATGATATCCAAAGGTTTCAGATCGCGTGTAATTAAATTCTTAATCGCCTGAGCCACCCTTTCAGTTTCATCTTCTTTATGCGGATTTTCTGCCGGAATGGAAGAATTATAGGGCAGGGCAAAACCCATGGCTTCGATAGATGAGGCCATGGTATTGGCGGTGTACATCCCTCCGCAGGCACCTGCTCCGGGTATGGCTGCCTTGATGATCTCCTTAAATTCCTGCTCATCGATCTGACCGGATATTTTTTGTCCGAGTGCCTCAAAAGCAGATACGATATTCAATTTTCTCCCTTTGTATTTTCCGGAGGCAATGGTACCTCCATATACCATTACAGATGGCCTGTTCAGCCTCAGCATGGCCATAATGGCTCCGGGCATGTTCTTGTCACAACCTACCACAGCAACGAGTCCGTCATAGGCCTGGGCATTCATGACTACTTCCATGGAATCGGCTATAATATCCCTTGAGGGCAATGAATAACGCATACCGGGGGTGCCCATAGAAATTCCGTCGCTCACGCCAATGGTATTGAATACGAGCCCTACTTGTCCGGCTTGGTTAACCTTTTCCTTAATTTCTGCCGCAATGTGGTTGAGGTGCATGTTACAGGGGTTTCCGTCAAAGCCGGTACTCGCAATTCCTATTTGTGCTTTGTTCATATCCTGATCAGTCAATCCAACCGCATACAGCATGGCTTTCGCCGCCGGCTGGGTTTCATCCTGAGTAAGGATCTTACTGTATTTATTTAAATTATTCATGTTAATTGAGTAATGGCTGTTTTTGAATCTGTTTTTTAAGAAATTCTACAGCGAGGGCAAAAGTAAACAAGCATGAAACGAACAGCTTTTTCGAATCGTTTTAATTACAACACTCAATGAACCCATTCTCTACATAAATTTTTGTTAATCAACTATTTATATATGCATATTTACAAGGTTTAAAACAAAAAAAAACTTCCTTAGAACAGGATATAGTTTAAAATTGATCCCCATAATGTAATCCGACCCGGTTTAGGCACCTGACCATTTCAATATTTACTTCAATCGACCGGGATGAAAAATCAAAAATTCATAATCGGTGAGGCAAATTAATCACCAATGACGCAAAACAAACAGATTAATGAGGGTGAACTGGTTGTATAAATGATAAGGTTGGCTTTTTGCGAATTTTGCGAAACCCTTTGCGAACTTTGCGTTTAAAAAAAGTATGGAAAAAGAATCTGTATAGTAGC
>JBFYPZ010000256.1:0-3728 GCA_041303035.1 Flavobacteriaceae bacterium
GGCCAGAATATTTCCGAGATCGATCCAGTTCTGTGCGGATTTGTCAATATCAACTTTTCCATTCTTATCAGAGAACAAACTGATATGGTTCATGATCGGACTTTGACTTTTTATGGTAAGACCATATTTTTTCAACCTTCGGATTGCAGCGATCGTACTCGGATTTAATAACTCCTTTGGTGTTGAGAAATGAGCCATCCAAACCACCTGAATGCCGTTTTCGGTCAGTTTTCTGAACAGTTCCAGAATAGGTTTGTAAGCGTCTTTTAAGATCAGTTCCGGTTGAAAGGTAAGCGCTCTTGAGCCCAGTCTGAGGGTTTTGATCTGAAGAAGGGTTTCATCTTCAATAAATGGAAGCACATACTGTTTTAGTCTGCTGTAGGTTATATAACCCGCATCACCACCTGTGATCAGTATATCCGTAATCTCCTTGTGTTTTCTTAGATACGCATGCAATTGCTGAATATCACGCTGCACAAACATATCCTCATCTCCCCTAACCTGTGCATGCCTGAAACAATAGGTGCAAAACGCAAAACAGTTTTGGGTTGTCTTGTCAAAGACCAGCTGAACAGGAGGGTATTTGTGCTGGCTTCCCTGAAGGATCTCCAGATGCCCTTCATCATCAAGAAACCAGGGTTTGTTTAATTTTTGATGTCCGTCATGCGGATTGGTCTTTCTTTGGTAGGCTTCCACCACTTTTGCTCTTTCCTCTTTTGTTGTGGCAGCTTCATAAATTGCTACTTCTTCCGGGCTGATCATGCCCGGTTGCGGAAAAATAAGCTGAAACATGGAATCCTTTTCAAAGTCATCCCAGTCAATGGCATTCAGACTGTGTTTTGTTGCCAAAAAACGGTACACTTCAAGAAAGAATTCACGCTCTTTTTGATAGCCTATGTCAATGCCATTTTTTTCCAATACTGCCAGGATTTCTCTGAAACCTTTTAAACCTGAATAATGGTCTTTTTCTTTAAATAGAAACTCAGACCTTTTTGTTAAAACCGAATGTTGCGGATAGCAGGCCTGCAACCTTTGCAACAGTCCGGCAGGCAAAAGATTTTCTGCCTCGATGGCCGTACTTATTTCATCCTCATACTTGTATTTTCGGATGAGTTCTTTAACATCTATAGTTCGGGGTTCTTTTAATTCAAAATCTGTATGCATCTCAAAAGGATTTATAGTGGAAAATAATATACCAATCAACAGCTGATTCCTTGTAATTACTGATTCATCAAGCCTTGTTCAAATATACTTCGTTTTTGTCAAAATCCCTAAATAATGCCCATAAAACTTTGGTTGTAAAGGCAATATATTTACTGTATTCAAAATGGAATATCCTATAAATCATTTATTCTACAAAATTCAAATAAGAATATGTTAAATAATTAAATATAAGAAAATCAGATTTTTGATAGATGTAAGCATAAAATCTGACCCTGTTCCTGGCAGATTGAACTTGCTAAGAATAAAAAAATGCATTTCCTGCCTTTGATTTATTCGGGGTTACAATACTCCGGCAGCAAATGGTTTTCAATAACCAATGGGCAAGGCTGCTTATTTTGAAAAAGCCCAGGTGGCCTTATGCCAAAGGGTTTCCAGTGGCCCTTGTTTATGTCTTTTCATCCACCAGGTACTGAAAAGGCCCAGGATAGTGGCAAAAACAATGCCTATGATCAGACTATAGGTAGCCCCGGTGTATTTGTACAAAGCCAATCCAAAGCCGTAATACAGAAAAGAACCGATGATTGACTGGAAGACATAATTTGACAAACTCATGCGCCCTATTGGTGAAAATATGTTCAATTTCTTATGAAAATAATCTGTTTGAAATAGCAAATAAAAACCAGACACCAAAACCAGCATAAAAGCCAAATACGCCCAGGAAGTGATGATCGTTTCAAGCGGCCTGCGCAAAGCTTCACCGGTAATCAAATCAGGAAGCCAAAGTTTCATCAGGAAAAGAGGAATAAAAATAAAGGTAGCCATACGCAGGATTTTTGTCCAATAACTTTTATTTATCGGAGACACTTCGAATAATGATCTTCTGCCGGCCAGCATGCCCAGCATGAAAAGGGAAGCGGTCTGAAAAAACCTTCCATTCTCATAATTCCAAAGCATTACCGCTATTTTGCCATTGGTCAGGTTCCCGATGGCTGTATGAACAAATGAACTTCCGGGGATATAGTCAGGCATCTTTCCAAAATAGGACCATGACACCGGATCAGCCAATTTGGTATCAGGATGTTGCAGGGCCTGCAGAAAATGAACCCATTCTAAAGGTTGAAGCATCAAGACAACTGCCATCCAAAAAACGGTCTTGTCACTGAATTTTGAGACCAGGACCAGAACCACACCAATCACGGCATAGATCTCAAGGATATCTCCCTGAAAAAATACAGAATTGAAAAGTCCAAAAAGAAGCAATAGGAACAACCTCCAGACAAACCTGCCATTGAATTCCTTTCCTTTTTTTTGCTGGTTCCTGGACTGTATATAAAAGGTCAAACCAAAGAGCAGGGCGAAAATGGCATAGGATTTACCGGCAAATAAAAAAAATAAAGTATCCCAGATGCCCTTATCCAGGGTTTTCATCCAGGTAGGTAAATTTTCCGGTAAGTTATAGAAGTCAAAATGTTCAAGGTTGTGCAGCAGCAGAATGGCTACCAGTGCAAAACCTCTCAGTGCATCTACTACATGAAGGCGTGAAATATCTGTATTCATATACTATTTTTCGCAATAGTAAGAGAATTTATAGTACCACGCAATTTTTCTTTTCTGTTAATTAAAGAATTTCTGTATTCTCTATTGAAAAAGACAAAAATCAAGCCATTACATCCAAAGAAATATTTTCAATCTCTTTTTCATAAAAACAGAGTTGCTCATCCATTTTATCCTTGCCAGATTCAAAAAAACTAACCTCGGCGAACTTCTTTTTGTAATAAGCTATACCTTCCAGCAAATTCGATTGAAAAGCCCTAAGTTTTTTAAACTGGTTGTTGTTTTGTATGTCCATGTTACCCATCTCATTTTTCAAATAATCCACATACATACCCAGTTCCTTGATAAACATGTTAGGCCTGTTGGTGTCTAACATAACGGTAGTTTCACCGTATATATGCTGTGTCATTTCTTTAAGAGATACTTCCTTTGTAAAATAGGCCATATTTGGTCCGGGGCAAATGACCACACCGTGGTCCTGACCTTTTACGGAGATATTGTTTTCCAGATAGGCTGCGTTCGCCAAACCCACACACAAACAGGCTTTTTCCATGATCATTTCCTTTTTATGGGCAAACACAGATTCCGGGAGTTCAGATTTTAGTTCTTCCAGTTCGGAAATTTTGATCTCCTGGAATTTTCTGGAAGCAGTACACATTCCTTTGTTATCGTATTCCTTGCTCAATGCCAAAAATCGTTTCGGACAGCTACTACCGGCATTATGCTCCAGGATTCGCTCCGCCCTTATGGCTTCATTGGTTGTACCTTTTACTGTATTAAACGGAACACCTAAGGGTGACAAGGGACTGAGGTAAAAATCGTCTTCCTTCGCCTCAATCAACAACTTTCTGGTAGCAGGATCCACTGAAGTAGCTTCGGGTACCAATAAAAAAGGTGTCCCCCAGCCAACTGAGTCTGCCTGGTAGTGCGATAACAAAAATTCGTGTTCCTCGGCTGTTCCCACTCCTCCCTGTACGGTAATTTTTAGGTTGAGCGGTTGCTCGGGTACC
>JBFYPZ010000257.1:0-3722 GCA_041303035.1 Flavobacteriaceae bacterium
CCGGAAAATAAAAATCTGCTGATCGAAATCGCAGCCAATTTTCCTTTGCAATTGCAGCGGGAAAAAGGCGATCCCATCATGAGGCCTGGCCTGCAGGTAGATTGGACAGATCATTCTTTTTATACCAGTGGCTCGGTACCACAAGGCTCTAAAGTTCGATTTTCATTGCCACCGGATTGGGATGTGATGGAAAAAGTAGTAAAGGGGGTTGAAAATTTAAAGGCAACAGAAATGCCTGAGGCTGATGCATTGGTGGTTTTCAGTTGTGCCGGGCGTATCCTGGCATTTGGCCCTATGATGAACATGGAAATTGAAGGTGTTAAAAAAATATGGAATGTACCCCTGGTGGGCATGTTTTCTAATGCCGAATTGGCAAGAGCTACTGGAGGTAACCTGGAAATGCACAACCTGACCACTTGTTGTGTGGCACTGAAAGAAAAATAAAAATTTTCAAAGTCGGAAGACAGAAGCCGGACTTTAAGAAAAATGAATATTAAATAAGGAATTCTTGTATGGATCAGAACTTAAAAACGATTCTTGATTTTATTCAACATAATGAAAATTTATCTGCTGAGGAAAAAGCTTTGCTTGTTGGGTTGGTATCCAATGTTGATAAGGAGCTGTCCATTACCACCTTTAAGCTCGACCGCACCGAGAAAGTGAAGCGCACCACCGCCATTCTTTTGGAAGAAACCATAGAAGAACTGGAACAAAAACGCAAAGCGGTTGAAATGCAAAACCGCGAGCTGGAAATTGAATCTTCACTCGAAAGGGTAAGGACGGTTGCTATGGGTATGCGCAAAAAGGACGATATGCTCGAAGTCTGTAGTATTATTTCGCAGCAATCCGAAATTCTTGGCATCAAAGAAATACGAAATGTGCAAACTGCCATTATTTATGAAGAAAAGGGTACTTATCTCAATTATGAATATTATGCAAAGCATGATAAGCATTTAGTGACGGAAGTTGAATATAAAAATCATAAATTACAGAGTATGTTTGCCAACCGCATGCTTCAGGGGGCAGAGGAGTTGTTTTATGAAAGCATGAATGGCAAGGAAGTTCAGGAATGGTACGAATACCAGAAGACTACCAACCAGTTTGCCGATAGTTTCCTGGAGAATGCCCAATCTCTCAATTATTACTTTTATTCCTTAGGTCCTGTTGCTTTGGGCATATCCTCCTATACGCCATTGAGCGACGAGGAAATCAACTTATTCAAGCGTTTCCGCAATGTATTTGATATGGCCTACCGCCGCTTTCTGGATATTGAAAAAGCCGAATTCCAGGCCAGAGAATCACAGATTGAATTGGCACTCGAAAGAGTTCGGGCAAGAACGATGGCCATGGTGCATAGTAATGAACTGGCCGAGACAGTTGCAGTCATGTTTGAGCAATTTAAAGCATTAGGCGAAGAGCCGGAGCGAATGGCCATAGAAATTGTGAACGAAAAGAAACACGTATTTGATATATGGGCTACACAACATGGCGGTTCTCAATTAAGTGAATTGGTTCAGATTTCACTGGATGAACCGCATGTAATGAAAAAGATGTACAAGGCATGGAAAGAAAAAACAAAATCCATAACTATTGACCTGCAGGGAAATGAATTGGAAGAATATTTTCAATTTTTGAAGAAATCGAAACTGCCGGTACAGCGAAAAATATTTGGAAAACGAAGGGTGCAGAATGTAGCTACTTTTTCAAAAGGTATACTTACCATCATAACACCTGAGCCACGACCCCAGGAGACGATTCAGTTGCTCGAACGTTTTGCTGCCGTATTTGATGGAACCTACACCCGCTTTTTCGACCTCCAAAACGCAGAAGCTCAGGCCCGCGAAGGGCAGATAGAAGGCGCACTGGAAAGGGTGAGGTCAACCTCCTTGGCTATGTATAGCTCCATGGACCTGAGCAAGGTGGTATTTGTTGTTTTTACTGAATTGGTGAAACTGGATGCCCTACTTGATCGCTGCCTCCTGCTGATCGTCGATCCTAAAAAACTGGATATAACCTGGTACCTCACAGGCAAGGAAGGACTGCTCTCCAACAATGGTTTTTTGGTTCCTGACAACACCCACCCATCTCACCAGGCCTATCTTGAGGGTTGGCGTGCAAAACGAAAAAAGTGGCAATACCTGCTGGGTGGTGATGAGAAACAGCGGTGGGATGCTTATGGGTTTTCACAAACCGGTCTGGCACAATTACCTGATTTTATCAAGGCAGATATGTCGTCAGTCGAGGCCATTCATCTAACTATTTCCTCCGATGTTTTCGGTTGTCTGATAGCCAGCAGTCTTTCGCCTTTGTCAGAGGCACATGCAGCAATTGTTGATCGTTTCACTTCGGTTTTTAACCAGGCATATACCCGCTTCCTCGATCTGCAAAAAGCGGAAGCCCAGGCCAGGGAAGCGAAGATTGAAGCGGCTATGGAAAAAATCCGTTCTTGTTCAATGGCTATGCAAAAACCCGAAGAATTGATCGAAGTCGCTGAAATATTGAGACGAGAAATGGGTCAGTTAGGGGTGGAGGAATTGGAAACAAGTTCGATTTACTTAGTGAATGAAGACAATCAAACGGCTAAATGCTGGTATGCTATCAAGGACGTCAGGGAGGGAAATTCTAAATTAGTGAGTGATGAAATTACCATAGTCTTCCGGGAAACCAGGGTTGCAAGCATGATGTGGGATTTTTACACCTCTGCAGAAGAGCAAGGTTCAATTGTTATGACAGGAAATAACAGGAAGGAATGGATAAACTATTGTGCTGAACGGTCACAGATATTGCAAGGTTATTATGGTACCGAAATCCCGGCGCGATCTTATCATCTGGTAAAATTTAATGGTGGTTATCTGGGTGCAGCCGCACCGGATGAAATATCCGCAGAGAGTTGGGAAATCCTTAAACGGGCGACTTCTGTTTTTTCATTGGCCTATACCCGTTTTAATGACCTCCAAAAATCTGAGATCAACAGGCTTAATGCTGTCCGGCAGGCATCGCTTGACCGGGTGCGGGCCGAAATTGCTTCCATGCGCACCACCAGCGACCTGGAACGAATTCAACCCCTGATTTGGAATGAACTAAAAACGCTGGATGTACCTTTTGTGCGTTGCGGGGTTTTTATAATGAATGATGAAATGCAACTGGTCCAAGTCCATTTATCGTCGCCAGAAGGAAAATCCATTGCCGCTTTTAACATGAAATATGAGGCTACCAATCAATCAGAGCAGATTGTAAGACATTGGCGGAACATGAAAATTTTCAAGGACCATATGGATGAAGCGACCTTTGCCGAATACACCAAAACCTTGGTGGAACAGGGTGCTGTTGGGAGAGATGAAAAATATGTTACAGAAAATCGTCCAACAGACCTTTACCTTCATTTCCTTCCGTTCATACAGGGGATGTTGTATGTGGGGAATAATGCTCCATTAAAAGAGGAGGAACTTCAACTGGTGCAGAATCTTGCCGATGCTTTCTCTACAGCTTATGCGCGTTATGAAGATTTCAATAAACTGGAAACTGCCAAACTGCAGATAGAAAAAACACTGGAAGATCTGAAACTTACCCAGGCCCAACTGGTGCAATCCGAAAAAATGGCTTCACTCGGTGAACTCACAGCGGGCATTGCCCATGAGATCCAAAACCCACTGAACTTTGTAAATAATTTTAGCGAAGTCAGCTCAGAGCTTGTGGATGAAATGAACGAAGAACTCGACAAG
>JBFYPZ010000258.1:0-3713 GCA_041303035.1 Flavobacteriaceae bacterium
AACGTGCATAAAATAACTTGGATATATTATCCCTCTCCCCCTAAGGGAGAGCAACTGTGTTAACAATCAAGCTAATTTTCCATGATTAGGGTTCCATTCCGTATTATTTCTAATCATGGAATTAGCAACTGTTAATGGTTTTCTCATGCAGGCAACGAGTGCTACTTCTTTAGTTTTTTCTACGTCCATGTAGAGTATAGAACGGCCTTGCGTTCGTCCTCCCGATTTCGTTCGCTTGCCTTTTTGAGTACCGCTATCATGGCAAAAGGGCGCAACGCTCACCAGGGCGCTGATTTTTTTAGTCAGTTGGCCCAATTTAGGCAAATCAGCAGTTAAAGTCAGCGCCGTGATATCGCCAATGCCTTCGATCCCAGATAAACTTCTACTTTCTCGATAAGCGACGAATCGGCATTAATTAAAGCCTTAACTGGCGTACTTTCCATTCCCTTCACCCTGAATTTTCAGTTCCGTTGAATCCACTATTATGATTCGGCATGGATTTTTTGCTTTTTCGAGAAAAATTTTGTCAAAAAAATTTTTTTAATTTTTTATGCTGAATAGTTACGAAAGTTGGACTAATCTTAATATTTTATTACCAATAAAAAGTGCTGTGAAAAATGTCGTTTAAAAAGGATGTGCGACGCTTAAATGAATTTCCTTATGAAATCCCGAAAACCGCCAATAAATCTATGAATCACTTTAGCATTGATCATTTTAAACTGAATCAAATCGATTTTACTTATATCCGGCATCCACTTCCTGTTCAGGTATTAAGCAGTGAGTCGGAAGGTGAACATTATATTTTTCATTTGATAGATATAGAAGGGAATCAATTTCATGCCATAGGTGATACCGCTATAGCCATTGGACCAAAAGGTGCTAAAAATGAGGACAGCAAGGATTTAAAAGCGGATATCAGAATGGTCATTCTGGAATTCGACCACGACTCATTACGCACTCTATTGAAATTACGTTTTGGTCCTCTTTTTTCCGCAGTGCCCTGGCGTACTAATATTACTGAAAGTTCAGCTCATCTTATGTTAATACGTTCGCTGGTACTTTGGATTATTCAGGAAAAAAGAAAAGAAACACCTCCGTTAAGGTCCTGGCTGCATATTGAAAAGGCTTTGCTGGAGTTGTTTGTTGATAACCTGGATCGCAGAATTGTTCCGAGATTTGATGATACTGAAATTCAAAAAAAGTGGTTTGTTGAACTAGAAAACTGGATTGATAGCAATCTAACTGATCCAATCGTACTGAATGATCTGGCGAAAATTGCAGGAGTCAGTGTGCGAACTATACAGAAAGCATTTCGAGTGTACAGAGGATGTACGCCCATTGATGATATCAATAGACGTCGTATGGAAAAGGCACGCGCATTCCTGTTAGAAGCTGATTCTCATCTGAATGTGCTGGATATCGCCCTGGAGGCCGGTTATCAGCATCCTAGTCGATTTGCAGCCCTATACAAGAAAAAATATGGTGAAAATCCTTCACAGACTTTGGCACGAACCCGAACAATGAATGAGGGTGTAAAAAAATCTGTGTAAACTGCCTCTAATTAAAATTAGGCATTCTGTCCTCCTTAATGCTTAACAAATCTACTCCAGCGCTATATCTCCCTCAATGCAGCAATTCAAGCCAATAGCAGGGATATTCAGAGTCATTTTGACTGCTATAGTTTCTGTGCCGCTTAAAGTCCCGGATTCAATTGCTTTTAAAACAGCGTGTTCAATCTCACGCTGTGAAGTAACTCCAACTTTTTTGAGATATTTTCTGATTTCCATATTCAAGGTGTCTTCATTCATATTGACCTCCTGATGAATCAATTAACGTGGAATTTAATCATATTTGATGTATTTAAACCGAGGATCATCAGGTGTGCCTTCTAATGCACCGCCTTCTTTACCGGGTTGCCACATTATGACATCTTCGATCTTATGTGCCAGTTCAAAATCTTTGTTGGTAATCCCTTTTGCCGCATGATTCACTAGCTTAACGATCACAAAAGCATAAGAAACGGTAAGGTCGGGATGATGAAATGCCGCCTCTGCCAAGTGTCCCACAGTATTAACAACCATCAGTGTACTTTTCCAGCCGCTGGTTTTGTATTTGCGTCGAATCCAGCCGTTTTCCAGATACCAGTGCGGCAACTCTTCCTTCAATCGGGTTTCGGCCTCTTCATCGGTATAGGTTTCTTCTTGCTTGCGTTCTCTCCAGCCCATAATGACTCACCTTTTATTTTGTTAAAAACTTTTTGGTTACTTAACTTATGTCATTCGAGCTTCCAATCTAAAGAGAAGTGATTTTACAGATAACATCCCTTTAAGTGATGTTATCTGTTTCAGCTTAAGTTGGTAGCCGTCATTCGTAAAGACACTCACTCAAATCGGGTGTTTTAAAAAATTTTGATTTCTGGATTTCCTCGGCATTTTCGCAAATGAGTTTGCCGCTCTTACCTAATTGGGACATTTTATTGTCATGGACCATTTGAAAGGCTTTGTCGAAATCTGCATTGATAAAACTTCTTGATAAATAAGCACACAAACAATAAACCTCTGAATAATGGTTAGGGCTGCCGGATGCACAATTATTAATCTTGTCGGAAAAAAGTCGCATTAATGAAATGATAGATCCATCATGTTGCCATGATACCGGTTGATCCAAAACATCCGCTCCTTCGATAGCAATAGCACCCAATGCAGAATAAGAAAGATTAATCATTCCAGCTAAAATTTCGACCATATCCCCGGCTTTAATCGCTCTGAATAGCTCACTGCCTTCCTCCATAAGTAATGCCTGACGCATGATAATAGCCATTTCGGATAATTTAACATTTTCCCCTTGCGCTACTTGCGGCAATGACAATGCGCCGTGAAATTCTCTAACTAATTTCAAATGTTTGTTCATAGCTGCTGCCCTTTACAATTTGCTTCTTTATCTGAATAAATAGTCCACGCTAATGAGACTCAAGTAATGCAGTCATTTCCTCTCTGTTAATGACCTCTTTTTCCTGTAAAAGGTTGGCCAGTTTTTCCAATACCGACCTGTTTGCGGTGATGATTTCGCGTGCGCGTGTTTCGCCTTCCTGAACCAGCGCCATTATTTCTGTATCGATAATACGGGCAGTCTCGTCACTGTAATTGCGATATTCCGATACTTCTGTTTCCAAAAACTGAAGTTGCTGACGCTTGCCGTAAGTCAGAGGGCCCAGTTTTTTGCTCATGCCCAAACTGCAAACCATGCTGCGCGCAATGTCACTGGCTTTTTCAAGATCATTTTGGGCGCCGGTTGAGATGCTGCCCAAGGCGATTTCTTCAGCCATTCGCCCGCCTAGTAAAATGGCTATCTGATCTTTCAGTTCATTCTCGGTGGACAAGAACTTTTCTTCCACGGGTAATTGTAAAGTAAAGCCCAGCGCTGACACACCGCGGGGGATTATGGAAATTTTATGAACAGGCTGTCCTGTGGGTACATGTTCGGCAACCATGGCGTGCCCGGCCTCGTGATAGGCGACCCGGCGTTTTTCTTCCGGATTTAATACGCGATTTTTCTTTTCCGGCCCGGCAAGGATACGATCGATAGCGGCTTCAAAATCTTCCATTTCAACCTGGTTATGGCCGATCCGTACCGCCATAATCGCCGCTTCATTGGCTATGTTGGCCAGATCTGCGCCGACCAGTCCCGGTGTGCGCTTGGCAACAACCGCTATA
>JBFYPZ010000259.1:0-3711 GCA_041303035.1 Flavobacteriaceae bacterium
TGAAGTATTTGGTGTCTACCGTAAATAGCCTAAATTCACCTCTTACACAATTAATTCAGATGGTTGTACGTTTTCTGTCCAGGAACATCCGTTAAAAAGTGCGTAAAAGAAATGCGATGGAATTGAAAATGGATATAATGAATAACCCCGCAGCAAGCTGCGAGGTATCACTTCGGCGGAATTCATCTATCTTATCGAAGCAATCTTCGAGGAATTCGACCCGAAGTGATTAAATTGTGACCATACGAATGCCCAGAAACCGATCATTCGATAAAGTTGATTGTGTGACCTTGCAAGACCTCCTGGTACAACGGGTAAATATTTTTTTGAATAAAATTTTGGTCCACCTCAGGCAAATCCAAATCTCTGTCTAATTTTTCCTTTAGAATCGTCTTTGTTTTTTTAGGGCCGAAGGTGGAGTTATCCATGGCATAATAGGGGAAGTTGCTTGGATACAATGAAATTTTGTTAAATTCCAGACCAGCGCACCTAAGCAATTTACGCATTGAATTGTCTGTATCTTTTACTAAATTGTCGAAGCTTAAGGCAAAAACATTATTTTTGTATTCATGACAGGCCAACTTTGTATTTTCAAGCGACTTTTCGTATCTTGACAAACCATATTTTTCTAACCTCTTTGTATGCTTACGGGCACTGTTCCACCAAAGAAAAGGATCTCGAATTAGGACAAATATTTTTCCTTCCGGATAGTCATTTAAAAAACCTTTGATGGAGTTTAAATTGGTCGTCAACCCAGGTATGGTTACGGAAATGAATTTATAAGCATCGTAGAAATTTGAATGATTGTAATTCAAATATGCGTTAAAATAGGCTGAGAAGAAATTGTTTAATGTTTGCCTTTGGACAAGATTATTATTTTGTTTTTCAAGTTCTAAAAAGATTTTTTTAAAAAATATAAAGTCAAAGACAAAATTTTGATGAAATTTAATGGCAAAAAACCGTTTAATCATGTTTTGCGGAATTAGCGATCGAAATCGTCTATAAAAATCGTTTTCATTGCTCAAGTCAAGCCAAAAGTATTTGTTCGGGCGACCTATTTGCAGCTCGCCATAGTAACTTAAAACCTGATGGTGGTTTCTTAATAGATTGTTTAGCAAATTTGTTCCCGATCTCTGCATACCAGAGATAACGAGTAGTGGAAAATTAATCTGAAAAATCACTTTCTTTTTCCTGTAAAAAAGTTTGAAAAATGATTTTGCTGAAAGAATAAAGGGATGAGATTCTATCAATCTAACAGGATTTCGTTTCGAACGCTTTGAATATGCTGATCTATATTTCATCGATCTCACTGATCCCGACAAAGTCTAAAGTATGAAAAAAGTAAAAAAATCTGTTGTAATAGTAAACAAGACATGGATCTGCAACAAACCGAATTGAGAATGTTAGAAGACAAAAAATATACCTTATCGATGTGGTTGGCGGTATTGCAATATGCCTTTACAAGAATAATAATTAAACGTCCAAGCGTAACCGATTCCTCCAAGTAATCCGACTGCGTAAAGACCCCTGGTGGCAGCTAATGGCTGCGCGAACTGACCAGCAACGGCAATTAAGGAAAAACCACCTAAAGCTACAAGGTAATAATCCAACTCAATATGAGCGTGCCGTTTTCCGTGAACCAGTTGCCGGATGATAATACAAAAACAACCGGCATATAGAATCAAACCAACGACCCCTAACTGAGGTAACAAGTCAAAGACAACATTATGAAAATGATCGTACCGGGATAGTTGCTCATAATGACTACCCACCCTTTTCAGCAAAATCTCGGAAGTCCCTGGCCCATAGCCTAGTATAGGTCGCTCTTTCCATTTTTCCAGAAAGAGTTCATATAGCTTATAACGTTCAAGGATACTACTGTCCGTGATGGTTGCCGCTTGGAAATCAATGTTGCCTTCAATAAGTTTTTTAAAGACTTCCTTACCCGAAGCAACTCTTTGCTCTGCGATTTCCGGCAGGTTTGTTAGAAACGTAATGCCTATTGAAATGATCGCCAGCAATGCCACCGCTTTAAACTTGATTTGGTTGGTTTTGTACAAATGGTAAAAAACAATTGGAATAATGATTATGACCGAGGCCAGCCAAGCGGATCGGGATTGTGAGAACACTATTCCCATCGCGCTGATTGAGCACATAAAGATCCAGAAAATGACACGAAGTGCATACCAAAACTTATTCGCTGGGGAACCCCACCGTCGCTTGTAAAGCAGTGCGCAGACAAGCAGGATAATCGAACTCCAGAGTCCGAAACGATTAACTGATGACCCAAAACCGGCTCGCGTCACGCCAGTCCAATAGAGAAAAGCTGTTTCCGTGAAATTCGTCCAATCGAATTTGCGGATTAGTTGCGCTAAAAAACCGGTCATTAAAGAAAAAAAAATCCAGGCCCACCTTTCTCTGGCTTGGTGCATCCAAAAAGCAACGAGGAATACTAGCAAAAAAATAAAACCGTTTATGAACATCCCGTTGACGATCAAGATCTGATCGCTATCAAAATCGAATACAGCTCTGACAGCTGACGTTGAAACAAATAAAAGAAAAATGGAGCCAAATATCAATAAGGGGTCTTTGATCAGACTCTTTCCTATAGGTCTTAATAGTAAAACGAATGCTGTCCCCATAATGAAGATGCCGCTGTTGGCAGTCCGTTCTTTAAAAAAAATTCCAAACGCAAATATCAATAAACCGACCACTCCAACCCCCTTAATCAATTCGGTCACATGCGGGTGAGCGTAGAGGGCGAAAATTTTTTTGGTTGCCGAGCAAATCCTCATAGCATAACAATTCTATGTGAAATTTTTATGTAAAACTAGTCTGGTCTTGTTTCACAGGTTGGGTGGCTAAACTTCCATACTCAATTGGTTTCGAAGCGTTTAAAATTGTTATTTTAAAACAGAGTGGAGCAATGTGTAGTATCACCCAGATATCCTATTGAAGATTTTGTTTTAAACAATAAATCGGTACTAATGCCCATTAGAAATTTTTATGATCAGAGCCTGACCGGTTAATAAGTAGAACATCTTAAAATTTGAATTTTCCAGAATAAAATCATCAACTGCCTTCTTTAAGCCTTTACAACTTAGATTTCCGTAATCGTCGACAATTATAACGCTTCCCGGAAAGGTTCGATCTCCAAAAAATTCCAAACAAAAAGTTGTCACCGGATAAACATCGACATCAATATGTACCATACTGAAATTTTTTATATTTTCGATGTGTGTGGCTGTTTCCAGGAAGTCGCCCTTATAGATATAAACATTGGGTGACTCGAGATAGGATTTGACTTCTTCAAAAGATACGTTATTGAAATCGCCAACATGCTGGCGGTCGTCCAATTTTGAATCGACCACAACATGTCCTTCGAAAGTATCAAAAACATAAAAGTTGGTATTATATCCTCTTGTTTTTAACGCCTCAATCATAAATTTGGCGGATCCACCACGATGCGTGCCAATCTCTGCGATCGGAAGATCAGAGGATGGGATACCCAGTACTGCTTGCCAAAGCGTATAAAGGCGGTCATAATAAAGCGTGGTTTTCTTATCATTTAGAATTGTTGTAGCAATTTCCCAAAACTCGGGCAATGCTTTTGTACGTATTCACAGGGGTTCACGCTCAAGCGTAACCCCTTGAAATAATACCAAATCCGAGCAAATTACAACCCATTGAAATAATTGCAAAAAAATCTAG
>JBFYPZ010000260.1:0-3710 GCA_041303035.1 Flavobacteriaceae bacterium
TTAACATGCAGTCCATTACACCCAGAGTCTATACTAAGCACATCGCCTTTAATGTTTTACCGCAAATTGATGTGTTCATGGATAACGGTTATACAAAAGAAGAAATGAAGATGGTTTGGGAAACTCAAAAAATCTTGGGCGATGCCAATGTTATGGTCAATGCCACCGCTGTACGAGTACCTGTATTTTACGGTCATTCCGAAGCTGTGCATATTGAGACACGCACAAAAATTACTGCCGAAGCCGTTAGAGCTTTGCTGAAAAATGCACCAGGTGTAACAGTTTTAGATGAGCGAAAAAATGGCGGTTACCCGACTGCGGTAACTGAGTCATCAGGTCATGATGATGTGTTTGTTGGGCGTATAAGAGAGGATATATCACACCCTAAAGGTATTGATTTGTGGGTAGTGGGTGATAATGTTCGAAAAGGTGCGGCATTAAACAGCGTACAAATAGCTGAAGTACTGGTAAAAAATTATATCTAGACTAACATTAACTTCATATTCGATTGTTGAAGTATGAGACTGTGATAAATAGATTTAATGAGAACAATGTGCGCAATTTAACTACAACTTTAGCGGTGATATCCTTAATGACTCCGGCCATTGGATATTCGCTAGGGATTGGTGATATTAAATTGCACTCAGCACTTAATCAGAATCTGGATGCTGAAATTGCATTAGTTGTATTGGCGGACGAGAAATCATCAGACATAAAAGTAAATTTAGCGCCACCTGATAAGTTCGATGAAGCGGGAGTCCCTTGGACTTCTTTCCTCTCGAAAATAAAATTTGAAACGAAAATCGGTACCAATGGTTCTGTAATTATTAGACTAAGCTCAAGAGAAGCCGTAAAAGAGCCTTTCCTTGATTTATTGCTTGAAGTAAGCTGGCCCAAAGGTAGTTTGTATCGTGAATTTACTATGCTGTTGGATCCTCCATCATCCTATAAACAGGCGAATGTTCCTGCATTAACCAACGCTAAAAGTTACAATCCCGAAACGGCAGTTGTCCCTCAGCATCAACTTCTACAAAAACAGCAAACAAAGGCCCGGAAAAACCGTTTTGTACCGGCCCCTATAAAAGCAGTATCAGCTAAAACAAATATACCAGATAATCAGTTAACGTTAGTTGCTCCTACGGAAGTCGGTGTAGCAGAAAATTTAATTATAGCCCCAGAAAATGAGCAAGTAACAGATAGAAAGAAAGTCGTTAATGCTACATCTAAAACAAATGATAAAGAGATTGTAAACAATGCCTCTCCAGTAAATGATGCACTTCAAGATAAAGTAGCAGAGCTTGAAAAGCAGTTGGCTGTTTTACAGAACCAATTTCAGGCAAAACAAGTTGTTCAACCTGAAGCTGTTCAGACAACAACTTCCAGACAAACAGGAACTGTCAATTCTGTGATTCAACAAAAACCAGTTCAACCTGATGTTAAGCCAACTATTCAAACAGAATCCGAAGCAAAGTCATCATTAAATACTTATTATCTGTGGATAGGTGGTGTTGGCGCGGGAACATTATCTTTGCTTGTATGGCTTTGGTGGCGAAAACGCAAGCTTAACGAACGATCTGATATCCTGAATTTTTTTGCTTCTTCAGGCATAAGTAAAGCGACAGAATCAAAGAGCATTTTTTCTACATCGATCGAAAAAGGTAATACTCAAAATGCCGATGAAGATGGCAAAGGCACTTTCTTTAATGAATTAACAATTAGCGACTTTGATGCATTTAATACTGATCAGAGCGAAATCGATCCGATTTCCGAGGCTGATGTTTATTTGGCATATGGTCGTTATCAACAAGCAGAAGAGTTGATGCGCTATGTCATTAATGATCAACCTGACCGCGATGAATGTAAATTAAAATTGCTGGAAATATTTTATTCAAATGCAAACAACCATGCTTTTGAGTCCTATGCCAATGAATTAGCCAAAGCAGGTAAAAAAGATGATGTTGAATTTTGGGCAAAAGTTTCTGAAATGGGCAGTCAAATTTGTCAGGATTCAACATTATTTTCTTCTGAAGTAAAAGGATTTCCTTCGAAAGAAAATTCAATTTTTGAAAAAACGACTGCTAGCATAGTTGACTTGGACGATATTAAAAATAATGAACTAACAGATATTAAGGAACACAATTTCAGCTTATCTTCTTTTGGAGAAACATTCAATAACGAGGCTGTTAAAGATGTTCTTCAACCAGCAGATATTTTATTAGATTATGATTCTATTTCTTATGAAAATGAATTTACTGATGAGCAACAGAATAACCAGAGTATTGATTATGACTTAAGTACAATTGCACCAAATACTGAAGAATCAAGCAAAACTCTAGGAATCATTGTTTCTAAAACACAAGATGTCAAGGTTAATGATGAATTTGAATCGTTCGATTTTTATTTTGACAAGCCAATATCAGGATTAAATGGAGAAGATTTAGGTCAACAAGGAGGAATTGAGGTTTTTGATCTAACTGACATGGATGAGTCAGAAACCAAGCTGGACTTGGCAAAAGCATATATTGATATGAGTGATACGGATGCGGCCAAGGATATGGCTTGCGAAGTACTCGAAAAAGGTTCGGCAGAGCAAAAAAAGGTGGCTAAATCACTGCTGAATAACTTAGAATAAAGTTTTATAGTCAATAAAAAAGCCCTTAAAGGGCTTTTTTATTGACTTATATTCTTCGCATAAAGGTCAGTATGGTAGTTTTTGACTTGTAAAGTCTTTTTTTATTAGCGGATGGTTGATAATAAAGTTCTTATAGCAAATTGACAGAGCCTTGGCTACACGGCGAATGTTGAACTTTGCACAAATCATGACACTGGCAACTTGTCGTGCCCTTATTGAATTCATTTCGAAATGATTATTTTAAAAATAAATTTATTTTAACAGGCTAGTTAATATGATCGATCTTCATCATAACAATAAAAAAAAGTTAATAGTTATTTCAATGCTTTCAACCTTACTGTTACTGGTGGGCTGTGATAAGGAGGAAGATTCTAAAGAACATTTACAGAAAGGCGTTGAATACATCAATAAGGGAGAGTACGAGAAAGCTAAGCTTGAAATAAAAACAGCCAGCCAGGCAGGCAAGGAAACTGCCGAAACCTATTATTATATGGCTTTATTGAATGAAAAAAACCGGCAATTTAGAGAAATGAAGGAGAACTTGTTAAAAACTGTTGACTTGGCTCCGACCTATACTGATGCCAGATTAAAGCTTGGCAAAGTACAGCTTTTGTTTGGTGAGGTCGATGCGGCAATGGAGCAAGCTGAATTTATTTTGAAAGATTCAGGACAGAATCTGGAGGCTAAAGCATTAAAGGCTTCAGTACTCATCAGGCAAAAGAAACAACCGGAAGCACTGTCTATTATTGACAACATTTTAAATGAAAATCCAAATCATACCGACGCTTTGTCTTTGAAGGCGATGATTTATATGGAAAAAGGAGACTATGCCCAAGCGTTGGCATTAATAGATGCCGCAAAAAAATCGGATCCAAATAATATCGGCTTAGATTTTTTTAATATTCAACTTAATGTAAAGGCAAAGAATATAAATGCTGTTATTGCTAATTATGAAAAATTAGTGGCTTCACATCCTGAAAACCAGGAATTTAAAGTTACGCTGGCAAAAATTTACGCGCAGACTGGCAAGTCTAAAGAAGCTGAAGAATTATTGCGTAGCCTTGTTGAGGCTGAGCCC
>JBFYPZ010000261.1:0-3681 GCA_041303035.1 Flavobacteriaceae bacterium
CGCTGCTGAGGCTGGGTGTTAAGGCTGAAATTACGGCTGACAGGCAGAAAATCCGGTCGGCAGATAAGGTGATCTTCCCAGGAGTCGGGGAAGCTTCCACCACCATGGCCTATTTAAAAAATCACGGACTTGACGAGACCATTCTCTCCCTGAAACAACCTGTCTTGGGCATTTGCCTGGGCTTACAGCTGATGTGTTCCTTTTCGGAGGAGGGACAAACCCGATGTCTGGGAATTTTCGACGAAACGGTTAAGCGATTTACCCCTGAGCCCGGGCGGGAAACAACCGACAAAGTGCCGCATATGGGATGGAATTCCATCAGTAACCTGAAGACAGCCCTGTTTCCCCTGCACCTGGAGCACCAGTTTGTCTATTTTGTACATTCCTACTACGCTGAAACCGGCAGTCATACGGTTGCCGAAAGCAATTATATTGTGCCTTTCAGCGCGGCACTGAAAAGAGATAACTTTTATGCCACACAATTCCATCCGGAAAAAAGCGGAGGCATTGGCGCTGAAATTCTAAACAATTTTCTCAATCTTTAAACCTTCAAACCTATGGACAGACTAACCATTATCAAGGTGGGCGGCAAAGTGGTGGAAGATCCACAACTGTTGAATACCCTGCTTGATCATTTCACTTCAATAACCGGTTATAAATTGCTCGTGCACGGCGGAGGTCCGCTGGCGACCAAACTGGCTGAAAAACTGGGTGTGGAAACCCGAATGGTGGAAGGACGGAGGATTACTGACCAGGAGACCCTGGAGATCACCACCATGGTCTATGCCGGCCTGATCAACAAAAAAATCGTTGCCGGATTACAGGCCCGGAATTGCAATGCACTGGGACTGACCGGCGCCGATCTCGACCTGGTCAGGGCCAGAAAAAGGCCTGTGGCAGATGTCGATTACGGGTTCGTGGGTGATGTGGAAGACGTGAATACCCGTGAACTCCGGCTCCTTATCGGAGAAAATGTAATCCCGGTAGTTGCTCCCCTGACACACGACGGTCATGGTCTGCTGCTCAATACCAACGCCGACACCATTGCCGCACGGCTTGGAATTGAATTGTCCCATTATTTCAAAGTCCTGCTGTTTTACTGCTTTGAAAAGAAAGGGGTGCTGTCAGATCCTGCTGACGACAACAGCGTCATGAGCGAACTGACCCTTCAGGAGTTTAACCAGCTCAGACAATCCGGGGTGATCAGCAACGGAATGGTACCCAAACTGACGAACGGATATGATGCTTTACAAAAGGGCGTCAGCGAAGTGCTGATCACCAACCCGGACCATTTTTACAGGGGAAGGGGCACGAGGCTGAGCAGGGGGTAAAGGGAAAGGGAAAATGAAACATTCAATGAATTATTTTCGATAATTGGTTGAATCATTAAAAGACCGTTTACTCTTTAAAAAAATTGTTATATCAGATGTATCTTCTGTTTTAGTTATGTTAAAGTACTTGTTTAATTTTATCGAATTTAAATCTGTTTAATGGCATTCCTAAATAATTAAACGAGGTCTTTTCCCCAGCTTTTTCTGGATCATACCTCACAATGCTATTCACCAAATATGATTTATAAACCTCTTTAAACTCTTTCTTTTTTCTTGGATTATGTACAGATCCAATTTAACAACATGTGCATAATCTTCATTTTTCAGATGAATGATTAAGTTCAGGATTAATTCTGCCCTTATACTGGCGGCATGAAAAAATGAAGTAAATTTGATGGTATTAGATGTTTATAAATAAATCAGGATCAGGACATTTCTTGAATGAACAATAAATATTAAAGACTCGAACTTTGTTGCCTTGGAAAGGATATTGAGGTTAAAACCGAACCTGCAAAGATTTCTAAAGGAAAACCGGTACAAAGTAGTTTATTTTTACAAATATTGATAGGACAAATTGTTTCGGAAAATATGAAATTATGAGCAACATTAAATTTTTTGAAAAAAAACAAATTCGTGCCAATTGGGATGAGGCACTTGAAAAATGGTTCTTTTCAGTAATTGATGTGATTGAAGTATTGACTGATAGTATTAATCCACGGGACTATTGGTTTAAAATGAAGAAAAGAGTTAAATCAGAAGACGGAATTGAACTGTCGACAATATGTCGACAATTGAAAATGAAAGCATCTGATGGGAAAATGAGAAATACTGATGTCGCTGACACACAGGTATTGCTCCGAATCATTCAGTCCATTCCATCCCCGAAAGCCGAACCATTCAAGCAATGGTTGGCAAAGGTTGGTTATGAGAGAATTCAGGAAATGAACGACCCCGGAATAAGTTTAGACAGGGCTCGTGAAAATTGGAAAAAACATGGCAGGAGCGAAAAATGGATTCAAGTAAGAATGTCGGGACAAGAAACCCGCAACAAATTAACTGATTATTGGAAAGATTCAGGTATTCAAGAAAAAAGCGATTTTGCATTTCTCACCAATATCATTCATCAAGAATGGGCTGAAATAACCGTAAAACAACACAAAGAACTCAAAGGGTTGAAAAGCCAAAATTTAAGAGACCACATGAATGAAGCAGAGCTTATTTTTACGGCTCTTGCAGAATTGTCCACAAGGCAAATCGCAGAAGTTGAAAAAGCTAAAACAATTAAGGAGAATGCTGTTGCAGGTAAAAAAGGTGGACGTATAGCAAAAAATGCCCGTAAAGAATTGGAAGCCAAAACAGGGAAAAGCGTGGTAACAGGAGAAAACTTTTTACCTCCTGCTAAAAGCAAAGATCCATTAAAAGAGTAAGAGATTGAAAAACACTGATTTTATAGTTGCTCCGGACAAATCGCATGACAGTCAGAAAACTATAAATATCAATGTGTTAATAAATATTTCAGAGCTTTATCTCCAGTCCTACCATGAATTGCCTCCCTGCCTGTGGAAAATAGCCATCCATTTTATACCGGATTCCTCCTAAAGAATAGGAATAAACCCAGGCATTGGTGTCGTATTCGGCATTCAGCAGGTTATTGACCATCAGGTGCATGGTTAAAGATTTGAACAACCTGGTTTTCACCGAATAATCCAATTTCAGATTATGGACAGCATAAGGCTCCAGGATACGGTCGCCGGATCCGGTATTGTCGATAAACTGCTTCCCCGAGGCTGAAGACAGGAGAGAAATGGCAAACTGTTTCTTTTTCCAGGTCAGCTGACTGTTGGAAATCAGGGCCGGAGAAAAGGAAAGAGGAGTAGTTCCGAGGTCAAAAGCTTGCTGCTCCCCACTGTCCCAGTCATCCACATATTCCGTAAAACCCTGTATTCTGTTTCTGCTCAGGGTAAGATTGGCATCCCAGTTCAGATTTGAAAACACCTTTATACCCCATTGTAACTCCACCCCTACCCGATGGCTTTTCTTCACATTGACCATCACCGGCGCTCCCACATCATTGATCTGGCCGGTAAGAGCCAGCTGATTATGGTAAAACATACCATAGCCGTTGACAGCGAGGGCCACTTTTTCTGATTTGTAACTCCAGCCGGCTTCAAAATCCTGAAGAGTTTCATGACGGGGTAGTTTACCTCCCTGTGGGGTATCCACAAAATTATCCCGGTTGGGCTCCCGGTTGGTCAACGACCAGGAAAGGTAAACAGATTGACCGGAGCTCACCTTTAAATTGAAACCACTTTTGGGATTAATGAAGTGATAAACGCTTTCCAGACCAAGC
>JBFYPZ010000262.1:0-3674 GCA_041303035.1 Flavobacteriaceae bacterium
AAAACCCAATCTTTGAGATCATAGCAAATGCTGCGCGAACTCTCAATATGGACTGCTATGTTATCGGTGGTTATGTCAGGGATTTTTTACTGAATAAAAAGAAATCAAAGGATATCGATATTGTTTGCCTTGGGGATGGCATTGCGCTGGCAGAAGAAGTAGCCCAAAACCTGTCAGGTAAACCCCAGGTGCAGTTTTTTAAGACTTATGGAACGGCCATGATACGATACAAGACCGTTCAGCTGGAATTTGTAGGTGCCAGAAAAGAGTCCTATACCCCGGAAAGCAGAAATCCGGAGGTCAGACCGGGAACCCTGGAAGACGACCAGAAAAGACGTGATTTTACGATCAACAGCCTGGCTATCAGTTTAAACCAAGCAAATTATGGTGAGATTCTCGATCCGTTTAACGGCATTCAAGACCTGGCCGATGGCATGATCAGAACTCCGCTGAACCCGGATATTACCTTTTCTGATGACCCGCTCCGCATGCTGAGAGCCATTCGCTTTGCATCCCAGCTGCATTTTACCATAGAAAAGGAATCTCTGAATTCTATCTCAAAAAATGCGGAACGCATAAGCATCATCTCCAATGAGCGCATTGTTGATGAGCTCAACAAGATACTCATGTCTGAAAAGCCCTCGGCCGGATTGATGCTTTTGTTTCAAACCGGACTGCTGCAGTTTATTCTACCGGAACTTACAGCCCTGGTTGGTGTAGAACAGGTAAAGGGCCAGAAACACAAGGACAATTTTTACCATACCCTTCAGGTTGTGGATAACATCTCCTGCATGACGGATAACCTTTGGCTCCGTTGGGCTGCTTTGCTGCACGACATAGGCAAAGCCCCTACCAAGAAATTCGATAAAAATCTGGGCTGGACCTTTCATGGCCACGAACTCGCCGGCTCAAAAATGGTAAAACACATTTTTAAGCGGCTACATATGCCACTGCACGACAAAATGAAATATGTTGAGAAAATTGTTTTCTTGAGTTCACGCCCCATTATTTTGGCTGAAGATGTGACCGATTCGGCAGTGAGAAGGCTGGTATTTGACGCTGGTGACCTGATTGACGACCTGATGACGCATTGCGAGGCCGATATCACCACACAAAACAAGAGCAAAGAACTGCAGTTCAAGAACAATTTTGCCCTTGTCAGAAAAAAAATCAAAGAGGTTGAAGAACGCGATCATATCAGGAATTTTCAGCCCCCTGTTTCGGGAGAGGACATCATGGCCCATTTTGGACTTAATCCTTGCAGGGAGATCGGTATCATCAAAGAAGCTATCAAGGAAGCGATCCTGGAAGGGGAGATAGAAAACAACTATGCTGATGCTTATGCCTTTATGTTAAAAAAAGCAGCCCAGATCGGTTTAAAGGAGCCCAAAAAAATTACTTGATCAGGTTTCTTGAGATCACGAGTTTTTGTATTTCGGTTGTACCTTCTCCTATGGTACATAATTTGGCATCGCGATAGAATTTTTCCACCGGAAAATCTTTGGTATAACCGTATCCTCCGTGTATCTGTACTGCCTCGTTGGCAACTTTGACGCAGACCTCTGAAGCGTACATTTTTGCCATGGCACCAATGGTTGTGATGTTCTCACCCTGCATCTTTAAGGCTGCCGCTTTGTGCAGCAACAATTCCGAAGCCTGTATCTCGGTTGCCATGTCGGCGAGTTTAAAGGCGATTGCCTGAAACTGCGAGATGGGCTTACCAAATTGTTCGCGTTCCTTCGCATATTTTAAGGAAGCCTCATAGGCCCCCTTGGCGATTCCCAGTGACAAGGCCCCTATGGAAATTCTTCCTCCATCCAATATTTTCATGGCCTGAATAAATCCGTCACCCTCCTTGCCAAGCAGATGATCTTTATGAATACGGCAGTCCTGGAAGATCATTTCGGCTGTCTCCGAGGCGCGCATGCCCAGTTTGTTCTGTTTTTTACCGGTAGAAAAACCGGGTGTACCCTTTTCGATAACAAAAGCACTGGTTCCCCTTGAATCTCCTTTCTGACCTGTGCGAACCATGACTACGGCTATTTGTCCGCTGATGGCATGTGTGATAAAATTTTTTGTGCCGTTTATGATGTAATAATCCCCATCTTTGACGGCAGTAGTACTCATGGCTCCCGCATCGCTGCCTGTATTGTGCTCAGTAAGGCCCCAGGCTCCTATCCATTCTCCGTGGGCCAGCTTGGGCAACCATTTTCTCTTCTGTTCTTCATTGCCGAATTCCAGAATATGGTTGGTACACAAAGAGTTATGTGCTGCAACAGACAAACCGATGGAACTGTCCATCTTGGATATTTCTTCAATCACGGTAATATATTCATGGTATCCCATTTCTGAACCTCCATAGGCATGTGGTACCAGAACGCCCATGAAACCCATTTCTCCCAATTTATGAAAAAGATCTGTTGGAAAGGTCTGTTCTTCATCCCACTCCATAACATGGGGAAGTATGTGTTTTTTACCAAAATCTATGATAGAACGCGCTATGATTCTCTGTGTTTCTGAAGATTCAAAATTCATCTGAGGCTATTATTTAGGCAGCTAAAATGCAGTATTTAACTCTATTTTATTCTGTCGACAAATATACTGCTATTCTATCAAACTTATCCAAGGGAAAAGAGTCAATTTTTTTTAATTCTTCCAGTGAATCTATTCTGAGATTGGCCTTTTTGTAATTAAAAATCCTTTTTGTAAGTCCGTAATCGATATAGGGCAAAGCGAGGATCTCCTTAAAAGTGGCCTCGTTCACATTTACTTTTGTGATCCCGGGTTTTTCCTTTACTTCAAATTGCCGGAGTAACTTGTCTGCAGTTTCCGGCGGTAAAAAATACACTTCTCTGACCTGGTCGTCAAAGGTAAATCCTTTGAGCGTTCTTCTGTATTCAATGATTCTTGCAGCCAGTTTTTCCCCGATCCCGTTTATCTCGATCAGCTCTTCAGCACTTGCCATGTTGATATCCTTTTTTTTACCAAATGATTCAACCTCCATTTCTTTCTCATTAGTAAAACGATTCCCTTTACCTTTGTATTCGGCAAATTTAAAATGCGGAGCGATAACATCGAGCAGGCTGTCGCTTATTTGGGTCACCTGTTGAAACTCGATGGCAGAATTTACATACTTCCCATCTTCTCTGAAAGCCAGAAGCCTGTCTATTTCCTCAGAATTCAGGCCCAGTACATATGCTCTGTAATCTGTTAGAAAATTGGGATTGAACGGATAAATTTTATATGTGCCCGCAATGGTGTCTGTTTTATTAAGTAAATCCAACTGATGATTCAGGGCAAGAAATTCCTTATCGTCTTCAGTCCTTGTTTTTGGGTTGGAAAAATCCGCAAACAAATAAATTGACTGAAGAATAATAATGATGAGGGCAAGCAAAAAGATCCCATTGCGCTGTTTTTTATTAAAGCGGAAATGGGATCTGAAACTTTGCATAAATCCTTTATTTTTTACTGACCCTGATCGCTCTCAAATATATGGCCAGTTCTTCTCTAACCTTGGGAAACAAGAAGAACAAACCGATTAAATTAGGTACCGCCATAGCAAAGATCATGGCATCTGAAAAATCGGTAACTGCCCCCAGACTGGCAGCGGAACCAACGATAACAAACAAACAAAACAAAACCTTATAGGTATAATTGGATACTTTGGACCTGCC
>JBFYPZ010000263.1:0-3663 GCA_041303035.1 Flavobacteriaceae bacterium
CCATCAGTTCAACGGCATCCCTGTTTAAATCTATATTCTGCCTATTTGCCCTGGTGTACTGTTCAGCGCCGTCGGGATTGAGCATAGGCAACAAAAGGACCCTGCATTTTTTTTGAATTTCATCCTTTAAAAACTCCATATCACCTGGACACTGAAAAAACTGCAGAAGATCAAAGATCGCTTTCGTACCTGTGCTTTCGTTGCCGTGCATTTGTGACCAGATGAGTATCCGCAATTCTCCCTGTCCATATACTACAGATCTGATAGGTCTGCCCTCAAAGGATTTTCCAATTACTTCAACAGTCTGATGTGTCAGATCCTCAAGAAGGGGATCAATATCCTGTTGCCTAATCCGTCGCCCTGCTAATTTTTTTTGTGCATATCGGGCATACCACCTTTCTATATGTGCTGTATCAATCCTTGCCATTTTACAAATGTAATTAATCTAAAATTTACATTTGTAACCATGTATATCGATGATAAGTTCACATATAAGAACGGTTAATACATGATCAGATTGTCCTGAAAAATAAAGAAATCATTCATTAATATATATTGTATTATATACTTGTATATCAATTATATATGATATTTTATTTGTAGTTATAATATAATTATTTCAGCAACGAATTACTAAATTTTTCAATGAATATACATCAAAATAAAATATTTGTTTACATTTGTAACAAGAATTAAATGTTTACAATGATAAACAAGGAAAAATTTTCTGAGAGGTTGAAAACTGTCATGGATTACTATCAGTTAAGCGCCTCTGCCTTTGCCGAAAAGATCGAGGTACAGAAATCCAGCATATCCCACCTGCTCTCGGGAAGAAATAACCCGAGCCTGGAATTTATTCTCAAGGTCATCCGCACTTTTGATGAGGTGGAATTGTATTGGCTCTTAAACGGGCGGGGAAGTTTCCCGAAAAGCAGCGAAAGCAGCAAAGCATTATTGAATGTGGACGATCATAAAAACGTGATATCAAAGGCAAAAGCAGATGCCGGGGCGGCCATGGGGAAGATCGAAAGGATCGTTATTTTTTATAAGGACGGGAATTTTAAAGAATACCTTCCCTAAACAGAACAAAACCGGGTTGCCAGGTCAGCTCTAATTATCCACTTTATAATTCAGTATCATTTTAAGATCATGCATTTTGCAAGTCTTGTCAGTCAAACATATCGACACTGTCAACGACTATGGTTTCTATGAAGTCATTGGCCTTTACCATATCTTCATGCAATACCTTATCATTACCAATAAAAGGAACTTCATTTCTAAAAGCTTCTAAAAAGGTCTGTAAAAAGGGAGATGTTTTTAAGGGCTGCTTAAAATAAAGAGCCTGGGATGCATTCATCAGTTCTATGGAAAGTATGGTTTGCACGTTATCAATGATCTTTTTGGCCTTTGTTGCAGCGTTAGCACCCATGCTTACATGATCTTCCTGCCCATTGCTGGAAACGATTGAATCCGTACAGGCCGGTACCGCATATTGTTTGTTCTGACTTATTATACTTGCAGCAGTGTATTGCGGGATCATAAAACCACTGTTCAAACCTGGATTATTTACCAAAAAAGGCGGCAAGCCCCTTACTCCGGAAATGAGCTGGTAAATCCTGCGTTCTGAGATACTACCGATCTCTGCAAACGCAATCCCCAGCAAATCAAGCGCAATGGCCAATGGTTGTCCGTGAAAATTTCCTCCTGAGATGATCCTGTCTTCTTCCACGAAAAGCAAAGGATTGTCGGTAACTGAATTGATCTCGGTCAGCATGGTTTTCTCAATAAACCTGATCGCATCTTTTGTAGCCCCGTGTACCTGAGGTATACATCGGAAGGAATAAGGATCCTGAACATGTTTTTTTGCCTGGGCTATTATTTCGCTGTCCACCAGGAAATGTCTGATTCTTTCCGCAGTTTTTATTTGTCCGCGATGCGGCCGGACCAGATGTGTGATCGCCTCAAAAGGAGATAGGTTTCCATCATAGGCTTCGAGAGACAAGGTGGCTATCAGGTCCGCCAGAAATGACAATTTATAGGATTTCAACAATAAGTGAATGCCATAGGCGCTCATGAACTGTGTGCCATTCAAAAGCGCAAGACCTTCCTTGGATGCAAGTTCAATGACATCCCAGCCAAAAAGATCCAGAATTTCCTGAGCAGATTTCTTTTCATCGTTGTAATAAACCTCCCCCTTGCCAATCAGGGGTAAGGCCAGGTGAGCCAAGGGGGCAAGATCTCCTGAGGCACCCAGGGAGCCCTGGGTATAAATAACAGGAAAAATCCCGTAATTGAAAAAATCGATCAGTCTAAGCACCGTTTTCAGCTGCACACCGGAATAACCGTAACTCAGGGATTGAATCTTAAAAAGAAGCATCAGTTTCACGATCTCGCGGGGTACTTCCTCTCCGGTTCCACAGGCATGCGACATGACCAGATTCTCTTGCAGAATCTTTAATTTATCTTTATCGATCTTAACCTCATACAATGATCCGAAACCGGTGTTTATCCCATATATGGGATCATCGCTTTGCTGCAACTTTTTATCCAGATAGTCCCTGCAGGCATTTACCTTATCAATTACATCCTGTGATAATTTTAGTTTTTTGTCTTCCAGTAAAATATCCTGAATTTTATAAAGATCGAGCTGTTCCTTATCAATAATATGGTAAGCGTTCATTGTTAAAATTTTATGCAAATTAAATATTTTTGGAAGATTGTTTGCGGAATCACATCATTTAATTTGTCTAAATATTTGTTAATTGCAGTAATATGATTATCTAATTTCCAATTAATAGTATATTTGCGCCAGAATTTAATTTCCTATGAAAAAAATATATTTTTTCCTGTTTGCTGCCCTTCTGGTTTCTTGTCAAAAGGCTGAAGAAAAAACAACAGATTACGCCTTATTATCAGGTAAAATTGCCGGTACCCAAGAATCCAAATTGATTTTAAGAAATTTTGAGAACAACAGCATAAAAGAGATCCCTATTGACGGACAGGGTGTCTTTTCTGATACCTTGAAAGGAATTCTACCCGGCTATTACAGTATTTCTGTTGGTGACAACAGATCAACTGTTTATCTGGAACCCGGATATTCCTTAAGCTTGCAGTCAACTGAAAGTGAGTTTGATGAAACCCTTATTTATAGCGGTATGGGTAATGCAGAGAACAATTATCTGGCACAAAAAATGCTGCTTCAGAGAAGTCTTGCACCTGTTTTACATTACAAGAATTTGGGTTCACTGGATGAAAAAGTTTTTTTGAGTAAAGTAGATTCTGTTTTTACCCTTCAAAAGGATCTGCTCAATAAACAAAAAGACCTGGGCACCCGATTTGTTGAACTGGAAAATGGAAACATCCTTTATGGCCGGGCCAATTTGATGTATGATTATGAATCTTACAAACGGTATGTTGGTGACGATAAAGTATTTAAGGTTTCTGGTACTTATCCTGATTTTCATGCTGAATTAGACCCTGAAAATGAGAAGCTGGCAGCTGTGAACAACTATAAAAACTACTGGCAGAAGTATTACAACAAAAAAGCCAATCCGGATCAAAGCCCTGATGATGACAGTGTAGGTCCCTCCTATCTGAATCTGGTTTCGAAAGAAGTAAAATCTCCTGTTATTAAAAGCAACCTGCTTAGATCGGAAGAGCAGA
>JBFYPZ010000264.1:0-3657 GCA_041303035.1 Flavobacteriaceae bacterium
TGTATAGTTACCACTTGAAAAACTGAAAAAACCATGAAAAAATATTTTATTCAAATCAGATGCAACAATCCGAAGAACAAAGCCCAGGACGAGTTTCAGAAGTTTGGAATGAGCTGGAATAACTGTATGTGCGATGAACTTGGCTTAAAATATATCATTAAATCAATAAAAAAAGGGGCTAAGGAAATCAATGCAAAGCATAAGCGATACACAGCCATTTCTATCTATCAGAGAAAATATTATGTTGGATCTCAAATATTCAGTGTTGGAATTGATTCTAAGGAATTCCATATTTTATCAGTTTTCATAAAGGAAGTAAAAACCGTATTAACTCCATTTGACTGGAATGAAGATATAGTTAGATGGCCTTATGATAGGGTATGTCAGCCAATATTGCCATCAGTTTTTCCATTAATTCTGCCCGAAATAATTTAGCGTATAAGCTATTCTCTGTAAACCCTTTCTTATGGAACTATCAAGCCTTAATATCGATCCATTTGCTAACCGCGGCGACGAAGAAATGCCTTCGCTCCTTCAGGAATGGAAACGTTATAAAGATGAAACCGGTAACGACTACATTCTCGACCAGGCCGATAAGCAAATGGCTCACGCTGCCGATGATCCCGATATTAAAGAAGGAGTATACCGCTATATTATAGGCCTTGTTCTTCAATACCCGAAAGCCTACCAGCGCGATTACTACATAAAGGCACTGGGGCGCCGGTTTAAACCGATGAAACACTGGAGGGATGAATTTAAAACGCAATGCGAAAGTGAAACAGAAGAGCGCGAAGCTGCCAACGCTCCAAGCGAGGATGCCGATACCAGCACTCTTGAAAAATACGGCTTTTATACCGACGACAATAAATATTGGTTCGCTACTAACCAGGGATTCTACGAGGGAACCAACTTTGTGCTTGAACCTCTTTTCCACATTTACTCGATGACCAACAACCGGAGACTGATCCGCGTTTTAAACGAACATGGTTCATCCATACTTTGCGATGTTCCTTCCGATGCCATGGTGTCGGTCGATAAATTCCAGTCGTTTCTCTATTCCGAAGGAAATTTCCTGATATTCATTAATAACCAGCTTTTCAAAAAGCTTCTGCGCTACATAGGTGAAAAATTCCCGAAGTGTTATGAAATAAAAACATTCGGTTGGCAGCCCGAAGGGTTCTGGGCGTTTGCCGATGGTGCCTATAACGGGAAATGGCAACCTGTCAACTCAATGGGAATAACATCGCATGAGGGAAAAAATTACTTCTCGCCGGCATTTTCGGAAGTTTACTCACAGCTCAGGATTGATGATGATGTTTACGAAAACGACCGGCGTTTTATTTACCGTACCAGTAATGTTTCGATTACCGAATGGAGTGATCTGATGCAGCAGGTTTATGCCTACGATAACAACGGCCAGTATGCTATTGCCTACCTCGCAGCAGCATTGTTCAGGTCGGTAATCTATAACCTGTATAAGATCTTCCCGCATTTGTTTTTGCATGGAGAGAAGGGATCGGGGAAGAGCCAGGTAGCATGGAGCCTTTCAAACGTTTTTCAATACGGATCTCCGCCATTTAACCTGAGCTCGGGTACCGATGTTGCTTTTTTCAGATGGCTGGCACGTTACCGCGACGTGGTGATTTGGTACGACGAATATACCGATACCATTGATGAAAAGCGGTTCCAGGCATTAAAGAGTGCTTACGACGGTGTTGGACGTGAGAAGGGAAAAATGAGCCGCGACAGCCGTACCGAGAGCGACAAAATTAACTCCGCTGCTGTGATCAGCGGGCAACACCTTCCGCAACGCGACGATAATTCTTTATATACACGTTCGATAGTGCGCTTTTTCGTTAAGCCGAAGGTTGGGTATAATTGGGAAGAAACGCAGGTTTATGAGCGGTTAAAACGTGTAGAGGAAGATGGTTTAAGCCAGGTTATAACAACGCTATTGAACGAACGCGAAATAGTTGAACGAAAATTCGGGCGAATGTTTTCTGAAATACTTGAATATTACAAGGAGACTCTGATGAAAAAATCGATACAGGTAGATGACAGGATCCTCCGCAACTATACCATCCTGGCCACAATCATCTGGATATTCGAAAAAGAAACTCCTGTGCGTCTGAAAATAAACCCTGAATTGTTCCGGGATATGTGCCTGCGCGATGCAATTGATCAAAGCGAAAAAGTAAGCAATTCTGACGCTTTGGGTACTTTTTGGAAGATAATTTCAGGATTGATACAGGGTGGGAATATTACCAAATCGGACTATGACATTCAGGAAACATGGACCGAAAACGCGGTAAGCAAATCGGAGGGAGAAAAACATATGAGAGAAATAAAGTTCGATGTACGAACAAGGGTTCTGTACCTTGACTTTGACCTGATCTATCAGAAGTATATGGAACAGCACCGGAAAATCTTCGGCAGCACGGGGCTCGGATTGCAAACCATGATGGATTATACCCACAACCATTGGAGCTATGTGGGGCTTAAGGGAAGTCATTATTTTAAAGGAGGTAACGGTAAGCGGACCAGTGCGCACATGTTTAACTATGATAGCCTGGTGAATAGAAATGTAATGCCCGACATTGATAATGCAACAGAAATTGAAGTAAGTAATTCGGAACCTGTGAAATCTGATGTATCAAACAGTGACCCTGTAAAAATTACAGAAGAACAGAACAAATTTCCATTTTAGCCTATAACTAAATATTTAGTTGATAAAATGAACAAGAAAAACAAAATATTCTTTTTTTTCAGTGTCGCATGGAAAAACGGTTCTGCGGTTCTGAGGTTCTGAGGTTTTGAGTTATAATATTATAAATGAATAATATAGATAGTAAAAATAAAAAGTAATAAAGTAAGAACCTCAGAATGTAAGAACTGTAGAACCGTAGAACCGAAAATTAAAGGTTGGCTGTGAAAATAATAATTTCAAAAAATAAATTATAAAAACTATGATCAAACACATTAACAATTTCAAAGTAGAGGGATGGGAGGATGAAAAAACCGATTCCCAGAACCGGAAATTTATGGTTCTTATCCTGGCGTATGTGTACGAACCAGATGATTTCGGAAATATGAATCCTACGGAATATTTCAGGGTGAAGATTACAAGTTACAAACTTTTCGATATCATCAAAAAACTGAAGTATGGCGATACAGTGAAAGCTGAGATTGATGTTCGAGGATATAAATTTATTAATGCGCAAACAGGGGTAACCCAATATACTCCGCTTATTTTACTTGTAAATATTATGAAACTATGACCGCTGCCGATATCCATCCTTACGCTGTTCCAGGCCTAATGAGCATTGAAGATGCTGTGTGCGATGTTTTTAATGTTACCATGGATGAAATTAATAAAACTACCCGCATACGGAAGGTAACTGAATCCCGCCAGGTGATTATGTGGTACTACCGCACTTATAAGGGATTTACGTTTCATTATGCCGGGCGCATAGTGAAACGAGACCACTGCACGGCAATGTACGCTTGCAATACAGTTGACTGTTTACGTGAAACTGATAAATTTACTCCAATCCGTCCTTCTTTCCGCGTCCGCAATCGCTGTCTCCGCTCCGGTTGAAGGCGGCGGCACAAATACGCCAGAGCGCATCTTACCCTCGGTGGACTTCAACCGCGCGG
>JBFYPZ010000265.1:0-3646 GCA_041303035.1 Flavobacteriaceae bacterium
AAAAACGCCTTCAGAGAGAAACTTTCGATTTAATCCATAGCATGGAACGTACCTTCTATCAGGATATATTCAGAGTCTCCGACGGAATCAACCCGGTGCAGATGCAACAGCGATATCCCAATCCGACAATACGCCGCATTAAAGCTGTCGGACCACGACGTCTGGTGTTGACATATCTTGAAAAAAAGATTTTTCTAAAGAATGGATGCCGGGCCGTTATGACGAATTCGAAACTGATCCGACAAAACATCCTTGATCATTACAAAATCAATCCTGATAAAATCTACGTTATTTATAACGGCGTAGATACCATCCGTTTTAATCCTGATAATAAAAAAACTTTCAGGGATCCTGTAAGGGCATCGCTGAATATCTTACCGGAAGAAATTGCTCTGCTTTTTATCTCAAACGATTTTAAACTCAAGCAACTTGATCTTATTCTTCGGGCCATGGTCATTTTAAAGGATTTTTTCTTCAAACTGATAGTGATCGGCTCCGGTAACCCGGTTCCCTATCAGCAATGGGCAGAGAGGCACGGGCTTAAAAATCAGCTTCTGTTTTTGGGCCCGCAAAAAATGATTGAAAAATATTACGCGGCATCAGACATTTTTGTGCTACCGACACTTTACGATGCCTTTGCCAATGTCTGTCTCGAAGCTATGGCCAGTGGACTTCCAGTGCTGACTACGAATACCAATGGAGCTGCCGAACTTATTTCCGATGGGACTCAAGGCTACGTGCTGAAAACCTCGGGCGCTCATGAACTGGCCGACCGTCTGGCTAAAATCAGATCGGTTTCGGAAAGAACCCGTATGGGCATGGAAGCGGCACATACAGCATCAGCCTTTACATCGGAAAACCACTTGTCGGAATTGCTGATCCTTTATGACCGAATTCGTTTCAAAAAATCCTCTTAACGTGAAAAATTTTCGAAGCTCAATCAAACTCGTGCAATTCAATGATATCCTGATAAATCCGGATTATCAGGATCAACTCATGCAACTCAACCTTACTAGTTTTGATCTAGCCTGGAATTTCCGTGGGGGCGATACCTTCAAAAAAATCCCGGCACGGTCGGTCACTCGGATCGATTTTGAACAAAACGGCATCGGAAATGCTTTCTACTTAAAACGTCATAAGCCTGAAAGGGTTAAAAGAAGGTATATAACCTTTCAAAAGCATTCCCAAAACCTATTATCACAGGGAATGCTGGAATTAAAAAACATCATTGAATTTCGCAATCACCATCTGGCTACTGTTATTCCTGTTGCCGCAGGTGAAAAAAAAGTCGATTCTTCCCGCGTCATCTCCTTTTTAATTACTGAAGACTTTTCACCCTTTATTTCTTTAGAATGGATTTTATTTAACCGACCTGAAATTTTTACCGGTTCGGAAGGTGATGTGCGAAAAAGAAAACTACTTGAAAAAATAGGCGGATTTGCTCGAAGGATGCACGATGCCGGCTTTAATCATAAGGATTTCAATGCTACACATATTCTTTTATATTATCCGGATCAAAATATGAAAGAATTTGAAATTGCACTGTTTGACCTTCAGAGGGTGGACTTAAAAAATATTTTGAGTTTCAGATGGATCATCAAAAGTCTTGCGGAAATAAATTACACGTTGTTGGATGAATATTTTACGGAAAAGGATCGCCAACATCTTTTTTTGGCATATAAGGGTCATTTAAAAGCAAGCTATTATGATCGGTTCCAGCAATGGTGGATCAGGCGAAAAACATCACGGATCGCAAAGCATACAAAAAATATCTTTAAAAGACGGCAATCCGGAAAATGATCCTTGCAAAATGCATCAAGCCCTATGTATTGGTGAACTTCACGAGCAAGATCATTATCTATAAAAACAATCTAAAATAAGTTATAAAAAATCATGCAGTTGACTCATCCCCTTTTAAAAGAAAAAATTATTTGCATGACCCGGGACACGAAAATTAAACTGTCACCTGCAAGATGGCTGTTGGTTCTATCGAATGCCGTCAAATCTCCCGTACAGGTCATTAAAGAAAGCAGTATAAAACGGACGGTCAGAACTTATCTTGCACCCTGGGGTGAGATTTGTCTCCATGATCTCAAATGTGGAATCAGAAGAAAGGTGCTTTCACCCTTTCGCTTGTCCCGAGGCAAACGAGCCTGGAACCACAGTCTATCACTCATACAAAATAAGTTTCCCATAACAGAACCTTTACTTTACCTGGAATTAAAAAACGGGCCTTTTGTCACGCGCACTTTAACGGTGACAAGATGGATAGAAAGTACCAATCTCGGAAAAACAGCTCATGATAAACATCTAATTTCAGAAAAGTTTTTGCTCGGTCTCCTCAAAGAGTCGACTGAACTGGTTGCCAGGCTTCATAGCATCGATTTTGTTCATACGGATTTAAAATGGGGAAATTTTTTATGGGTACCGTCTCAGCAGGGACGTATTATCCTGACTGATCTGGATCACATTGAAAAATCGGGCGCTGCTGAAAAGCAAGGAAAAGACCTGGCGAGATTTATCCTCTCTGCCCTTGAATATCAGATGGGATGGGAGGTTGCCGAATTACTTATTAACTGCTACTTTGACAGCCGAAAGGTGCGTCCCGTGGGCCTTGAAAAAAGTTTGGCCAAACGTATTGAAAGAAAAAAAAGTAAATATGAAAAGCGCCATCTTTTAAATACTACAGAAGTATAACACATTGAATATCAGCTAAGACACGCACAAAGGAAAAAAAGATTTATGATATTTCCCAATGATTTCAAAAGCCCCTTAACACCCGGTGTTCACGCATGGAAACTGTCATATGGTGCAATTGGGGTTGTTCTATTGGGCTTTTTGGTAAGAGTGTATTTGTTTGCTTACAACCCTGCCATCAGTATCGACGGGTTTCTTTACATCCAACAGGCAAAGGCTCTTTATTTTGGTTTATTTGACCAGGTTCTGAGCTGTTACATGTATCTGCCCCCTCACCCTATCCTGGTAGCCCTTTTTTACCCGGTTATAGAAGACTGGGTGATTACTTCGCAGTGGATCAATATTTTTTTCAGTACACTGACCATCATACCTTTTTACTGGTTGTTAAGACGATTTTTGGGGGATATGACGGCATGGATCACCTTGATGGTTTTCGCCCTTCTGCCGGAATATGTGTCGTTTAGCCGGGATGTGCTTAGAGGACCCTTATTCTGGTTTTTTTCCGTCAGCGGACTCTACCTTTTCATTCTCCATATGGAAAAAAGGAGTTTTAAACTGCTTTTGTTGAGCAGTGTCTGTTTAACCATCGGTGCGTGGGACCGCATTGAGGCTACACTTTATGTTTTTGTCTCGATCTTATTTCTATTTTTTCTAAATAAAACACACCGCTGGAAAGACATGTTTTTTTTTCTGGCACCATCTTTGGTAATCGCTACCACAAGCATCATACTGGCTCATTTTCGGGACATTGATATGATAGAATTTTTAAAACCGGAGCGACTACTTGCCCTGCCCTTAGGCGTTATCTCCAATTACGACGCATTGCGGGAACAACTCTATAAAATGTATGATACCGAATTGATTACAGTCAGTCCATATTTTATACCGCAAGTCCGTAAAATTCTGTGGTTCATCCCATTTGGAACAATGTTGGCCCAACTGGCCGAGA
>JBFYPZ010000266.1:0-3635 GCA_041303035.1 Flavobacteriaceae bacterium
GATCTCTGTAAAAGATAACGGCAACGGCATTCCTGAACACATCAAAGAAAAGATCTTTCAACCCTTCTTCACCACCAAACCCACCGGGCAGGGAACGGGGTTGGGATTGAGTTTAAGTTATGATATTGTAAAGGCGCATGGGGGGGAGTTGAAGGTGGAGACGAAAGAAGGGGAAGGATGTGAGTTTATTATTCAATTGCCAAATTCTTAAATAAGAAAAATGAAAAAGATGTTAAAAATAATATTGCTTTTAATGTTGCCGGCTTTTGTAATAGCACAAAGTGAGGAAACCCAATTGGAAAGTATGCACAGAAGCCTGAAAAACGCAGCCAATGATACGGTCAGGATGGATGTTTATTTAAACCTGGCAATATATTATAATGAGATAAACCGCGATAGTGCCCTTTTTTATTTAGCAAATGGATTACCACTTGCTCAAAAATTAAACTTAAAATTATACGAGGGACAATTTTTAGAGAACAGGGGATATATGTTAACTATGGTCGGAGATTACCCAAAGGCCCTTGAATCATTTTTAGCTTCGTTAAAAATTCTGATAGACCCTGAAAGTGAAAAATACGCCTGGAATCTGCCGAATGGACAGACTCCGCGAATGGTGCGGCTATCTAAATTGGGTTTTCTTCACCTAACGATGGGGCATTTGTATGGAAGAACCAACCATACCGACAAGCAAATTTCAAGTTATCTTCAATCATTAGCCATTGCCGAAACCATTCAGAATTCACAATTGATTGCATTTGCAAATATGAACTTGGGAATTGTTTATATCGGATTAAACAAATTAGATTCAGCGCTTCCTTTTTTACAAACAGCGTTGGTACTGGAAGAAGGAAAATACAGAGGATACGTTTTAAATTCTATTGGACAAATTTATGAAGAAAAAGGAGATTATGAACTTGCCCTGGATGCATACAGAAAATCATTAAATCATGGTTTAGAACAAAATAATCTTACTGGTATTGTTGCCAGCTCTTTATCATTAAGCTCATTATTTCTCATTTTAAACAAACCAGACTCAAGCCTTTTTTACAGCAGAAACGCACTTGCCACTTCTAAAATAACAAAGGAATATATGACCATGGCAGGTGCATATCAATTGATTTCAGATGTCTATAGTAATCAGGAAAAAGCAGACAGTGCTTATATATATTTAAAATTGGCAGCAATAATGCGAGACAGTCTGAATAATGTGCAAAGGGAAAACTTGCTTGCATATCAGAGCATAGGTTTTGGTGAGCAATTGCGTCTGAAAACATTGGAGGAGGAAAAAATTCAAATGCAATCCAAAATCAGAACAAATACTTTGGCTGGCAGCCTTTTTACAATAATTGTTATCGCTTTCTTTTTGTATCGAAATAACCGTCAGAAGCAAAAAGCAAAACAAAACATTGAAAATGCGTATAATCAATTAAAATCCGCCCAATCCCAACTCATCCAATCAGAAAAAATGGCCAGCCTGGGCGAACTCACTGCCGGTATTGCCCATGAAATTCAAAACCCGCTGAACTTTGTGAATAATTTCAGCGAAGTAAGCTCAGAGCTTGTGGATGAAATGAATGAGGAACTCGACAAGGGAAATGTAGAAGATGCCAAAGAGATCGCTACGGACTTAAAACAAAACCTCGAAAAGATCACCCACCACGGCAAAAGAGCCGGAGAGATCGTAAAAGGCATGCTACAACATTCCAGAACCAGTTCAGGGCAAAAAGAGCTCACAGATATCAATATTCTGACTGAAGAATATTTGCGGCTGGCTTACCACGGTTTGCGGGCCAAAGACAAATCTTTCAATTCAAAAATGGAAACCGATTTTGACCCCAATCTGCCGAAAATTGAAGTTGTGCCACAAGATATTGGAAGAGTCATCCTGAATTTGATCACCAATGCTTTTTATGCAGTGAACGAAAGGGCTAAACAGGGAATTGCCGGATATGAACCCACTGTTTCTGTTAGTACAAAAAAAGAAGGTTACAAAGTTTTGATAAGCGTTCAAGACAACGGCAACGGCATACCTGAACAGATCAAAGAAAAGATCTTTCAACCCTTCTTTACCACCAAACCCACCGGACAGGGAACGGGATTGGGATTATCTCTATCATATGATATTGTAAAAGCGCATGGAGGGGAGCTGACTCTTGAAACTAAGTATATGGAAGGCTTGCCTTCAGAGCTGCCTTTCCGAAAGTCAGAGCAGTCTGAAGCAATTGTGCATACCGGAAGCAATTTTATCATTACTTTGACCGTATAAAATTTTTAAACGAATACAGTAACGCGAACTATGCAAAAATACCTGATCACCTCAACTTTCATCATATTGCTGGCAAGTTTCTCATTATTTGCCCAGCTCAATCCCAACTATTTAACCCAGTACACAGAAAAAGATGGTTTACCGGGTGTGATGGTACGTCAGATACTGGTTGACAGGCAGGGTTATATCTGGGCCGGAACCATCAATGGATTGGCGCGTTTTGATGGTTATGATTTTAAGAGATATTTTAGTGATCCGAATGATTCAGCTGCGATAGAAGGAATGATTGTATGGTCTATTTTTGAAGACAGTAAAGGGCAGATCTGGGTGGGTGCTTCACCCGGGCACCTGAATGTATTTGACCCGGTAAAAAAATCATTCCGGAAATACAATTTTGAAAAACTTATTAAGCGACCGGTAAATACTGAAATCGGTATAGCTGCCGTCGGTGAAGACGCCCGCGGCAGGATTTACCTGGGTGTTACAAGCTATTATGGCGATCAGATCGAAACAGGCCTTCTTTACATAGATGAAAAAAATGATGAAGTAAAAAAAATAAAGGATGCCGACAACCAGGACATTCCGAATGTTTACAACATCACCAGAGATGCCAAAGGCAATCTTTGGGCCCTGAGTTACAAAGGTCTTCTGAAAATTGATACCACCGGAAAATTAAGTTACCAGTCTCAGTTCAACGAAGTCTTTACAAAAAACGGAGAGTACCCTGTGGCTATTAAATTTGATGAAAAAGACCATATCTGGGGTATTAGTAATACCTCCAGACTATATGATTATAATCCCGGCGATCATACAATAAATATGTATAAACCGGAAAAATCAATTTCAGACAATCAATTTTTTAATACACTTGAATTTGATAAAAATGGTCATATCTGGATAGGAAGCTCCAAAGGCCTGATCCGCTTTAACATAAATAGAAAATTGTTCGAGACCTATTCAACAGAATTTGATGATTTCAAGGCATCTGCTGCAATTATGGATATGGAATTTGATGATTTCGGCACACTTTGGATGGGTTCAGAAGGAGCAGGTTTATTTAAATATGATGAAAAAGTTTTATTCAAATCCTATACCCATAATAAAGATGACAAAACTTCATTATTACCGGGATGGGCTCCATATTTGTATGAAACCAGTGATGGAAAAATCTGGATCACGACCTCAGGTATCTCCAACGACGGCGGTTTAAATGTATGGGATCCTGAAACAAAGAAAATCGTTTCTTTCCAATATAAAAGTTTTCTGCCGGAGAATTTGGGAATCAATGGTTTCTATGAAAACACCCCAGGGGAATTAGTGATTTCGACCCAAACAGGAAATTACCAATACAATACAAAAACGAACC
>JBFYPZ010000267.1:0-3600 GCA_041303035.1 Flavobacteriaceae bacterium
ATCTTGGAGGGCAATTTAAAAAGGATATTATCGGTTTAAGGAATGAAAATTTGGAGGGTGAAAAAATTCTCACAAAAGTCATGGAAAACGGAAAACGATCAGGGCCTGCGGAGCCCCTTAGAGATATTCGTCAAAGGTTTAGAAATGAATTCAATTCTTTAAATGAGTCCATCAAGGCCATTCGTAACCCTAAGCCCTATCCTGTTGAACTGAGCCCGAAATTAATAAATCTTCAAGAAAGCGTTATAAGAAAAATCAAAGATAAAATGTCCGGCAAAAGCCGATAATTTTAATTTATAACTTATTTGTTTAACCCTAACTTTTGAGGAGATTAACCATGGCAACCAAAAAAGAAATTCTCGAATCCTTGGAACAACAGCTCAGATCCCTGGAATCTGAAATTGTAAAACTGAAGGAACTGGCCGCCAAAGTTGAAAAAGGCAGCACTTTAATAATAGCAGAAGTGGAGAACCTGGAAACTGAAGAAAATATTTTAAAAATGGAACTTAGTGAAATAAAAAAATCAGGGGATGCATGGAAAGAACTGGAATTGGGCGTGAATAAACAGTTGGAAAACCTGACCTTTAATGTAAATACCGCCCTGAATAAATTCAAAGAAAGAGTGAAATAAAAAATTCTTTCTAACCTGATGTTCATGTTGGCAGTGTCATTTTTAAAAAGGGATACACAAAAATGTGTCGCTTTAATTTCGGGTTGCAAATGCTTGGCAAATACTTTCAAGAACCTTCCTTTTAAATTATTGAACATCATACCTTGCTTAAAGGTTTAAATTTCAAAATGGGGGTGGAAACTTCTATTCCATCCCCTTAATCGCCTCAAGCGATCAGTGTCATAAAACTTAAACATCGTTAAACTTTATCTTTACTTTTATGAGTCTTGACCCATAAAATGGTGAGGTTCATAATAAAAAAAGACTCATTTGATTAATATTTGTTAAGGAGATTAGAATGGGGCGCTGGAAAAAATGGGTTATGGCTTTTTTGGCCCTGATTGCAATTATAGCCATTGCTTATGTGATACTTAACTTTATTTTTATAAACTTTTTCGTAGATCTTTACTGGTACGGTTCACTCGGATACTCGGGATTGCTGATCCTTAAATTATTGTATAAATACTTAATATTCATAGGGGTAACTCTGTTTTTTTTTCTGATTATCTTTCTCAATTTCTGGGTCGCCTCAAGATATCTCGGTTGCACTCTTTCCGGTGAGTGCAAACCTGAACTAACAAAAACAAGAAAATTAATCCAGGCCTTTCGCACCGGTTCATTGAAAGTTTACACCCCTCTTTCCATGATCCTTGCAATACCTTTGGCCATCCCCCTCTATGAACAATGGGAAGCGGCATTATTATACATATTCGGATCCAACAGCGGAGTCAAAGATCCGGTCTATGGCATCGATGTAACCTATTATCTGTTTTCTCTTCCGATCTATAATCTGCTTCAGAGCCGTCTGATCATAACGCTGTTGCTTCTGTCTGTGTTTTTAACGATTCTTTATTACGTAGAGCGGCGTATGCTGGCATCTGAAAATCAGCCGCTATACAAAGCTGCAAAAATTCATCTTTCTGTTGTGATTTTTCTGGCATTTTGGGTACAAGCCTGGGGATATATGCTCGAAAGACACATGCTGCTGTACAATACAAATAATGAACCCATGTTTTTCGGTCCAGGCTATACTGAAATGACCGTCTTGCTTCCGCTGATCTGGCTTTCGGCGATATTTCTGCTGGCCATGGCCATATCGCTCATTGTTTTCGTAAATTACCGTAAGGGCATTTATCCCCTTGTCATTTTCACCATATTGTTTGTTCTTTCCCATGCGGGAAGAACATGGGATTTTTTACCCGATAATATTGAAAAATATCTTGTAAAGCCCAATGAAATTGCAAAGCAATCCAAGTACATTCAAAACTCGGTTCTATCGACATTGGCAGCCTATAATCTGACTAATGTTGAAAAACGCGATTACGGAAGAACGCAAAACCTTCGAAGTCTCAACGATCCGCAACTCAGAACCGACCTGGAGAACATTCCTCTCTGGGACAAGGAACTACTCATCGATGTTTTCCAGGAAGTCCAGGCTATTCGGCCTTATTATCAATTCAGTGACGCGGATGTCGGACGATATTACGTGAATAACGCATTGTATCAAGTTTATTTAGCCGCGCGGGAAATCAACTTAAACAAACTTCCTGAATCGGCTCAAAACTGGATAAATATGCATCTGAAATATACCCATGGGTTCGGAGCGGTCATGATTCCGGCAGCCCAAAAGGGCGAAGAAAGAATGAAATGGTATATGCGGGATATACCGCCCGTATCCGATTATGGTTTTTCGATCAAAGAACCGGGAATTTATTATGGAACAGGTTATTACACTTATGCCATCGCCCCAAACGATAGTGGAGAACTTCATTACCCCGGCGATCAAAATGACGTTTTAACCAACTACAGCGGCACCGGAGGAACCCCTATTGGCTCCTTGTTTAAAAAAGCGTTGTTTGCGGTATACTTTAAGGACAGGAATATTTTTTTTACCACCAAAACCAATTCAGACAGCCGGATTCTTTTCAGAAGAAATATTCAGGAATGTATCAGAACCTTGACACCGTTTATCAAGCTCGATAAAGATCCGTACCTTGTTGTCACTGATGATGTGATGTACTGGTTTCAGGATGCATATACGTTAAGTAAATGGTACCCCCATGGAGCACCCTACAACGAGGAATTCAACTATATCAGAAATTCCATTAAAATCGTTGTGGACGCCTATAATGGGACTGTAACATACTATCTTGTGGATACAAAAGACCCTATCGCCAAGGCTTATCATCGGATGTATCCGGGTCTTATCAAACCCTTGGAAGAAATGCCTGAAAATTTACGTAAACAAATGCGATATCCTCAAGACCTGTTTGAAATCCAGATGAAAATGTATTCCAAATATCACCAGGTCAACCCGGAAACATTTTACAAAGATGAGGATCGATGGCAATTCGCGGAGTTTGTTCACCGAGATAGCCTCATTCGTATGCAACCATATTATTTGACTCTGGATCTTATCCAGCATAGAAAGCCGGAATTTGTTCTGGTCACCCCCATGCTCCCCATAAACCGTGAAAACCTTCGCGCATTGGCCCTTGTCGGATGCGACGGCGACAATTACGGGCGTATAATCATCTACTTGTTTCCACGGGGACAACAGGTTTATGGACCTTCCCAGATTAACGCACTCATCGATCAGGATACCACCATTGCCGAACTTATTACGTTGTGGGATCAGCATGGATCAGCGGTCAAGCGTGGCAAAATGATTATTTTTCCGCTCGGCAAACATATTTTGTACATTCAGCCCTTTTATCTGGAAGCAACAGGTCGACTTAAAATTCCGGAACTAAAGCGGGTTATTGTCTGTGTGGAAGAAATTAAGATCATTGATGTCACGCTGGAAAAAGCCATTGATCGTCTCAGTAAAATACTCATGGATCGAGAAGCCGGGGAAATCTTAACTCCCCCGGGTCCCTTGCCGGATGATGCATTAGATCAAAAAGATGAGGTACCATCCGAGCACGACC
>JBFYPZ010000268.1:0-3594 GCA_041303035.1 Flavobacteriaceae bacterium
GGAAAGAAATGCCGATCAGACGCTGGGTATCAATTTTGTTGAAAGACATTATGATTTTCTTGAGGATTCAGGTATTGAAGTTGAAGTACAATTGCATGATAATCCGCATGTTAAAGTAAAGGCCTATGTGCTGAAACCAGAGATCTTTGGAACAGTTCCCATGTATTTTCTGAGTACGGATGTGGAAGGCAACGACCATATATCACGCACGATCACGAACCATTTGTACGATGCCAATGAACTAACCAGAATATCTCAGAGCATCGTACTTGGAATTGGTGGGGCTAAAGTAGTTGAGGCTCTTGGAGGTGCTGATATCTATCATTTGAACGAAGGCCATGGTTTACCTGCGTTTTATTATTTGCGCGACAGGGGAGTATCCAAAGAACAGATGGTATTTACTACACATACACCTGAAAAGGCAGGTAATGAGGAACGCGATGGTAAACATTTGAACCGTTGCGGTTTTTTTGGAAGAAGGTATACTGAAGAAGAATTGCACAAAGAAATGATCAATGGGGAAATGATCAATTATACCCTGTCTGCATTGCGACTGGCAAAAATATCAAATGCGGTTTCCAAACTGCATGCAGTCGTTTCAAATGATATGTGGGAAGGCTATCACGGTATCAGCAAGATCATACCGGTAACCAATTCACAAAACCAAAAATTCTGGCAGGATAAAGAACTGGCAAAAGCCTGGGATGAAAAAGATAGCAAATCCTTTGTAAAGCGCAAAAAGGATCTCAAGACCAAATTGTTCAAAGAAGTTGAAAGACAAACCGGCAAAAAATTTGACCCTAACGTCTTAACGATTGTTTGGGCCAGAAGATTCGCCGGATACAAAAGAGCAGATATTTTGTGGCATGACCGTGAAAGGTTTTTAAAACTGATGTACAATGCCAAACAACCCGTTCAGATCATTTGGGCCGGTAAACCTTATCCGATGGATTATTATGCGATAGATATCTTTAATTACCTGGTGCATAATACTAAGGAGCATGCGAATATGGCCGTGCTGATTGGTTATGAGATCGAACTGTCTAGACTCCTAAAACTGGGTTCTGATGTTTGGTTGAATACGCCGAGAATCACGCGCGAAGCATCCGGAACCAGCGGTATGACGGCTTCCTTTAACGGGTCAGTCAATGTCAGTATCAATGATGGATGGATCCCTGAATTTGCAAAGAATGGTAAAAATTCATTTATCCTCCCTGAGGCAGAGACAAGCCAGCCGGTTTGGGAAATGGACAAATTTGATGCAAATAACCTCTATGAGGTACTTGAAAATCAAGTAATTCCAACATATTACAAGAAGCCAAAAAAATGGCAGGATATTGTTTTTAATGGGATAGATGATGTTATTCCGGAATTTACCAGTGGCCGTATGGCTACCGAGTATTACCAGAAAATGTACAATGTTTGATACACAGTTGGAATTACTAAATGAAATTGCGATTGCTTTTTGAAGTTCTGTTGTTCTGAACGACATGGGTATTTGTAAGTAGCAAAATCAATAAAAAGACCTGGAGGATCTGTCACTTTATTTTAAAAAATAAAGTAGCAGATCTTCTTTCATTTATACCATTTTTTCTATTTTTATAGTCGAAATAAAATTATTTTATATGATACAAAAAATTATGTTTATAATGGTAATGGCACTTTTAGTAAGCTGTAATACCAAAAATAGTGAAAGTGTGGGTGATATGGAAAACCAGGCACCTATAGATTCTTTGGTAACAGCTTATCTGAATGCCTGGAATAAAGGTGATGTGGAAGCCATTGCGGGTACCATGGATCCCAAAATTGTTGTTTTGAATGAAACACAGGTGCACAGGGAACTCCCGAACATAGCCAGCCAGTGGATCAGGGGTGGTGTAAAGGTGATCAGCAATATAGAGGCTGAAGAGATCACGAAAGAATCCTCCGGTAATCTGGCTTATTACGCCGGACATTACAAGCTGGATTTTATGAACCTGGCCGGTGCCATGGAAAAAGAATCAGGCAACTACAGCATTATCTGGAAAAAAAATGAGCTTGGACAATGGAAGATCAAATTGATCCAGGTCGAAAAAACTTCCAGGGCACCCATTGCAACAGATTCTATACCGCCCGCTTTAAAAGATTCCATTTCCAACAATTTGTAAATTGTAAAGTAAATTTTTTGGTTGGGTTGTGAGATATGAGATATTGGTATTGAGTATTGGGAAAAGCGTGAAAGAGAGATTGAGCGAAGGTTTGTTGGAACGAATTGAATACTGGGTGTTGAATTATAGGTGTTAAAGCTCTCCTCCTTGTAGGAGGAGTACCCGAAGGGGGAGGTGGTTTTAATCTAAAAATTGAGATTTGTTGAAATCAGTTTAATACGACGCGGCATTGGCTTGCTATTTAAACTATAAAAAGTCTCTGATTCAGTCATAAAAAAAGCCCCTTGTAAAAGGAGCTTGACGGTGGGCAATACTGGACTCGAACCAGTGACTTCCACGTTGTCGACGTGACACTCTAAACCAACTGAGTTAATTGCCCTTTTTTATAAAACCAAGTCCCAAAATTAAAATTTTAATCTTACATAAAAAAACCATCTCAAAATTTTAATTTTGAGATGGTTTTGGTATATAAAATAGTTGATAATTTATTTTTTAGTCAACTCAAACGGATAAATCACCTTCCAGTCGTTTTTCATATCCACGACAGTCCAGCCATCTTTGATCGCCTGGTCCAGGCCCAAGTTGAGCTTACCTATATGAGACTCGCGGTCATAGGCCCATTCACGCGCTTCATCGGTATGATGCACATAGAGCATAAAACCTTTTTTGCTGTTCGATGCAGTCCATTGCAGCATTTGCAGGTCACCGTCGGAATTTCCACCGGCAAAGACCGGCTTTTTACCAATAAAACGGTTGATAGCCAAAGGTTTGCCTTCCTTATCGTCATAAAAATCGAGTTCCGGTAAACGTTTGATTACCGGCTTGCCATCATTGTAAATGAATTCAGTTTTTATAGAACTTCCAATAATTTGTTCTGAGGGGATGCCGTAAACTTCTGTAACAATGGCTCGCATAAATTCAATTCCGCCACCCGAAACGATATATGTTTTAAAATTGTTCGCACGCAGATAGTCCAGCAATTCAAGCATAGGTTGGTATACCAATTGGTCAAAGCCCACATTTTTTGTGGGGTGTTTCGCTGTTTTGATCCATTCCTGCACTATGGTTTCAAATTCTTCTGTGGTGGTACCGGCGTGGGTTGTCATGATCAGTTGGGCCAAACCTTTTTCGCCGGAATCCATCAGCGCTTTCATATCATTTTCCAGGACCGCTTTAAAAGGTTGTTTGTTTTTCCATTCAGGGTGCTCTGAAGCCATGGCCTTGACTCGGTCTATGGCGAAAAAAAGCTGAAAATAGGCAGGTTGTTCACTCCACAGGGTACCATCATTATCAAATACCGCAATGCGCTCTTCAACCGGAATAAAATTCGCATTTGTTTTGTCAGTGACCTCATTTACATAAGCAATAATATTTTGTTTGGCCTTAGTATCATTCCAGGAGGGGAGGTGTTCTATGGCGATATCTGCAACTTCTGCGGACATCGAAC
>JBFYPZ010000269.1:0-3591 GCA_041303035.1 Flavobacteriaceae bacterium
CAAGCAATTGCGAAGCCTGCCAACAGCAGGCAAGCACATCATGAACACCAAAACCAATAGATATTGAGTGAATAAAAAGTAGGATAGAAATCCCGAAGTTGCAAACTTCGGGGAACATGCTTTGAAACAGAAACATCCCAGACCACCCCGGCACTTCGTGCCACCCCTCCTAAGTGGAGGGGAGCTTTTGGTGATTTGGTTTTAGATAGGAATAAAGAACGAAAGAGCGAAATGAATTATGAGTTATGAGGGATGAATTGGATTTTGTCACCCTATCGAGAGGGGAAATTTTGATTTCCCTAATTTTTTTGATATATTTTCGAAGTGAATACTGGTTAAAGAATCTTGATCAATCGAAAAAATTATTGATTAATTTTAAATGAACTTCGCTTTTTACAAGAGATGGGAACGACTTGCGCACAAATGAATTGGGCAATACCCATTTTTGACAACATGCCTTTTAGTTATGCAAAGAGATATTGGAAATAATCTCCGTTTTCAATTTGCAGATTTTAATTCCAGGTTCTCATAACGCAGGATATAAACAGCCTGATTTGTAACATTTCCGCTGCTGTTCTGCACATAACTGAATTTGTTCCACAAGCGCTCCGAAGTTCCCTGTTTGCTAATCTGATCAGAATCAGCCAGACGCATCAGGATATCATAGGTAATATCAAATCCTTTAAACGCAAAGGAGGAAGGCACACCACCATATTTTTGTTTGTATGTCGAAATAAACTGCTTGGTCTTTTCATCGCCATAGTTTTCGAATGAGAGGGAAGGATAATGGAAACGGACCCGCTCCAGGCTGTGGTTGTCCATATTGTCGAATTCTTTGCCCTTATCAAAAGCAAAGAGCGTGATTTTATAACGATCCGGCAGCACGCCCAGATTATGAACAAGGTCTTTGATCAGTATTTCCGACTTGCCGGCCAGGATCACCCAATTTTCCTTTTCGGTTGAGAGGTTGGCCCTCAGGGTAGAGGAGTTTACAAATCCTTTACTTTGTTTGATGGTCTTCAGCTGCTGCTCAGGTACTTTGGTTTGGAGTTGATTTATAACTGCATTCAACTGATCTGCTGAAACGTCATCTGAAACGACGACTACATTTTCCTGTTGGTAATGTGTGCTTAAATAATGCAGCAATTCCGTATCCAGGCGACTGAGATTCGCTGTTGCCTGAACCAGCTTGTTATTGGGAATGGATGAGTGGTCTTTTTCAGACAGCGGAGAAATGATAAGCGGCTTTGAATTTTCCAGCAGGGAAGCAACCACTTCCATTTCATTGTAATACATAGGCCCAATAACCGCATCGAATTTATTAAAATCATTCCTCGCAAGAATAGTCCTGCATACTTCCGGACTCTTTTCCGTGTCATAAACCACCATTTCTATGTCCATACCCTGTTTTTGCAAAGAGTCCAGTGCAATGAGGGAACCCAGATAAAAATCAGTGGTGGCATTCAGTAATTTATTCGTTTCAAAATTCAACTCCCCTGCCTTAGTCTGAAAAGGCAGCAGCATGGCAGTTCGAAGTTTGGTGTTTGAATGTACCCGGTCTGTGAAGGAATTCTTATTAGCGGGTATATATTTTGTTGAAACAGAAGTTTTTGGTATTTTTAACAGCATACCTTCTTTTACGCCTTCCTTTAATTCCGGGTTGGCAGCCAAGAGTTCCTCCTGCGTTACTCCCATTGTTTTGCTCAGGCTGTACAGGGTTTCTCCTTTTAATACCGTATGTACTTCGTAATCTACTGATCCAGAGGAAACTGCTTTTCCTTTGGGAATATAAATGAGCTCATTTATCCTTAATCCATCAACGATCGCCGGATTGAGAGCTTCCAGCTCTTCCACTGTGATCTGGTTGTTTTTGGCGATGCTGTATTTTGTATCCTTTGCTTTGACCACATAAGGCGTATTATTGTTGGTTTCCGATTTGTTCTCTGCAGGTACCAGGGGAATTCTGATCGATTGTCCAACCTGAAGTCCGGACTCCAGCAAAAAAGGATTGTTGTTTTTTATGGTACTGGAAGGGACCTTGTATTTGGTGCTCAGTGCATACATGGTTTCTTTTGGCAATACCTGATGGTAAATAAAACCGTCAACAATGATATCATTACCATCTGCCACACCCGTATCGAAATTACTGATATCCTGCTTTTTATCATAAGCTTTATTGGGAATTACCAATACCTGTTCGGGCTTCACACCATTGGTTATATCGGGATTCAGTTTTTTGAGTTGATCTGAACTCACACCCAGTGAACGGCTGATGCTCTCAATACTTTCTCCATTTTTTACGGTATAGGTCGTATATTTCTTTTGTTGTGCTACAAGAAGCTGGGTTCCAAAAACAAAAAGGAGGATAAAAATTTTAATTAATTTCATAAACAACATTTTTACTCTTTTGGAGTATTTGATAATTTGCAGGTTAAATATAAGTAAATCAGTTCGTTTTTTCAATATTCACCAACTGAACTTACTCCCATTCAATGGTTGCGGGAGGTTTGGAACTGATGTCGTAAACCACCCTGTTCACGCCTTTTACCTGGTTAATGATCTTATTCGATGTCTCCTGCAAAAATTTATAAGGCAGGTCAACCCAGTCTGCAGTCATGCCATCGGTTGAAGAAACCGCCCTGAGTGCAACCACTTTTTCATAGGTTCTTTCATCTCCCATTACCCCAACAGAATGAACAGGCAATAAAATTGCGCCTGCCTGCCAGACATCTTTATACAGGTTCCAGTTCTTCAATCCGCTGATAAAAATATCATCCACTTCCTGAAGTATCCGCACTTTTTCTGCCGTGATATCACCGAGTATCCTGATAGCCAGACCTGGCCCCGGAAAAGGATGTCTGCCCAAAAGTTCCTCATCTATTCCAAGGGTTCTGCCAACCCTTCTGACTTCATCCTTAAAAAGCATCCTGAGAGGCTCAACAATTTTAAGCTTCATAAAATCAGGCAAGCCACCTACGTTGTGGTGAGATTTTATCGTCGCTGAAGGACCTTTTACAGAAACAGATTCAATCACATCCGGGTAGATCGTGCCCTGGCCTAACCAGCTCACATCCTGGATCCTGTGTGCCTCATCATCAAATACTTCAATAAAGGTATTGCCAATATTCTTTCTTTTTTCTTCCGGGTCACTGATATCTTTCAATTTATCCAGAAAGCGGTCAGCGGCATCTACGCCTTTTACATTCAAACCCATGTGCTTGTATTGGTCAAGTACATTCTCAAATTCATTCTTACGCAGGAGCCCATTGTTGACGAAAATACAATACAGGTTGTCGCCGATGGCCTTATCCAGTAATACCGCCGCAACGGTAGAATCTACACCCCCGCTCAAACCCAAAACAACCTTGTCATTTCCCAGTTTTTCTTTAAGCTCAGCTATAGTTGATTCAACAAACGAATCCGGTGTCCAGTCCTGTTCCACTCCGGCTATATCCACCAGAAAATTCTGTAACAATTGCATGCCATCGGCAGTATGGTAGACTTCCGGATGAAACTGTATGGCATAAGTGGATTCTCCCCTGATTTTGTATGCAGCCAGGGCAACATCCTCTGTTCCGGCAATCCGCTCAT
>JBFYPZ010000270.1:0-3575 GCA_041303035.1 Flavobacteriaceae bacterium
CATCCCCATGATTCAACCACTTTTACCTTTAAACTTTATCCTTTGTCCTTTATCCTTTGTCCTTTGTCCTTTGTCCCTGCCCGCCATATTACCAGCCGCAGGCTGGCAACACCCCGCGAGGCATCGCGGGGCTACGATTCATAAATCCCTTCACGATTACTTTATCCTTTAAACTTTGTCCTTTATCCTTGCCCGCAGGGCAGGCCCTTACCAGCCTCCGCCAAGAGCCCGGTAGAGATAAATATAAGAAGAAAGCTGCTTCGCTCTGGTAGCTGAAGCCTGCAATTCAGAATCCAGCATGGTGTTTTCGGCGATCAAAACTTCCAGATAATCCGTATATCCACTGGTATAGCGTTCCTGTGAAAGCATGAGCCACCTTGAGGCAGACTCAGCCTGCTTTTTCCGTGCCTCGTATTCTGCTCCATAGGTTTCAACAGAAACAAGCGCACTCTCAACTTCTCCCAATGCCCTCAAATAGGTATTCAGGTAATTGTTGGCCGCGATCTCCGCTTCCTGTTGTTGTATTTCAACCCGGCGCTTGTTGGCTCCAAAGGCAAAAATCGGACCGGTAATACCCGCTGCCGCGCTGTTTAAAAATGATTCACTCGTTAACAGTGAGGAAAGGTCGGCACTTGCAAAACCTAAAAAACCGGTAAGTCGGATGCTTGGCAATCGCATGGCCTGGGTTACTCCGATACGGTCTGTTTCAGCCATTAAATAGTATTCTGCCTGTTTTACATCGGGTCTTTGTTCCAGCAAACTCGAGGGCAGGCCTGCAGGGATGGCATCTACTACCTTTTGATCCACATTCTCAATGCCGCGAAGCACGGTTTCAGGTGTCTGGCCCAGTAAAATATTCAAACTTCTTTCAGCACTATTCAATTCCCGCTTAACACTGTTAACGGTAGCCTTGGCTACCTGCAGTTGCTGGTCGGCCTGCAACATATCGAGTTCAGAAACATCACCTCCCAAAAATCTGGCATTAACCAGATCGAAATACTTGGTACGACTTTCAACGCTGCGCTGCGCAATTCGCAGCCTGTTATCCAGGTCGCGCATTAAAAAATAATAGTTGCAAACATCGCTGATCAAACCTACAGTAACTACTTTTAAGCCTTCTTCGCTCGCCAGTATTTCAGAATAGGCCGCTCTTTTCTCATGGCGCAGTTTGCCCCACAAATCGATTTCCCAGGCTGCTGTTCCCATTAAACTGAAGTCGTCCGGATAATCGCTGCTCACCGTGGCAGAACCATTGTAACCTATTGACGGAAGCATCTCAGCTTTGGCAATTCCGTAATTGGCCCGCGCCTGTTGTATGCGCAGGGCGGCATTGGCAAGATCGTAATTATGCTGCAGTGCTGTATCAATAAGACTGTTTAATACGGGATCATTAAAGATCTCGAACCATTTTAAACGGCTTACCGAATCAGGTGTTTTGATATAGGCATTCTGATCCATCCAGGCCGCAGGTGTTTTAACACCGGGTCTTGCATACTCTTTTCCCACCATACAGGAAGAAAGGATTGCGAGTAAAAGTGCTGAGGTGAAAATTATCTTCTTCATATTATTTGGCATCCTCATTTTTAGTTTTTTCAGGTGCTACTGCCTTTTTATGTCCTACCCGTTCGATCATAACAAAAAGTGCCGGTACCAGTAATACCCCGAGGATCGTGGCGATCAGCATCCCGGCGAATACGGCCATACCCATTACAATTCGCGCCTGTGCACCAGCCCCTGTGGCTGTGAGCAGCGGCGTAACACCGAGTATAAATGCAAATGCCGTCATCAATATAGGTCTGAACCTCAGTTTTGCCGAAGTCATAGCTGCTTCCATCAGGGGTTTTCCTGCTTCGTATTCCATCTTGGCAAATTCCACGATCAGAATGGCATTCTTCGCCGCCAGGCCGATCAGCATAACCAAACCAATTTGTGCAAATACATCAATTACATAAGCATCACTGCTAAACCGTGCCAGGTACAAGCCCAAAAATGCGCCAACAACCGCAAAGGGTGTACCCAACAGCACGCTGAATGGCAGTTTCCAGCTTTCGTACTGGGCAGCAAGGATGAGAAACACAAAAAACAAGGCCATCACAAATACTGTGGTAGCAGGCGGAGAATGTTTTTCCTGATAGGACAAGTTGATATAATCATAACTCATCGTTGTTGGCAGCACTTCTTCTGCTACTTCCTCCAGGGCTGCCAGGGCTTGTGAGCTGCTGTATCCTTCGGCAGGAGCACCACCGATCTCTGCGGCCCTGAAAAGGTTCAGGCGGTTTGTAAAATCAGGCCCGGTAACTTTCGTGGCCGTAACCAGGGTTGAAACCGGAACCATATCTCCTTTATTATTTTTTACAAAAATGGAATTTAATGAATTTGCATTCAGCCTGTCTAAACCCTCAGACTGGATAAACACTTTATACTGACGGCCGAAGCGGTTAAAATCATTCACATAACTCGCACCCAAAAAGGATCCAAGTGCATCCGTGATTTTTGATACTGGCACACCCAGTTTCATAGCCTTTTCGTTGTCAATTTCCAATTTTACCTGAGGTGTTCCTGCAGTAAATGTTGTATAAATATTTTTTATCTCCGGACGTTGTTGTGCGGCGGCAATAAAAGCTTTGGTTTGTTGCTCGAGGTACTGGGGTGTATTGCCTGTGCGATCCTGTAACATCATGCTAAACCCCGCAGATGCGCCCAGACCTTGTATGGCAGGCGGACCAAAGGCCATTACAGTGGCACTGGTAATTTGAGAGGAAAAGCTCTTGTTTAATTTATCAGCAATTTGTTTGGCTGTCAGTTCCCTTTCATCCCAGGGTTTCAGGGAAACAAATATAAAAGCATTGGCAGGTGAATACGACCCGGTTAGTAAACTGAAGCCAACAATTGCCGTATAGGATTCGAGTGATTCCTCCTTCGACAATATTTCATCCAATTTTTTGGTAACTTCATTGGTACGCTGCAATGAGGTCGCCGGTGGGCTGGCCACATTGACAAGGACATAACCCATGTCCTCTTCCGGTATGAATCCGGTAGGAACTCTTTTGCCTAAAAATACGATCAGGGCAATGATTACCCCAAAAAGAATAAAAACACGTCTGGGTTTCTTCGCAAAGAATCCCGCACCACCCAGATATTTGGTGGTGACTTTATTGAAAATCTTATTAAAACCCCTGTAAAACTTCGCCAGCCAACCGGTTTGCTGATCGAGTGGTTTGGTTGGTTTCAGCAACAGCGCACACAAGGCAGGACTCAGTGATAAAGCACTGAAAGCCGAGAAAGCCACTGATACGGCAATGGTAAGTGCAAATTGCTGGTAAAACCTTCCCGTGATCCCCGGTACCATGGCAACAGGAACGAATACAGCGATCAGAATCAGGGCTATGGCGATAACCGGCCCTGAAACTTCTTTCATGGCCTGTATGGTTGCTTCACGCGGACTTTTACCATGTTCCATGTGGTGCATTACGGCCTCGACCACCACAATGGCATCGTCAACCACAATACCAATTGCGAGTACCAAACCGAGCAGTGAAAGCGTGTTGATGGAAAAACCCAATAAGGGGAAAACC
>JBFYPZ010000271.1:0-3574 GCA_041303035.1 Flavobacteriaceae bacterium
CTGATCGGCAGTGGTGTTTTTGTAAATTACTCGGGCGGTAGTCTGGGAAAAGAAAGCCTGCAGGAGGATATACAGGATGGTCTTGAAGATTTTCATACGGAGCTCGATAATTTTCTGCCTTTTGTTCCTGTCATTACCATGTATGGTGCAGATCTGCTTCATGTACCTGCCAGGAATGATGCTTTTACCCAGACAAAATATCTGGGCATCGCGCTGCTCGCGAATAACCTGGTCACCCTGGGCCTAAAACAAATTACCGACGAAGAGCGTCCCAACGGCGATAGCTACAGCTTCCCGTCAGGGCATACCTCAAATGCTTTTGTCATGGCTACTGCCCTTCATCTGGAATTTAAAGATACCCATACCCTGCTTGCGTATAGTGGCTACGTCTTCGCTACGGCAACCGGTGTACTGCGCGTAATGAACAATGAACACTGGGTTTCGGATGTTTTGGCAGGGGCAGGAATAGGGATGCTCTGCACACAACTGGTCTATCATTTTGAACCCCTTAAGAATTGGCAACCCTTTAAAAAAGAGGGCATAAAAACGAGCCTCGGACCTTCTTTGGTCGATGATACGGTGGGTATGTATGCGGTAGTTCGTTTTTGAATATTTTCATGAAAAGAGGTTAATATATTTTTTTGCAGAACCATACCCATATCTAAAATTATTTATTAAATTTGCAAGCTCTAAATTAACCTCTGGCGAAAATCGTGCATGTTGGTTTTGATTGACACTTTTAAAAAATAAAAATGGAAAATTTAGTAAAATTTGTTCAGGAGGAATTTGTAAGTAAAAATGAGTTTCCGGAATTTGCTGCCGGAGATACCATTACAGTTTATTATGAGATCACTGAAGGAAAAAAAACACGTACACAGTTCTTTAAAGGAGTTGTAATTCAAAAAAGCGGAACAGGCAGATCCGAGACCTTTACGATCAGAAAAATGTCGGGTACGGTCGGTGTGGAACGTATCTTCCCGATCAACCTCCCAGCCATCAAAAAAGTTGAGGTAAACAAAAGAGGAAAAGTTCGCAGAGCCAGAATTTTCTACTACAGAGAACTCACCGGTAAAAAAGCACAGATCAAAGAAAAAAGAGCCTGATACCAAGCTCTTTTTATACAAAACAAAAGCCCTGAAATTCCGGGGCTTTTTTTTATGCACAATTGTTAATAAGTTACGTTCAAAAGTTGTTCGTATCAATTTGTTGTTTTTCTTGCAAAAATTGTTTTCCTGTTGTATGTTTGGTGGACAATTAGCGAGAGATTTGAATTCACTGCAGCGGGAGCCAGTTTCGACCGGCAAACGGAAACAGGAAAGAGAAGATCGGACAGTTGGATGGGGTGAAAATCCTATCGGTTTTGGAAGTTTTTTTTATACCGGGTATTTAGCATGAATAGTTTGGTTTAATTAGTAATTCCAAGGCCAAATGTTCTTCTGAAATTTGAAAAATAAGGCCGCTGTAAAAAGTGGAGACATTTTTTAAACAGGATGAAAGAGCAAAACGAAATAGATTGAGGATAAATCGGACATCCGTTCATTTATTCAGGATCGTTTCAGCAAACAGCCATAAGAGGATTAATTTCTTTTATGGCTTTTGTTTTGCTTAAAAATCAGCATCTTATAAACATTTGTTCATAAGTGTTGTTTATAAGTTGTTTGAAAATATACGTATTCTTTCCTGTTGCATATTTTTTTCAAAGACTATATTTGATACAGTTCTTTGCAAGTAATTGAATTACCCCCTTGGTTATTGTTATGAAATCGATGACCCGGTAATAAGAGAACCCATTTTATGAAAGGTTCAATTTTTTTCTTCCTGAGTGTTTAGCACATAAAAGAGGAATAAAATTCCCAAAATCTTTCATGAGCGCAAATTGCTCAAAAATCAAAGTACTGCAAAATGCAAATTTTGTAAGTCTTTTCCTTTAAAGCCATGCCTCAAGGTATGGCTTTATTGTTTGTTGTCTGTATCATTTATTACCTCAGAATGGATATAAATTAGCAAACAAATAGAATAATATTTTAATTGTTAGTTATATTTGCGTCCATTAATTTAAATATGATATAATGAATAAAATTAAAGTTGCCAATCCGGTTGTCGAGCTCGACGGAGATGAAATGACACGGATTATCTGGAAATTTATAAAAGAACAATTGATACTTCCCTATCTGGACATCGACATCAAATATTATGACCTGGGAATCGAATACCGCGATGAGACCAATGACCAGGTTACGATCGATGCTGCCGAAGCGATTAAAAAATACAATGTCGGGATCAAATGCGCCACAATTACGCCGGATGAAGCCCGCGTAAAGGAATTCGGATTAAAAAAAATGTGGAAATCGCCCAATGGAACACTCAGGAATATTGTTGGAGGAACGATCTTCCGGGAACCCATCATCATGAAAAATGTTCCGAGATATGTTCAGGGTTGGATCAAACCCATCTGTATCGGCCGACATGCTTTTGGCGACCAGTACAAGGCAACAGATTTCGTGACCAAAGGCAAAGGAAAACTGACCATCACTTTTGCTCCGGAAAACGGTGAGAACATCCAGTCTTTTGAAGTTTATAATTTTCAGGAAGACGGGGTGGCGCTGGCCATGTACAACATCGACTCCTCCATTTACGGATTTGCCCGCTCCAGCTTTAATCAGGCCCTGATCAAAGGCTGGCCATTGTATATGAGCACAAAAAACACCATACTGAAAGCTTATGACGGAAGGTTTAAGGATATTTTTGAAGAAGTATATCAAAATGAATTCAAAGAACAATTTGACAAGGCCGGTATTACTTACGAACACCGACTGATCGATGACATGGTTGCTTCAGCCATGAAATGGGAAGGCGGTTTTGTTTGGGCATGTAAAAATTACGACGGCGACGTACAATCAGATACTGTTGCCCAGGGATTTGGTTCTCTCGGATTAATGACTTCTGTACTGGTTACACCGGACGGAAAAACTGTAGAGGCAGAAGCGGCTCACGGAACTGTAACCAGACATTACCGTCAGCACCAGCAGGGAAAAAAGACCTCCACCAATCCGATCGCTTCCATTTTTGCCTGGACACGCGGTTTGGAGCACAGAGGGAAACTCGACAACAACCAGGACCTCATCAATTTTAGCCATACCCTTGAAAAAGTGTGTGTCGATACCGTTGAAAGCGGCAAGATGACAAAAGACCTGGCTTTATTGGTTTACGGAGAAAACCTGAGTGCCGAAAACTACCTGAATACACCGGAATTTTTGGCAGCGCTCAAAGAAAATCTCGACAAGGCCCTGGCATAAAAAGCACAGACCAATCAGGCTCCAATATTTGTTTTACTTGTATTGGAGCTTTTTTTATGGCTTAATGTAAAAATTAACTACCTTAGATTTTTTAATACGAACAGTATATGTCGGCTTCCCGTTTAAAATCAAAACCGATCATGTCCAGGGGACTGAAATTTCTGGCCATCTCACTGCCCCTGCTGTTTCTGTCGCCGGTACTGATTACCATGGGTTTTAAATTGATCAGCAAAGGAGGCACCTTTATATTACTCGCCCTCGGGATTTTGCTGGCCATA
>JBFYPZ010000272.1:0-3573 GCA_041303035.1 Flavobacteriaceae bacterium
TTGAAAATGAGGTAAAAAGACTGGCTCTGAGGGCACGGGATGGTGAGATCTCCATAGATGAAATGACTGGTGGTACGTTTACCATAACCAATGGCGGAGTTTTCGGATCCATGCTTTCAACTCCAATCCTGAATCCACCCCAAAGCGCTATTCTGGGTATGCACAACATCGTTGAGCGCCCTGTGGCCATAAATGGAAAGGTAGAGATCAGGCCAATCATGTATGTTGCCTTATCGTATGACCACCGCATTATCGATGGCCGTGAATCTGTCGGTTTTCTGGTGGCCGTTAAAGAAGCCCTAGAGAAACCGGTGGAGATCCTTATGGATAATGATCCTAAAAAGGCCCTTGAGCTGTAACAAGGATAAAGGATAAAGGACAAAGGATAAAGAAGTAAAAAGTAAAAAGGCAAAAGTAAAAAGTTGTATTGTGTACTCGTAGCCCCGCGATGCCTCGCGGGGTGAGAGATTATCAATGGCCAAATCTCAATCACCAAACCTCAAAACAAAATTTCCTGATTCCTGATTCTTGGTTCCTGATTCCTTTTGGAAGGTTTTTTGAAAGTCCTCAATCAAATCAGCGTAAATCCGATATATCCGTGTCATCCGTGTGCTATTAAAACAAGGACAAAGGACAAAGGACAAAGGACAAAGGACAAAGGGTAAAGGACAAAAGACAAAGGGTAAAGTACTTATACCGATTTGATGGTTCTGTAACTGCTTATTGAATAAAGTATCCAACAACATAGAATTTTCCTAAATCAAGCCTGACTAACATACTTTCGGGAGTAATTCAAACTTTCACTAATTTTAAGGGTCTAAGTATATGTAAATAAACTTTTACAGAGTTTTTGATGAAATACAAATCATAAAGCCTTGAAAGACGAATCTGATTTCATAAAATCATTATTGGATCAAAAAGAAAGGGAAAGCGCTTTTAAAGTTTTGCTCGATCTTTATCAAAAACGCCTGTATTGGTTTATTCGAAAAATAGTTCTAAGTCATGAAAATGCCGATGATGTGCTTCAAAACACTTTTTTGCGCATCTACAAAAGTCTGCCCGGTTTTAAACAGGAGTCTTCTTTAAAAACCTGGATCTATCGCATTGCGTACAATGAATCTCTGAGATTTATTGAACAGGAGAAGAAGAAAACACATGGCTCAATTGATGATCTCAGTCACACCTATATGAATACTTTGGTTTCAGATATATTTTTTGACGGAGCCGATCTGCAATTGCAATTACATCAGCTACTTGCTGCATTACCTGAAAAAGACCGGCAAATTTTTCAAATGAAATATTATGACAATTTAAAATTTAATGAAATAGCAGAATTATTACATGTTAATGAAAATTCCTTGAAAACGGCCTATTACAAAACTGTAAAGCTGATAGAAAAAAATATACAAACGCTGGAACTTTATAGCGAGACTCAGGTCTAATAACAAAGCATAGAACTCATGAAAAATTTAAAAAAATTGAACGAATTAATGCAAAACAAAGATTCAGTTGAAAGAGAATTGGATAAATTGCATGCTGATGATCTTGGACTCGATCTGCCCGAGGATTATTTTGCGAAATCAAAAAATGATATTTTAGAAAAAGTGGCTATTGATAAGAGTACTAAAACAATTGCCTCGTACAAAAGCAAAACATTCTGGTTCGCTGCGGCAGGAATCGCTGTAATTATCTCCCTGTCCGTTTTCAAACCTAATTTTTTACCGGAACCGAATTCAACACCCTCGATCGTTTCAGACACCGTTGAGCAAATTCAAAACTACGGTATTGGCAACACTAATCAAGAAATGGAAAGTGATTTTTTGGTTGTATCTCTATTTGTCGATGAAAATCATATTGATAAATTCATAGATAACCATATCATTGAAGAAAGCCTTATTGACGAATATATTGACACTTATTTAATGGATGAAATGGCTGATGATCCATTGGTTTTCTAAGAAATATTTCTAATGAAGAAAAACTTTCCCAGGTTGTTTGGGTCAAATAAATAGAACGTTCAGAAGATCATTTAAAATTTAAAATCTTATACTATGAAATCTTTAAAAATAATCACAGTTTTAATGTTTGGGATACTTGTCGGAACTACGACTTTAACAGCCCAAAATGGCAATGGAAATGGTGAAGGCGATGGTGCGGGTTTTGGTAATGCCCCCATAGAAAATCTCACCCCTGAACAAAAACAATTGCTCGAGCAAAGAAGAGAGCTCATCAAACAAAACCGGGAAGCTTTGAAAGCAACCTTGTCGGAAGCTCAATTGGCCATATTTGAAAATCAGGCGCTTTCCAATCAGGAAAGACAAAAAGCACTAATGGCAACCTTTACTGCAGAACAAAAAGCACTAATGGCCAACAACCAGGAAAATATGAGCCAGATCAGAGATCAGTTCAGAAATACCATTACTGCGGAACAACGTCAGGAAATAAGAAATAGAATGCGGGTTAACCGCGACTCTGAAACAGGTTCGGGTAATGAATTGCGCCAGCAGGTCAAAGAACAAAGAAGATTGAACCAACAAAACGGAGGCAGTGGCAGCAATGGAGGAAATAATGGTAATGGCGGTGGCAACGGAGGCGGCAATGGAAATGGCGGGTCAAATTAGGCCCTGGGATTTTTCAGATCAGACAGATTAATCTTTGTTTAGGTGGTTGATATCGATCAACCACTTTTGCTTTAAGTGATAAAATATGAAAAATAAGATTATTTCAGTCCTTTTCTTATTCATCTTCCTCGAGGCTTTTTCCCAGGAACCTCCTCAAAAAAAAAGTGACTTAGACAGCCAATTAGACATTTTTTTAACGGATAATGAATCTTTGGATCTCTTTTTAGCCTCGATGACAAATTTTCATTTATTGTATTTATCAGCAAACTACAATAGCGAGACTTACTTTTCAGGGCGTGATATTGATGTGGATCAATACAATATTGTACCTCAAATTACTTATATCCATTCCAAGGGTTTTTATGCCAGTCTTTCCGGAATCTATTACGCTGAATTTGAACCCAACTGGGATGTTACTACAGCAACTGCAGGTTATGGTAAGAGTCTTGGCAAGAAAAAATTATGGCAGTATTTTGCCTCGTATTCTTATTATTTTTATTCCAATGATATTGACAATCTATACCACAGTACCCTGAATGGGGGAATAGGAATCAATAATAAAAAAAGGACCCTGGGCACACAATTATCCGGAGCCTATTATTTTGGTGATGAAGTAACCTATCAAATTGTTTTAAGAAGTTATGCAAACTTAAAATTGCTCAAAAAAGAAAAACATTACCTCAGGTTGAGACCCCAGTTCAGTATAGTTACCGGTACACAAATTGTTGACCTCGGCGGAGGAACCATCCAGAAAACCCTGCTTTTAAAAGAGCCAGATCCTTCTGAAACAGTTTATCTGGAAGAAAATGTATTTGGTCTCATCAATACGCAATTCAATATACCCCTGCAATACACTGTAGGCCCCTTCGATTTTGAGCTGGGTTTTAATTATAATATCCCGTCCGAACTGGGAAATGAAAGTGATTTAAAAAATACCAATTTCTTCAATTTT
>JBFYPZ010000273.1:0-3573 GCA_041303035.1 Flavobacteriaceae bacterium
TCAAAATCAACAAGATTTAATAGGTTAAATTCATTTATAGGTATGATTCTTGTTTTACGTGACAAAACTCCAAAGTCAAAACTAATTAGATGTGGAGCATTGCTTCCACCCTCCCCGTCAGAATAATAAGTTCCATTTTTTTTCATGACCTCGATTTCCTTCTGTACTTTTTCATATTGATTCCTGTAACACAAATAGAACAAATCAATTTTATTCAAATTATCTTCAGAGAATTCTCCAATACTTGTTGAAATAACATAATCTTGACTAGATTTATCCAATAAAAAGTAGGCATCTTTTAATTGAGAAAATCCAATTAAGGGGGTTAAAAAAAGAAGTAGATTAATTGTTAACAGTTTGGCATTCATTTGTTCCGGATTTATCAAAATCTACAATTGTTTTTATGATTCTGTTTTTTTCTTGTTCCGCATAGGAAGGAGAAGCGTATTGTTTAGCAAATGCTTTAGTCTCAAGTAAACCATTCCAAGCCATATCTTTATAAAATTGATCAGGATATGTTTGCCCTATTAATTTTGCATATTCTTTCAAACCAAATTCCAATGCTTCTCTGTAATAGGTTGCCATATAATTGTGATATGGATTAGCGGGGTTTTCATTCCACGCATCAAACAATGACGGAAAATGAGCTCGCGAACCATCTTGTAGTCTATATTCATTAGTTAGGGAATCAAAATGAAGTCCACCACCATTTGATTTAATTTTTCTATAAATTTCAGCATGTATGTGTTCGTGAAGAATTGTTCTGGCAACGGCTAAAGAAGGCCTGTTTTCACCCTGTTCTTTATTAATTTCAATTAATATATTAGTTTCATTTCCATAACGTGTCAGACCATTTACTAATTCATTTTTATCTTTTAAATTGGATACTTCTTTAATTATTAAATTCTGTGGACTAGAGCCATTAAATTTAGCTTGCATTTTAATTAAAAGACTATTTGTTTGTAATTTTCCATATACGCAATCTCTTTTACCGGTAAGATGATTTAAAATCTCAAGGGTATGCGGATCATCTCCTCTTAAGCCACCATGTGGGCCAAGATAGTAAGGGTCATCAGAGTGTCTATGGTATTTCCCATTCTCTGTAAGACCTGAACTTCGAAGTACCGCAACCAATCGCCATTGGTCAGTAGTTCCTGTACTATTGTTATAATACCAGGCTCCATTATAATAGAATGTGTCGCTACCACCGCAATCAGTATTGCATCGATTATAATAATCTTTATAGGCTATTTCATAGACATATATGTAATCACTCGAAATTGAAGGTGCCTTGAACAATAACGATGGATTAGGTTTTTGGTTGATGATATTAACCAAGACGCCTTTATTGTAACTTTCATCTTTAACAAAAATTCCCTCTGGGGTGGTATAATTTAAAGCACCATCAAAATCAGCCAGGTCTGAAAGACTGATCTCTTTGAGCTCTTTGCTGTTGTTTCCTGTGAATGTAAGAATTTCAAAAGAAACATTACCATCAGCGCTTTCTTTGGTAAGAAGTTTATAAACTGAAAATATTTTTTTTGTATTTTTAGATTTTACCAACCCATCATCCACAAGATCGAGTTTAGAACGCAAATTTGTGGCAAATTCATAAGTAAGACTGCCATCAGAATTATCTACAACTTCATATTGATTCCATTTTACTTTAAAGGCTTCTTTTAAAAAAGCATCCTGAAGATTTACAGCTTCAAATTGCTGTTTGATGCGTTTGATGTCTGTTTGTGATTTGTTTTCTAAAACAAAGATGTCATTATCTTCCTTTTGTTCGCAGCCGGTAAAGAAGAGAAGGATCATAACAATTTTAAGTAAAAACCCTGTTACTTGTGGGTTTGTGGCTGGTGGCTGGTGGCTGGTGGCTGGTGGCTGGTGGCTGGTGGCTGGTGGCTGGTAAAGTTGTTCATTTTATTTGAAGATTAGAGATTATTAAAGCTAATTTGTAAAATACTTATAAACAATACCCAAAAGTGGTGAGTTTAAAAAATACCTGAAAACCATTGGTTTTGGTTCAAGGTTCTGGGTTCTGGGTTCAAGGTTCTGAGTTCTGGGTTCCGGGTTCAAGGTTCAAATCATACTTCAATCTCTGATTGCTCACATCTCATATCTCAAATCTTTGTCTAAATACTCAATACTCTGTACTCAATACTAACCAAGTAAAAACGATCAATGCTATTCCGTGATTTTCAGGACAAGTAGTATATTTGCATGAATTTACCGCATTTAATTAAAACCTGAACCATTGGGAGAACTACTTACATTCGGAATTTTGACCTTCACCTCTTTCTTTTCCCTGATCAATCCGCTGGCTACCATGCCTATATTTATGACCATGACAGCAGATCTGGATCAGAAACACAGGGCCAAAACGGCAAAAAAGGCCTCTATTGTAGCTTTCTTTACCATCGTTGCTTTTGCCTTTTCAGGCCAGCTCCTATTTAATTTTTTTGGTATTTCCGTAAACAGTTTCAGGATAGTTGGCGGGGTGATCTTTTTTCTGATGGGTATGGATATGCTGCAGGCCCGTTTGAACAAGGTAAAGGTAAGTGAATCTGAGATCAAGCCTTATGTGAATGATATTTCTATTACCCCGCTGGCCATACCCATGATCTGCGGACCCGGTGCCATAACGAATGCCATCGTGCTCATGGAGGACGCTTCAAGTCCCGAAAAAAAAGTCGTGCTTATTTTTATTATCTTTCTTGTGATGATCCTGACCTATCTGATCCTCTTCAGCTCGACAAAGATCATAAAACTACTGGGTGAAACAGGCAACAATGTGCTCATGAGGCTCATGGGTCTGATCGTTATGGTAATCGCCGTCGAATTCTTCTTCAGCGGTCTGAAACCGATCATCATGGAGATGATGAAATAGGCAAGGGCTAGTGAGGAATATATTTACCTTATTCAATTTCAGCGTATATTTGAAACTTTAATGCTGAAAGATGTATTTTAAATATTAATCTTGTGGCGAATAATTTAGAATATGGCTACTGAAACCGACATTAAAAAGGCCTTGTCCTACCTGCCCGCCGATCTTGTCGGGGAGATCCTGCGCCTGTCCGTGATCAAAGAGATACCCAAGGATACTGAGATCCTTCGGGAGGGTCAGTTTGTCAAAGTGATCCCGATCGTCCTTGAAGGACTGATCAAGGTGTTTTCAAGATTTCAGGAAAAAGAGCTCTTATTGTATTATATCAAACCCGAAGAAAGTTGTGTGATGTCTTTCGCAGCAAGCTTAAAAAATGAACCGAGTAAGGTGTTTGCCTTGACAGAAGAAGATACCAGGGTTTTGCTTTTACCGATCGGAAGTGTTGCTTTATGGCTGACCCAATACCCTGATTTTAACAGGCTTTTTTTTCAGCAGTACAACCTGAGGTACAGTGAATTACTGGATACAATCAGCCATGTGCTCTTCAATAAAATGGATATCAGGTTGTTCAGCTATCTGGAAGAAAAGGTAAAAGCAACAAAAAAGAACCCCTTAAAAGTTTCGCACCGTCAGATTGCCAATGAACTGGGAACAGCGCGGGAAGTGGTCAGCAGGGTGATGAAAAA
>JBFYPZ010000274.1:0-3558 GCA_041303035.1 Flavobacteriaceae bacterium
ATTTGTATGGCTGCTGCACATATACTCCAAAAGAATATCGTAAATTATTATCCACATGATAGGAATATTCGGTTCTTATGAAGTCTTTAGGCTTTGGATAATTTGGCAATTGCAACTGAATCAATCCCCATTTTCTATCCGTGACTGATTTGTTGAAATTGATAATACTTTGACTGCAGACTTGTTTTTCAATAGATTTGCTGCATTCAATTTTATTAAAATCTGAAAGATCGAGCATGCGCAGGTTGCTAGTTTTGAATTTTGCTGAAAAAATACCATAGCCTGCCATTGCAATGATGATTACAAACAAGATTGCATAAAATGTGTATAGACCGGCATTCACTTGAAGGATTTGCCATTGCTTTGATTGAACATCCAAAGATGGATTACCCGCAAACATACCGTATAATACTCCACATATAAAAATCGGCCACAAACAGTAGCCCATAAATAAATAGCGTGGCTGATTTTCACCTATGGTTAATAGAGCAAAGCTGGATATGGACATGAAAATTAACGCAGTCATTGCCACTGCATTATGGTTCTTCAGAGCAAAAAGCGCATAACACGAGGTAATGATGAGAACCGATAAAAAAACAATATAAAAATTCCTGTTAATATTTTCACAAATTATAAATTGTTTGGTTAACGCCTGATCACTTATTCCTCTTAAGCGCCCCATGTAAAAACCAAGTTGGGAACTAAGCTCATAAAGTCTTTTCGATCTTTTACGATAATTTTCAGGTCGTTCCCATGGATCATAATATAGATCTGAAAGAAATAAACTTTTTCGAAAATCCGACCTCTGCCCGGTTTGTTTCGGCAGTGTGTTAACAAAATTTTTTTCAAGGTACTGAAATTGACTTTTATAATTTCCAGTGTTTAGGGTATTGAATCGAATAACCTGACGATCAAAAGATCCGGTATATAACAGCTTGTTTTCTAAAAATCCACAGGAAATAGTGTATAGAAAATAAGGCAACGCAAAAACGATAAGAAATGGATATAATATTTTTTTAAAAAATGACTTAAATGTAGGTATACGTGAAAAGGATAGAGCACAATAAAGAAACATGGAAAAAATGAGGGTTGCCATAAATATAGGGTATAAACCCCTTTGCATCTCCATTGGGATTAAAAAAACAGCCATTAAAACAACGTAAACAACAGCAGGCCAATATTTCTGGTTGCAGGCCTTTTCCAAGCCTAAAGAAAACAATGCAAAACAAATTATAAAGTAAAAAGTACCGGTAATATCATGGGATGGTATGAGCAAAGCATAATATGTTTCAGGAATTATGGAATAAATAGCGAAGGTTGCAATTGCAGCACTATAAGAAATCCAACGGCCGGCAACAAAAGCAGCAATCATGCCCGACAATGTTACAAGAATCACATTTGCTACTTTAAAAACGGTGTCAGAACTGCCGAAGACATATATCAATGGATAATTAAAGGCTAACGAGCGTTGCACATAGATATTGGTAGCCGGCTTGAAACCGTTTTCAACCATGTCGGATGCTATGGCCCAATAGGCCCTGAAATCTGAGTAAAATTCCTGGTCAAAACTAAAGGCATAATAAAATCGAAGAATTACTGATACCAAAGCAATGACTGAAACTGCACCAGTTGCCTGCTTTAAGGTTATGGCATTATTTCTCGTTCGGTAAAAAAAGAAACCTAAAACAATCCAAAACAGTATACTGGCTGCAAGTAATATATACCCAGTGATTGTGTTTTTGTTTAAGTCTGAAAATAAATTAAAGAACGAACTAAGTGCCGGAACAATAGTTCCAAAAAAAACACATAGTAAGAAGAAGCCAAAAAAAAATTGCGCACTTTTGATTCTTTTTTCCATACTTCTATACCTGCATACGCGCTGATGTATTTCCAGGAAAATCCAATTCGGGTACGTCTTCCTTTTTCCAATCAAAAGTGCCCGGCTGTTTTGAACTTAATTTGCATTGTTCCAGGTGATCGAGCAAATTCGGAACAAGCTGAAGCCCCTGGCGAAAATTCTGCATCGTAATGGCAATATCCAATCGTGAGGCATACCCGGTTATCAGCACCATTTCCGGTGTTACTTCTAAAAGATCAGGGCGCTTTTCAGAAGCCTGTTTGAGGATTTTTTCTAAATACGCCTGATTTGTTTTTCTGGGCAAGCCAACACCTATCGGTTCCAAAGACCATTGGGTCCATGAGAACAACATGGGCTTCCCGTCACTTCTCATCATGAGATTTAATGCATTCAATAAGGGATTGAAAACAAACAACGGCATCCTATTTAATAACTGCCTTAAATGGTGATAAGCGGCGACTAGTCTCTTGACCTGTTCCTTCTCCTGGTTTGTACATGCGGCTATCAAAAGTTGAGATAATTTTTTCTCAGATAGCCGGGCCGGTAAAAGAGGTTTCGTGCGGCTGCACTGACTGGCCAAACGTGCATCAGGCTGTAATTGCCACATGGCCACCCTTGCCTCATCCATGGCATATTTAAAGGTTTTGCCCATGTGTTGAATTGGTGAAACGGGCAACCCCTGATACACAAGCATTTGAAAACCTGAGTATGTATATTCCGACACCAAGGAAGGCATCAGGAATGTTTTTTTGCTGAATGCATCCAAAATCATTTTTTCATAGCTGAGATGCAGGGCTTGGTCTGCTCCATAGACCTTGACATAAATGGCTTTTTCAATATCCGCCTCATTTGCCCAAAAAATAGCCACATTCTTTCCAGGCCCATCGAGCCATGTCCAATTTCCCGTAATAACGATATCGTGATAGCGGGTAAGCTCCTTCAACCATGCATCCCGATTACCGGGAGCAACCATATTCATAAAACTGTTTTCGGTATGGGAAGCTGGTGCCTCATAATGAATATGGGTATAGAACAACGCGTCTATCTTTGATCTGTTTTTATGTAAAAAAAAGACGTCCTGAAACGCAACCTGCAACCGCGTCATTATCTGGCGAAAAAGTATAAAACTTAAAAGACCGGCAAGCAGGCCGAAATTCGGATCCTTAAAAAAAACATAGATCAAAAAACAGAACCCGATAAAAAAATTGAGCGATGAAAGAAGTTTTAGTCGTTTGGGAAGAGCCTTGACAAATTCTAGACGGGTATCCAGGTGTCCGGGACGCAAAAATCTTTTCCAGATGATGCCGAAACCAATGTATTCAACAATTACTACCGCAATAAGTGCTCCAAACAAAAGCTGATTTAAATATAACCCCAGCGCAAAACCGCACACTACCATCAAAATAGTGCCGATATTGCAACTCAGTTTTAAAAAGAAATCTTTGGCAAGCTGATTTTCATTATAAAAAATGGTAAGTTTGTCGGCACGGGCAAGAATTTTGGCGGCGGCCTTCTGAGAGCAGACATCGGCCAAATAATCGCTAAATATGTGTAAAAAATAAAAACAGATGGCCATCAGTGAAAACAACACGATTGAGAGATCTTTGTTTTCGGGAGTGACAATAAATCGAAGGTATCCGGGTATCCCTTGGGATGCGACCATGAAGATCACCTTCAATGGCAAAAAAAATGCCAATAAG
>JBFYPZ010000275.1:0-3552 GCA_041303035.1 Flavobacteriaceae bacterium
GAAAAGGCATAGTTGGCCTTTAATCCCGTGTGGGAAAAAGGTCCGTAAGTAAACATATATGAGGTACTGTAGTTAAAATTGACTACCGGAGAAATCACCTCGTAACCCAGAAAAGTATTGAAATTACCAAAGGTCAGTTTGAGTTTGTCAGTAACATTCCAGTAAACAAATAACTGGTTTACAATGTTGTTGCTTGGTTCTGAATTAAATACAGCCTCTTCCCCGCGAGGTCCGTATACCAGATCTGCCACAGCACCCACTTTTGCTCCGTCATAAGAAAGTATCACATTCACCATACCCAAAGCAAAACCATTCTGGTTAGCAAAGGCAGTTCGTGGAGCAATGGCGTCCTCTCCATTAGGTCCATTGAGATTTTGTCTGAAATAGGCATCCACACTTCCCCCCAGTGTGAAATTTTTTGTAAGCTGCTCTAATTTGCTTTCAGAGACTGTATCCTTAACTGTTTCTGCATCCTGCGCCGACAAATACGATGTGGCAAGCATAAAAACGATCCAAAGTGATTTCTTCATAATAAAAAATTTAATTGTTAGCAAATAGTTTATGTTATCGTTAGCAAAACTAAAAATATATATGACACCCCCAAAAAAAATAGGGGTATAAAGTAAATAAATATGATATTTATAAATAATATGATAAAAAAATAGGGGGTATGTAATTAAAAAGTGTATTAATTTTTAATGAAGCAATAAAAAAAGGGGCTGTTAACCTCATTTTTTAGTTTTTTTGCTCAAATGGCATACGATTATTCTCAAAAAAGGAATAAATCGCACCTGTCAGGTGTCCTGATTTTCCAAAATTGATTCAAAAAAACCATTTCATACGGTTTACAAAATTGATAAAGAGAATTGTGTAAATTTTGCTTAATTTGCAGTCAGTTCCTTAAACATAGTTGTGAGGACGGTATTCGTATATCAATAAGTATAATTTTTATCCAAAATCAATCCATGAAAGAATATAAGTTAATTAAGCAAACTGGAACGGCAATTAAATCGCAGCAGGATTTTGAAGACCTTATTAATAGTTATGCGCTGATGCGCTGGGAGGTTGTGAATTGTTTCGTCCACAGGGGCATTATCAAGGCGCTGATCGTACGTAATCAGGAAGAGCAGAAGTAAAAAAAGAGCCGCAATTTTTTGCGGTTTTTTTATTTTTATTTTTTTATTGAATTAATTTGGATTCATAAAAAATATAATATAAATTTGATATCAAAATAATACTATAAATTTTTTTATTATGGAAAATGAAAAAACGATCAAGGCGCAAAGTGGTTATTTGTATCTGGTAATTATGCTGCTCTTTCTTGCCGCCGGGATATTCGGCATAACAAGGGGTATGCTGACGATGATTCCTTTATTGGTTCTTGGACTTTTGATGATGCCCGGATTTTTCCTGGTGAATCCAAACACTTCAAAGGTTCTGTTGTTATTTGGAAAATATGTTGGGACGGTAAAGGAAAACGGATTCTTTTGGGCCAATCCTTTTTATACGCGCAGGTCTATTTCCTTAAGAGCCAGTAATTTTGACAGTGAAAGGGTAAAGGTAAACGATAAACTGGGCAATCCGATCATGATCAGCACCATCCTGGTCTGGCGGGTGTCGGATACCTATAAAGCTGCTTTCGAGGTTGATAATTACGAGAACTTCGTCCGTGTGCAGTCGGATGCTGCGGTCAGAAAGCTGGCGAGCCTTTATCCGTATGATAATTTTGAGGATGATGGGGCTGAAGAAGAAATTACATTGCGGGCAAGTGTCAATGAGGTAAGTGAGGCACTTGAAAAAGAACTCTCTGAGCGTTTGTCCATGGCCGGCATTGAAGTACTCGAAGCAAGAATTGGCTATCTCGCTTACGCTCAGGAAATTGCGAATGCAATGTTAAAACGGCAACAGGCAACAGCGATCGTGGCAGCACGCCATAAGATTGTCCAGGGTGCAGTAAGTATGGTTGAAATGGCCCTGGAGGAATTGAGTAAAAAGGATATCGTTCATCTCGACGAAGAGCGGAAAGCAGCAATGGTAAGTAATTTAATGGTTGTTTTATGTTCAGACAAGGATGTGTCGCCGGTGGTAAATACAGGTACTTTGAACCATTAATTCACAAATTAGGAACCAATGAAGAAGAAAGCCTTTGCACTGAGGATAGATGAAGATTTGCTCAAGGCAGTGGAAAAGTGGGCTGCGGATGAATTCAGATCTACGAACGGACAAATCGAATGGATGTTACATCAATATCTGAAACAAGCCAACAGATCGCCAAAAAAATAGGCAATTTCTGTACAAAAATGCAGGCAGGATTTATTTCTTGCCTGCATTTCGTTTTTTAGGATGCACCAGTTTCATTTCTTTGATCAGGCGCGTACTGCCTGCATATTTATCAATAATAAATAGAATATACCGCACGTCAACCATAATGTTTCTGCAAATTGCAGGATCGTAATAGTAATCGCTCATGGTGCCTTCCCAAACGCGGTCAAAATTGAGACCGATCAGGTTACCCTGCGCATCGATTGCCGGGCTGCCCGAATTACCACCGGTTGTATGGTTGGTACCAATAAAATTGACAGGCATTTTTCCGTTTTCTCCATAGGGTCCGAAATCTTTTGCAAGGTATAATTGTCTGAGCTTTTCCGGAACATCGAATTCATAATCGCCGGGAATATATTTTTCCATAACACCACCCAGATAAGAAATTGGTTCATAGTTGACGGCATCTTTCGGGTTATAGCCCTTCACCTGGCCGTAAGTTACCCTTAAAGTACTGTTCGCATCAGGAAAAAATCGTTGCTCAGGAAAGGTTTCCATCAGTGCTTTCATATATTTTTTCTGCACTCCGGCAATGTTTGTCTGAATGGCCTGGTACCCGGGCAGTATGTTCTGATAGTAATTTTCGGCCAGTTTTTTTCCAAAAATATAGGCCTCATCAGAATTAAATTTTTTTAGTACTTCATCCTGTGTTCCGCTAATCAGTTCCATGGCACCTGCCCGATTGGTTAGGCGGCTTTTCGCATACATCCGGTCGGTCAGATTTTGAATATTTGCCAGGCCCGGATCACTGATCTGGTATTGCTTCGGACTCTTTTCAGCATAAATGGTCATCAATTTATAAAAAACTTCCTGATCAACTTTGGGTTCAAAATCTTTATAAAAATCTTCCAGATAATTAGTGATCTTTATACGATCTTCCTCAAATTTTTCAGGATTTTTTGACCAGTTTTTCTCGTACTGATACATTCTCGTCGTAACTAACAGTAGCTCGACATTTCTGTTGGCTATTTCATTCCAATAGGCTTGTGCCAGCGCAAGTTGCTCAATTTCAGAATAATACTGGTCAAACTGTTTTAAAAGATCCCTGTACTCCGGATTATTCTGAACTTTTTTCTGAAATTCAGCCTCCAATAATTTTTTCTTACCTATGGCATTGGTTTGCTTTAAACCCTGGTTCTCACCGATCCATTTTTTCCAATAATTGGCAGTACTGGCATATTTGGAAGCGTATTTTAATTTAATTGCCGGATCAGCCCGCATATATTTGTC
>JBFYPZ010000276.1:0-3515 GCA_041303035.1 Flavobacteriaceae bacterium
TGGCCGGCGCGACGGGTCAACATGCGAGACCAATCCTGGTAATACGGCAGTAGTAAGTAGTTCGTATAACAATGCTTATGTGGCATTTAACAGAGCCAATATTGCTATTGAAGGAATCACGCAAAGCAAGCTTTATGCCGACGGAAACGAAACCATGATGCAATTGTTGGGTGAAGCAATTACGCTCCGCGCCTTCTGGTATTCAGAACTGGTAAAACATTTTGGCGATGTGCCATTCAAGACAAAACCAACAAAAGCAGGCGATGACTTTTTCCTGCCCCGAACCGATCGCGATACCATACTCACCTTTATTATTGATGATATGATTAAAATTGAGCCTCACATGAAATATGCCAAAGATCTGAAATGGGGAGTTGAACAGGTAAGTCGCGAGTTTACGCAATCATTAATAGCACGTGTGGCATTGGCCAGAGGCGGTTATTCACTTCGTAAAGGACTGACTATGGCACGGAGCATCGATTATTTGAAGTATTACGAAATAGCCAATACTTATAGCAAAAAAGTAATCGAATCAGGCACCCACAAACTGGCATTAAGTTACAATACCGTTTTCACCAATCAAAGTAAGTTCGTTGTGAACAGTTCTGATGATATGATTTATGAAATTGCGTATGGCCCCGGTCGTAGTGAAGTTGGATATGTTCCCGGTAAAAGGATTGATGGAGGTACACATCCTTACGGCGGCGGCGGTGGTTATTACACCCTTACGCCTTCATATATTTATTCGTTCGACACATTGGATATGAGGCTCTTTACTGATAAGGAAGAAGCATCAACAGCAACTTATACCAAGATAAATGCCGATCTCACCCAGGGAATTTTAAATGTTCAGGACGCTCAGGTAAGCAAATGGTGCAAGTATTGGATGACAACTCCATTAGGGATGGCATCAAGCAAGGGTACAGGCATCAATTGGCCGATCATGCGATATGCTGATGTTCTGCTGATGTTTGCTGAAACAGAAAATGAGCTGAAAAACGGCCCGACACCCGCAGCAAGGGAAGCATTAAAAACTGTACGTAAAAGGGCTTTTGCTCCGCAATACTGGTCTGCAAAAGTGGATGATTACGTCAATACTGTTTCAGCCGGCAAAGAATCCTTCTTCAATGCCATTGTTGATGAGAGAGCCTGGGAACTTGGTGGAGAGCTGTTGCGTCCGTTCGATTTGGTCCGTTGGAATATGTTTGGACCAAAAATAATCGAGGCACGCGCTAAAATGATACAAATGGGTATTGATGCAAATGCCGGTACAGGTACTTATGCCAATTTGCCTGATAAAATATACTGGAAATTAGATCCGGCTACAGGGAAAATCACCATCAAAGGCCTTTTTTCAAGATTGAGTTCTGCTCCCGAAGGATATACTGCAAAAAATTGGTTGAATACTTTATACAATCCCGTTACAAATACTCCTGCAACCTTTTTGGATTATAACTGGCGTGGTGTCACAAAAGATCCTTCAAAAGTTGCTAATTATTTGTTGCCAATTCCAGCAACTGAAATAACAAAAAGCAATGGAAAATTAAGTAATGTAGATTATGGTTGGAATGATTAATGAACGAACCATAAACCAGATATGATTTTAAAGTTTTAAAATATTAAAATATCAAATGAAATGAATACAAAATATATCATCCTGTTTTGCTTCATGTTAGTCAGTGTATTTATTACAAGCTCATGTAAGGAGGAAGAAGAAAACCTCGGAACGCCCAGATTGTTTAAACCACAGGTAACCAGTATTGACAATACAATCGACAATCAACTGACAATTACCTGGCTGCCTACACAAGGGGCTGTTCAATATCAAATTGATTTAAGTCTTGATTCTGCTTTTGTATCGATCGTGAAGACTTCAACTGTCGATTCTAATGTATCCTCCATGATCTTCGATGGATTAATGGCAGCCACTCTGTATTATGTGCGTATTAAAGCTATTAGCGCTGATCCTCTTTACAATTCAAAAAGCCGGGTTTTCACGGTAGCGACAAGTTCTATCTTTGTTAACAATCCTGATTTTATTTTGGATAATAGCTTCATAGCCAAATGGACTGTAAGAGGATTGCCAGTTACAAAAATAAAAGTTTTATTACCCTCAGATACCGGAGTTTTAACATTGGTTAAAGAGTTTGATGTTACAGAAACAGAAGCTTCGAATGGACTTAAAACCATTTCGGGTTTTAAAGGAGATACAAGATACCTGGTTCAACTATGCAGTGGAGATCTTATTAGGGGGATGGGAATTGTAACTACAAAAACTTCCCTTTTAAATGGCATTGATTTAAGAGATTTAGATCCGATAAAAAGGGATAGCATATTTAATGATGCCATAATGAAAGCTCCTGATGGAGCAATAATCGTACTTAAACGTGGGGTAACCTATAATTTAACTGTAACTCAGTTATTATCTAAATCTATTACTATTACAAGTGGTTACGACTTTATTTCTGACCTCGCAACCATCAGCTTTTCAAGAAATTTTCAATTTGCCGATAATTGCGTGATAGGTACCGTAGCTTTTAAAGATGTTAAACTCATAGGTGCCACAAACGGAGCTTACGCATTCCAAAGCAATGGTGTTGGCAGTAAAATCGAAAATGTAACTTTTGATGGATGTCGTATTTCTACCTTCCGTGGTGTATTCCGCATTCAAAATTCAGAAATCGTCAATAATCTGACTTTCAATAATTGTGTGATTGATAGTCTTAGAGATTATGCGCTAACCCGTATATATCAAACAACAACAAATATTGTTAAAAATATTACACTAACGAATAGTACAATATATAATGCGCAAAGGGTATTCATTAACACCAAATTTTTACCAAATACACCAACTACAGTTACTGTAGAGAATTGTACTTTTTACAATTGCCCTGTTGGCGGTTATATAATTGATTATGGTTCAGATGCTACTTTGCTTGCTTCTATATCTTTTAAGAAATGCATTTTCGGATCAGCTGGAACATTGCCGGTACCACCTGCAGTTGCTCCAACAGGTTTTCGAGTGGCAACTTCAATGTCGCTTGAGGTAGATGGATCAAACTATGTTACAAGTGATTTTTATATTGCGGGCATTCCATTGGCCACAATCTATAACGGCAATTCAAAAAGCTTGTTTAAAGATCCGGCAAAAAAAGATTTTACCATCGTAGATGCTGCATTTCCCGGACGCAAAACAGCAGGCGATCCCCGCTGGAGACCTTAACCAGAACAACTTGTCAGAATGGTATTTAAACAACATTTGCTAAAGTATTAATTTTTAGATTTTCAAATATGCGCAAAAAGCTTGTAAAGACAATATTGGTCATGTTGTGTTTTTTTTCCTCATTTAGTCTGATAAATGCACAAAATGTTAAGCTGACCGAAGTTGAATACCATGGAACAGGCTGTTACCGGATCGAGATGCCAATGGGCACTGTCTATTTTGAGAAAGACAATGGTGTTTCGGGTTTTAAGAGTTTTATTGATCCTGAAGGAGATCGGAAGAGCACACG
>JBFYPZ010000277.1:0-3537 GCA_041303035.1 Flavobacteriaceae bacterium
CGGGGGGTTGTCTATGATGACAGTCAAGTTCTTTCTTAATTATGCTACTTTTTTTTCAATTTGACCGTGATTTAATCTCGACCGCCAGTCATCACCACATTTTTGTATAACACGATTAAATTCCTGTATTTTCATTTGGTGTAATTTTTCATCCGTCCAATAAAACAACGTTTTTCTTTTTAACATATAATATGCACATACAAGAACCTTTCGTATAAGAGCCATTCTATAGACTCCGGCTTTTTTTCCAACTTTTATCCTGCAATAAAAGTCATGCAAATAATTTCCAGCTTCTGCGAAATGATTTACCGATTGAGTCATTAAAGTACATGTTAGTGATCGTGCAAATCTATTGGTATTACCTACATACGTACTTAAATTCGATGCTTTCACTTTGGGCGCAGTTCTCAGATACGCACAAAAATTTTTAACATTTTTAAAACGTTCTATGCTGACAACATCACTCATAAGCGCTATGGCCGTAAACGGACTGAAACCTTTGATGCTAAGAAGGATTTCTATTTCTTCTTTGAATATATCATTACCTATTTTAAAAATTGCATCCTTAATGACATCAGTGCTTTTTTCGAGTGCATGTATTTGGTCAAATAATATTTCCAATTGAAATATCCATGCCTTGCTTAATGCTAATGCCGTAAGACTCTTAAGAAAATCTTTTTTGAATATTTCAGTTTTTTTGAGTACAATACCGTTTCCTTTCAATATTGAATGAATGCGGTTTCTATACTGCGTAATAGTTTTTTTGTTTAAATTATACGTCGTGAACAAACTTCTCAATTCACGAACTTCTTTTGTTGGTATATACACAAGAGGTAAATCATCTTCATCACCCTGTGCAATCACGTAATATGCTAATTTTTTTACGAGCTTACGCGCATCAATTTTATCGGTTTTATTGCCAGTGGTCTTGTATTTGGCAACATTCAGCACATAGCATTCCTTGACCAGCGGCTTTATTTGATCGTAAAGCCAGAAGCTATTTGTGGTAGCTTCGATTATCACATAATCCTCCGGACCCAATGATATTTTAAATTTTTCAAATGAATCCCCGTATAAATAATACTTTGTCATACTGATTTTTGATTCGCCCCTGTCCAGTCCGTCTTCAATCGCAAATCGAGCATCCAGGAGTGAATCATTGTGTAAATCGATTCCATGGAATGCCATAATTTGTAAATCCTCCTTGCATTTTTTTTAATTAACTGGTTCCATTGACGGTGGTTAGATGCCCCAATCGTCTATTCGAAATTCCGGATATTTAGTTAATATCCGGTTCCATGTTGATGGTGCGGTAGATGACCGGACTAAACGGGGGGACGGTCTCATAATTGTACCAGCAACCCCCACAGTCATCTCCGACAGTTAAGAAGTTAGCCCTCTTAACTGTCATTTTATCATCTACCCACCATCTTTGGAAACCATTTAATATCTCGTTGTCATCATAGCAACGGGGGGGGTTCATGAATAATTGATGGCGATACCTACAAATTTAATTCGCTACCTACCTTTACTACCAAGTAAAAAAAATTATTTTCTTGACTCCATAACGAGAAACATTCCCATTGTATTATTATTCATGATTCATTCAGAAAAAAAAAATAAATCTACATGTACACTCAACAGATAAGTGTACCAGGTTTAAAATTATGAACAATAAAAAAAATTTATTTATATTTAAGGAGTATGAAGATGAAGGACAAAAAGAAGGTAACCAGACGAAATCTGCTTAGCATAGCAGCTGGAACAATGGGAGCCGCTGCATTAACAGCCTGTGAAATCAAAGGTATCGGCAAAGACATTGTGGTGGATTCACAGGATGTCAAAAACAACACTACAGTTATTAATTCTGGTTATATAATTGAACCACAACGTAGTGTGCCTGTGCTGTTAGAAACGGATGTACTGGTGCTTGGCGGCGGCCCTTCGGGTCTGTCTGCTGCTCTTGCATCTGCAGCAGCCGGTGCTAAAACTACCATAGTTGAACGTCATGGCCATTTCGGGGGCGTTATTACTAATGCACAGATGGGATCAATATCCTGGTACCGCCACAGCGGTACTGTTGAATCCAATGGCATGATGAAAAAATTTGAGAGTGCTGCTGAAAAAATGAACTCAATTATTGATGTTTTCGGTATTGTTGAAGGCACCCCCTTTGTGTACATTCTGGAAAAAATGGGTCTTGCAAAAGACGGAAAAGCAAATTATGCAATTGTAGATACAGAAGTTTTCAAACACGTCGCAGATATGATGCTTCTTGAATCTGGTGTACAACCCATTCTCCACTGTAATGTTGTAGACGTTATTATGCAGGGGAATGTTATTAAAGGTGTTATCACTGAAAGCAAATCAGGACGTCAGGCAATCCTTGCGAAACGAGTTATTGATTGTACCGGTGACGCTGATGTTGCCGCTCGTGCCGGGGCTCCATTCAGGTTATCTCCTGTATCAGAACGTGAAATTGTTACCACAAACTATGGTGTAAGCGGTGCGAATGTCATTCGTTTTGCAATGCACCTCCTCTATGAAAATAAAAAAATGTCCGATTGGGCTGAGTCAATTGACGGTAAAGAAGCAAAGATGTTCAGTACCCATGAGTTTTCATCCTTTGAAACAGCAAAAGCTAAGGGAGAAATTCCTAAGGAGGCTGATATCAGGGCTTTCCCTGGATGTTTCACCAATAAAGGCGAAATTCTTTCACTGAATGCGGTCCATATGCATGACATTGACGGTCTGGATGTTATGAGCCTCACAGAAGGTGAAATAAGGGGCCGTAAGCAGACTATAATGGCCTATGAAGCCATGAAAAAATACGCTCCTGGTATGGGCGAAACCAGAATCAACAACATTGATAACCTGGGTATTCGTGAATCACGAAAAATCATTGGTCAAGATACCATAACAGAATATGATGTCTTAAATCAGGCAAAATTTAATAATTCAATCGGTATATGTCCGGAGTTCTTTGACGGCTATGGCAAAATCTCCTTGCCTACAACTGGAAGATATTTTACTGTTCCGTACGGCATCATGGTACCGCAGCAGGTTGAAAACCTTCTGGTTGCAGGCCGATGCGTTGCTGGCGACAGAATGTCTCACGCAGCCACGAGACAAATGATATGCTGTACAATTACCGGCCAGGGGGCAGGTGTTGCTGCAGCAGAATCACTTAACCAGGGCACAACCTGCCGTGAAGTGAATATTGCAAAAGTTCAAAAATCCCTAAAAAAACAGGGTGTAGTAATCAGCTAAGCCATCGAAGGGCACGAACACCGGCACGAACACCTGACAATGCTGTACGCCACGGCATTGACGGGTGCCGTGCGGTGATTGACCCAATAAACCGTACGGCGATCGCATTTATGTTCGGGGCTTTTACCGAGATTATAGTTCACCACCCTCCCAGAAAACCCCCCGCACGCTATCATATTCTTTTTTATTGTTAAGTTGATTATAGGTGTGTATTCTTTCAATTACCGCACAATCAAGCTTACGAATTAAAACGTCTTTTTCTTCATC
>JBFYPZ010000278.1:0-3471 GCA_041303035.1 Flavobacteriaceae bacterium
CTTATTTTGAAAATGAACCAATTGGGTAAATTGGAAGAAGGTGATGTGGTCCGTATTGCAAGAATGGAAACCATAAATAAAGAACAACAAGACCGCCAGGATCAACTTGCCGCCAGAGCCAGGCTTCTGGAAGAGGAAAAAGCTATTGAGCCGTTAATGACCGAATATTTTATGATTAATTATTCAGAAGCAGAAAAGGATATTCTGCCCAAATTGCAACTCATTTCCACGAAGGAACGGGGAATGCTCAGTGTGGATACCCGAACAAATATGGTCATTATGACGGACACGGCAGAAAAAATTGAACATGCAAGAGAAATTATTCAGCGGCTGGATATGGTCACTCCGCAAGTGATTATCGAAGCCAGAATTGTTGAAGTCACCAGCATTTTTTCCAGGGAAATTGGGATTCAATGGGGTTTAGATGCAGATGCGAACATCAGTTCTTCTTTAGGAGGAATCTGGGGGTATGATACGGGCATCAATCTTCCTGTATTAGATGCCAAGGGACCAGCCGGCACTTTAGGATTTCAGTTCTCTCGTATATTTGGAACTCCTTTGCTCATTGATGCTAGGCTGTCGGCTATAGAGTCCACAGGTGAAGGTAAAATTATTTCGGCCCCAAAGGTGATGACCTTAAACAATAAAAAAGCTCTTATAAAACAAGGGCGGGAAATTCCTTATTCTATTATTGGTACTGATGGTATGGTCCAAACCAATTTTAAAGAAGTCGACCTTCGTTTGGAAGTCACACCACATGTGACGCCGGATGACCGGGTAACCCTTAGCGTATTGATTACAAATGATGAAGTTGCGGAATTCTCCGTTGATGGTATTCCATCGATTGCGACAAAAAGAGCGGAAACGGAATTACTGGTCAATGATGGTGAAACCATTGTTATCGGTGGTATTCTAAAATCCGGAGATAGTGAATTTTCCGATTCTGTTCCGGGGCTTGGTAAAGTGCCGGTTTTAAAGTGGCTCTTTAAGAGAGATCGAAAGACTATCAGCAAAGAAGAACTCTTGATATTCTTGACACCCAGAATTATGCGGCTTGAACAAAAAAATATTTTAAGCCGACAAAATTGATGAATTCGTGAAATTACCAAAAACTCCAATTTATGTCATCCTGCTGAAAGAATAAAAAAAAGAAAGGTGCAGCCTTTTTGTGAATCCAAGACAGCACCTTTTTTATTTTTTAAAATTAAACTTTGCCGTAAGATTCTTTGACTTTTTCACGGTCAATATTGCCGCTTGAAGCTTTTGGAAGCTCCTCAACAAATTCCACATACTTGGGTTTTTTATAGCGGGCAATACGCTGGGCCACAAAATCCACCAATTCTTTAGCTTCCATGGAGGTTTCTTTTTTTAGCACGCAGACTGCCTTGATCGCTTCGCCAAAATCCCGGTCAGGTACCCCGATCACGGAAACCTCCTTAATTTTCGGATTTCCCATAATGACTTCTTCCACTTCAGCCGGATAAACATTTTCTCCTCCCGGCTTAATGAGCTCTTTTTCAGGTTTTCTTCCTGCAAACCAAAGATATCCGTCCTCATCGAATCTGCCCAGATCTCCGGTATGATGCCGGTTGTTTCTGAATGTCTTTCGATTCAGTTCGTCCTGATTCCAATATCCTTTAAAAACCAAAGGCCCTCGAACGACAATTTCGCCTTTTTCTCCAAAGGGTACTGGATTTTCGTTTTCATCCACCATGCGAATTTCAGACAATAGCGCCGGTTTTCCAGCCGAGCCCGGTCTTTCGGAAAACGGTGCCAGGGTAATGGTTCCCGTGGTTTCAGATTGTCCGTATAACGGCCAGAATGTGCTGTTGGTTTTTTCCTCAAATACCTTGATGGTATCCGGGGACTCCAAGCCTGTCAGATTTCTCAGCGAGGAGGTGTCATAATCTCCTTTTTCGAATTCTTCCAATAGCCTGGACAAAATAGGAGCAAAGCTGCCCAGCATGGAGATTTTTTCTTTTTGGGTCAGTTCCATCGCCATTTTTTGGTCAAATTTATCAATGACAACATTTTTACCGCCGGCATGCAGGGCTGCCATACACAGGTTAAGTCCTGTGATATGGAACATGGGAAGCATATTAAGGTATGCATCGTTACGGGTCAGGTGCCAAGCAGCCATGAACTGCATGTTGGCAGCGATGATATTTTGATGGCTCAAAACAGCTCCGCGAGGTCTACCGTCAACAGCAGCCGTATAAATTATACAGAAAGCATCATCTGCGGATACCTCAGGGGGTTGGAACGTGCTGCTCTCCATAAGGTTTTCCAATGAGGTGAAATTCGGGGAACCATTGTCAAAACAAAAAATATTACCCGGGGCAATATTAACAACAGCGCTTTTACTCAGTTCCTGAATTTTAGGTTCATGTTTTTTATCAACCACAATAACCGAAGGTGATGAATCTTGTAAGATATATTGAATTTCCTCATTGGAAAGACGCCAGTTGATAGGAGAGACAATTGCTCCAAGGGCTGCAGCTGCGCCAAAAATGTGGAAAAATTTTTCATGGTTCAAACTAAGAATGCCGATACGATCTCCCCGAGTAACTCCTTTTGCGGCAAATCCTGTGGCAAGGGCATTGACCTGATCGAAAAGTTCTTTGTGAGTGATACGGTTTTCCCCGCTCACAAGGGCCGTATCATTACCAAATAACATGGCATTTCTTTTGTAAATATCGTAAATAGTAAAGCTTTGTAGAATCAATGATGCCTCCTGAAGAAGTTTTATTGTTTTTTAAATCCAAATATCGTGCTTGACGACAGTCCCTTTCGGGATAACCGCCGGGGTGTCTTTTGTATTTTCAATATGCACCTTGCCGATAATCTTAACATCTTTTTCAAAAAAGATATTGCCCTTGACCGTCAAAGATTCGCACTGGAGCAATGATGGCGGACCGTCCTTAAACCTGTCAAAGAACATATCTATTTTTCGGTAGAATTCAGGATCAAGGGATATACTGATTGGAAGCATACTTTCACGGGCCGGATCAGGAACCAGCCCTTTATTTTTTTTTATCATATAACAATCAGACCAAATAGCCAATAAGTCGTTGTGGCCTTTTACCGGCATAAAACGTGCCTTGGAGACTTTGACCGCGGAAGCTCCCTCAAACATGGAGATTGCGGCACCCATAGCGGTTTCCACCTGAAAGATATCCGGGCTGAGGTCATCCCTTGGGTCCAGCTTACCGGGTTTTAGGATCAAAGGAAGATAAATTCTTTTATATTTTGAGACATAGTCTTTTAAAAAAACAAGGTCTATCCAGAGATTGTTGGTATTAAAAAACCGATATTTATTGATATCCTGGAATGCCTCCAACTCTTCTTCAGGGCATTGGGCAATCTCTCTTAAAATTAGCCTTCCATGTTTGTGCTTTGCCAAATGCCCTCCCTTTGCATCCAATGGACGTCTTTGGGTTATCTCCATTAAAAAGGGAAGGTCATTTTTTG
>JBFYPZ010000279.1:0-3529 GCA_041303035.1 Flavobacteriaceae bacterium
TAACCCTTCAACCTCAATCTTATTCTTGGCTTCCGCAATCAATCTTGCGGATATATCGATTGAAATAAACTGTGATTAAGGACTGTTACGAGCCAGAGTAATGGTCTGGGCGCCCACCCCGCATCCGGTTTCAAGAATTCGGTCGTATGCCGGATAAATCGTGTCATGATGCAACAATTCGGAAAGTGTCGAGGCCTGGTCCTGCAATCGTATGTTTTCTCTTTGATCATAGCCATGCACGTATTTCAAGAAGATATACCTCGCTTTTCAATCTGTTGAACGGTTTCCCGCATAAGCAGGAAAATAATCATTGACGACCTTTTGGACCTTCGCAAGCCACTCTTGCCGCTGATCAGGTGTGCTTGTCACAACAACCGTAAACATCTCGCGATAAAAAGTCGAAACTCCGCACAGATCGAAAATACAGTTTTTCCAGAGCAGCTGTAGTGGATCGCCAAAAACCTTCTGCTCTCTTTTGGAAGCTGTGTTTGCCGTATTGAATACTATTGCCGCCTTCGCCTTCAAAAGACCAACAGGTATACCTTCTCCCTTGTCTCCTTCAAGAAATTTATAAGCAACACCCGGCCTCATAACACGATCGACCCATCCTTTGAGAATTGCAGGTGGTTGTCCCCACCAATTGGGATGGACAATAATGAGTCCATCTGCAATTAGAAGCTCATCGCAATGCTGTCTAATACTTGAAGGCAGCGTCACTTCAGAGGGCAATTCCTGACTGGGCAAAATTGGATCGAATTCTTCGGCATAAAGGTCATGGAATATGATGTTGTGTCCGTTTTCTTGCAGCTGTTTGGCCGCGCTAAAGGACATCGCATGATTATAGCTCAGTTTGTTGGTATGGGCTAATATTAATAGAATTTTCAATTTTTTAAGCTCCTCAAATTGAAAATGGCATGAATCATCGGGGTCATAAACCATGCATTGATGAACATACAAGCTGAAAATGCTTTTCCGGGTTGTGATTAGTGACCCGGTCGACGATTCCGCGGATTGTCTCGGTGATGGCGCCTATCTGCGAGAGGGGTTGGGATGGCATGAAAAAAGGTCTATTCGTTCAGATCATTAAAAGATTCAGTCTCTTCAGGGCTTCGCATGTCAATGCACGGATATTTTGTTCAGGCAGCATTTTTTATACTTTTTACCACTTCCGCATGGACACGGATCATTTCTTCCAACTTTCGGGGGACTCTTTTGAACGGAACGATTTTTCCTATATTTTCAAGTTTTGCTTGCACATTATTTTTTTTAATTGGAAACAAGCCCGTCACCGGTTCCTTGCCAAGCTCTTCCGCCAGGATCATGAGCATCATCCCGATCCTTCTCAATGCTTTTAGCGAATTCAAACGGTATTGTATTTTTCTTCAACGACTTCTTTGCCGTACTTTCTTTCAAGACGTCGTATTATAAAATGACCACGCGCCATATCCTGAAAATGATCGATAAATAATGCATTAATAATAGCCCCTCCCGCTGCTCCTATTGCAGGAACTGCTTGGGCTGCTGCTTTCTCCGATACCTGGATACTAAAGCGGTTTGCAATTTGAATTATCAGCCGAACAAGGCCAGGGGCACCTTCTTCAACCAGACCTTTTTCAGCGATATATTCAGTAGCTTTTGTCACAGATTGCGCTAAGGCCGCACGAACTGCAAAATATCCTGATTCAGAAGCATCATCACTGATGTTTGGCCCGCCTAAAGCAAATACCTCAATGCACGCTATTTTGGACTCAATTATATTGAGATTTTCATCTTCGCTTCTCGCAATATCAGCTATAGAGCGCAACATGATTGTTGTTGATATTGGTAGCTCTATTGTCAATGCGGGTAACCCAAAGAGGCCTCCTATGCCACCTGTTGTTGCCACAGCCAATTTATGCCAGAGATTTGATGCTTCTTCACCAGGCGAATCTTTCATTGTGAATACTGCGGCATTAATTGCCTTGGATAAGGCCGTTTGGGTCACTTCACCAATTTTCACTCTCCAATTTTGGGGCAACAATGCAAATCCTTTTTCGATTGGTTTACCCAGTAAATTTGTGATCTTTGCTGCAAGACCCGGATTTTCCAGTAGCGTCTTTGCTCTTTGTAAATCATTCAAATCTTTTTGTTGAAAAATCATTGCTTTTTCTCATAAATCGGCTGCCCGGTTTGTTTGGAATCAAATTTAGGCGTGCCAGTTTAAAAAAATTCCTATTGAGATATCACCTTTTTTTTGACCAACAGCTGGTATAGTGCGTTGATTTGAATGGAATTTACCATCAGGAGCTCCTTAAAGGATACAAATTCCGCGGGATCGAGGTTCTTGGCCATAATAAACCTCCGGGAAGGGTTGCGGAAAACGATATCAGAGCAGGGGGTGCAGGTCAAACGTTTAGAAATTGTTGATATAAATTTTAAAAAGATGTGAACTGATCAAAAATCGCATAGGTAGCGTTGGCAGGAAAACTCGGTGCCATTTGAGGCAGACGGACCTGTTAAGGTGTTAAGCGAAAAAACGGGAAATGATTATAATTTTCAAAATGACAGGTTGGGTCCGGAATTGGTTCGAATTAACGTCGGAAATTTGTCCGATAAGCTTTAGGTAAGCACGCAGGGGGCCTGTGGTGAGCCCCCCTTTATGATTGGTGCGGTTGCGGATTAAAGCGTACACTCGCCAAGACAGTTTCGCTCGCGGGTCTTGCAGATGGATGCCCCATCTTCTTTATCAATGCATTCGACATATTCAGACACGCAACGGCTGTCGCATCCGTAGTCTGGTTTGCGGACCTTTTTCGATTTTTTCATGATAATCTCCTTTCCTACTGGGCAGATTATAGATGCCGCCGGATTCAGTCCAGAAGGGCTTTTGTCAGTAATAGTTGTCCTGACCTCTTATAACAATAAACATTAATCACTGTATTGGCCAGAGGCAATGAGAAGGTTTTTGATGGTGCTAATAATTAACATACCATACCGAGTAATCATCAAGAAGTTGATAATTTTTAGATTTTTTATCTACCGCTTTGAGATAATCAAGTTCAAGTATAAATTCCTTCTGATCGCTTAATCGTTTTACATTTACCATTATTTTTTCATCATAGTCTTCATCTTCAAAGAAATCGAGAATTTCGAATTTGTCTTTATATGATGGATTGTCTTTTTTGAGTTTTTCATATTCTTTTTTATTACCGTGACCAAAAATATATTTTTCTTCCCATGTGAAATCCTCAAGCCCTGTTACAATACATGGGAATTCGATATTTTTTTTCAGATAATGCAAATATTTTGCTATAGTTTCCGGTGTTTTTTCCTGCATTTCTTCATTATCGACATCACCATCTGCAAGAATTTGAGCTATTCTATTTTCCTGGATATCCATCTTAAAATATACCTCTCATTCAAGTCCAGCTTTCTTGCCAGTACCTGCTGTCGCAATTTATTGTAATGAAATCAAATACGGTTTGAATATCACAATGATTCAGAATATTTTTAAAGCTGTTTTATATAGCAGTAATTTTCATAGATCGGA
>JBFYPZ010000280.1:0-3517 GCA_041303035.1 Flavobacteriaceae bacterium
ACCGTTCAAACACCTTTTTGTCATGGGTTTGAAGAGTTAAACGGTCAAAAGCCGCAAAAAAAAATATTATCCGAAAAAATTATCACACCACTTGGCAAATTTTTAGCGATAACAGATTCCGATCTATTTTCTTTATATCCCTTGCTCGACATAATGTCCTTCATAGACAATAAAGGTTTGGAATATCTTCAGATAAAATATCTTAAAAAAGGTGGACCGAACCCCGAAGTTTGCCCTCACTGGGTAACGGTGAGTCAACATCTTGAAAAACTCTATGAGCTTTATCTTTTTGTCAAAGACGCCCTGCAAGCGATGGCCATTTTACAGCTTCAGAAAGACGTTCAGGCTGAAAAACTCAAAAATGGCCTGATCAGCTTTGATGACATGCTATCCCACGTTCAAAATGCAGTTTGTTCACCGCGTGGATCCATACTGGTTGATATTCTTCGGAAAAAATACAAAGTGGCGTTTGTGGATGAATTCCAGGATACTGATCCTGTCCAATGGCAAATTTTCAGAAAAATTTTTCTCTGGGAACACAAAAACGGGCTACAAAATCTTCTTTTTCTTATCGGAGATCCCAAGCAGGCCATCTATGCTTTTCGAGGGGCTGATGTTTACGCCTACCTGGAGGCCAGAAAGGAAATGGAACGGCTTGAAAATAAGGGGGCTGCCAATTGTTACCGACTGACAACCAACTGGAGATCGGAGCCCGCTTTAATCAGTCTTTTCAATCAATTATTCAGCACCCCTGATTGGTTTGCTTCTGAGAAAACATGCGGGGACTTTGAAATCGCTTATCTTCCTGTTCAGGCACCCGATGAAAACAAACGCATATTTTCTATAAAAAAAGATCTGTCCGAACGGGGATTTTTAAATATTATTGATTTAAGCAAAGCGCCTTCGCTCAAGACATCAAAACCCTTGTTGGCAAAATTCATTGCCGAGGAAATCAAACACCTGATTCGTTCCAATAATATTACCTGTTGCAACGTTAAAAATCAGGAAATCCATCCCCTCTCCCATGGCGATATTTGTGTTTTGGTGCGCGGCAAAAGCGACATGGCTTTTTTAGAAGAACAATTCAATCGCCTGAATATCCCTTACTCTTATTATAAAAAACCCGGCCTTTTTTTATCCCGTGAGGCTTTTTATCTAAGCCTTATTTTCCAGGCAATTGATGAACCGGCCAATATGACGAATTTTCATAAGGCTTTGCTGACTCCTTTTTTTGACTTTTCTCCTGAAGACCTTTATTTGGCCGAAGAACTTTCTCCAGGACATCCTGTAAAAGGCCTTTTACTCAGGTGGCATGAATGGGCTTTTTCAAGAAAATGGAACATTTTGTTTCAATCTCTGATGGAAGATTCAGGGCTTATATTTCGCGAATCGATAAAGCCTGACTGGGAGAGAAATTACACCAATTATTGCCAGATTCTTGAACATTTGCAGGAGCGAGCCTATCATCATAACCTCGATTTCAGAGGTCTCACAGCCCTTTTGGATGGCTATCGAAAAGGCACTCTGACTGCCGGCGAAGATGCTGACTTGCATCAGATTGAAACAGAGGACCGTAAAGTACAAATTATGACCATGCATGTTGCTAAAGGCCTTGAATTCCCCATTGTCTTTGTTTTCGGAGGCCTGACACAGCCATCGAACTTTGGTAATGATTTTTGTGTCTATCATAAAATTTGTGGAGAACCTCCGAGACCGATCAAAATATTTGACTTGGCAAAAAGCTCCCTTGGGAAAGAAGAATACCGGAATGAACGTGAATCCGAGGACAAACGCCTTTATTATGTTGCATTGACCCGGGCGCAATTAAAACTTTACCTCCCATGCTACGAATTCAACCAAAATTCCACCTGGGTCGGTCCGGTAAGCAAAATCTTATCCCCTGCCCTGATTAAAGCCTTTGGCTGCGAAAACAACCAGGGAAACAGTGTGCAGTGGCTTAAGGGGCCATCATCTGATTTTAGAAAATTCATTTCTCATGAACCTGACAATTCGGCCGATTTGGACATTTCTCCCCGTCATAACCATAAACTCTCAATTGCCCGACCGTTTTTTCCGCAACCAGGACAATTTTCACACAGAATAATTGAAATGGCCTCTTTTTCAAGCCTTCACCGTATGGCCCCGGAAAGAAAAGAACTGCATGAAATTATCTATGGATTTTCAGCCATACCTGAAAAAGCCAAAGAAGATGATGAAAGTTTTGCCTCAGACCAGAAACAATTTTGGGATGGACCGGGCAATCCTAATGACATACCTGGCGGGACCGAGACAGGTTCCATGTTTCACAATATCCTTGAAAATATTTCTTTTGAAGCTATATTCGAGGCTGTCTCAAAAACAAGAAATAAAACTCACCCGTTGCTTGGGATATCACAAACCCGAGAATTAATTGAAAGGCAGATGGAAATTTATCAAATAGACCGCCGGTGGATTTTCCTGGTATGCGATGTGATTTTAAATACTTTGACCACACCTATTTCATATCTTTCCGAGACTTTTATGCTGGTGCATTTAAAAAAATGTGATCGCCTTCACGAAGCTGAATTTTATTTTCCATACCCGCTGGGTGATGAAAAACCCATACCGAACTGCAGACGGTGCGATGGATTCATTCGCGGTTTTATCGATTTGATCTTCAGGTACAAGGACAAATTTTACATTGCCGATTGGAAATCAAACATTCTCGAAGAAGGTTACGATCAGGTTTTTTTAGAAAAGAGCATGACCCAGGCAAACTATCATCTTCAATACAAAATATACACAATTGCCGCTCTCCGATGGCTCAAAAAAACAATGGGTGATATGTTTGTGCCGGAAAAAAATTTCGGGGGAATCTTCTACTTTTATATTAGAGGAATGAACGGTAAAAATAATAACGGCATCTTTTATCTATCCCCAGATAGGCTCGGAACAATTGAAATGCTTGAAAAAAATTTACTTAAGAGCAGATCATGACCCGATGGTTTTATGATTCTTAAATTTAATACCCGACTTCATTAACCGATAAATAAACATTATTTTTTATTTTTGAACGAATATGATAAGTGATAAAGTTTGATAGTCATAATAATCTGCGAATTATAGGAACTTGCCCTGCTTGATGAATGGTATAATATATTAAAATGGTTGAAAACCTTACCCCTGAATTTGTGGATAAGTTTGATCGGATAGCATTGAATGTCGATGATGTTCTATCGAATAAAGCCCGAATACTGATTGTTGATGATGATAAAATCAGCCTGAGACTCCTTGTCGGATTGCTTAAACAAGACTATATCCTGGAAAAAGCTGAAAATGGAAAGCAGGCTTTGGAGATGATCGATTCTAATCCACCCGACCTCATTCTTTTAGATGTGATGATGCCTGAAATGGATGGTTTCCAGGTTATCCGTGAATTAAAAAGCAACAAAAACACCCAAAACATTCCTGTTATTTTCATCACCGCGCTCCACTCTCTAACCAATGAGGAAGAGGGACTTAACCTTGGAGCTGTTGA
>JBFYPZ010000281.1:0-5906 GCA_041303035.1 Flavobacteriaceae bacterium
CCGGGGCTATTATGGAACTGTAAGCCATGATGCCAAGGCGCAGTATCAGTTATACTTTGGATGGTTCGATGGCAATCCGTCAAATCTGAATCCATTGCCACCAAGTGAAGCCGGTGCAAAATATGTGGAATTTATGGGTGGTGCCGATAATGTCATATCCATGGCACAAAAATCGTATGACAAAGGAGAATACCGTTGGGTTGGTGAGGTACTGAAGCATCTTGTATTCGCCGATCCAAAAAACCAGAAAGCCAGAAATCTGCTCGCCGATGCCTATGAGCAAATGGGCTACCAGGCGGAATCGGGTCCATGGAGAAATTTCTATTTAACAGGAGCCAAGGAATTGCGCATGGGGGTTAAAGTTATTCCCATGGCAGGCTCATCAGGACCAGACATGATTACTGGGATGTCTTCTGAATTGTTCTTTAATTACATCGCTATGCGATATAAGGGCACTGAAGAGAATAAAAACAAATACAATTTCAATTTTATACTCACCGACCGAAATGAAAAAGCAAGTTTAATCGTAAGCAATGGAGTTGTAAATCCAAGAATTGGTTCACACCTTGAAAAAGATGTAACAGCGACCATTTCGATGAGTCGGTTAGACTTTGCGATATTAACTTCAGGAAAAGGTATAAAATTGGACGACCTGATAAAATCAGGAAAAATTAAAATAGACGGAGACGCTGATGCTTTTAAAGCATTTTTAAACAATATTGACAATTTCGAATATTGGTTTAATATTATCGAACCTTAAAAATGGCGTTATTAATGTTATACTTTATAAAAAAGTGAAAGATCGCCAGAAGTTGTTGTATTCAAAATTTGCATTCCATTCATCAGCTTTAAAAATATTTTTAATTAAAATCTTAATTAAAATTTTACAAATATGAAAAATTATTTTATTACTTCCGTGTTAATTACGCTGACAGTTGTTAGCGTAATGGCTCAACAACCAAAGCCTAAAACTACCGTAGTTTCAAGCCCTAATTTAAATACCGAAAAACCGAATATTTTAATCATATTCCCTGATGATGTGGGTTGGCAAAATGTAAGCGCTTATGGATTGGGAACTATGGGTTACACAACGCCTAACATTGATCGGATTGCACGTGATGGAATTATGTTTACTGATCATTATGCCCAACCCTCATGCACAGCAGGCCGTGCGGCTTTAATTACGGGACAATATCCTATTAGAAGCGGCATGACAACTGTTGGAAGACCAGGTGCTGAACTGGGATTAAAAAAAGAATCACCTACACTTGCTGAAGTGTTAAAAGCCCAAGGATATGCCACTGGTCAATTTGGCAAAAACCACCTGGGAGACAGGAATGAACATTTGCCAACGGTACATGGTTTTGATGAGTTTTTTGGTAACCTTTACCATTTGAACACACAGGAAGAATACCAACAGAAAGACTTCCCTCAAGATCCGGAATATTTCAAAAAACACGGTACTAGGGGTGTTCTTCATACTTGGGCCACCGACAAAGATGATCCTACCCTTGACCCTCGATTTGGAAAAGTAGGCAAACAAAAAATCGAAGATACCGGACAATTATCCAGGGAGAGAATGGAGAATGTTGACGAAGAATTTATTGGGGCTTCACTTGATTTTGTCAAAAGAGCAAAAGCCAATAAAAAGCCATTCTTTGTTTGGTTAAATCCAAGCCGGATGCATATGTTCACGCATCTTAAGCCTGAAAGCCGCTATCTGGCTTTGCCATATACTACTGAGCATGATGTGTATGGAAGTGGTATGATTGAGCATGATATGCAGGTAGGGATGCTGTTGGATGAATTAGAAAAAATGGGTGTATTGGAAAATACAATCGTTATTTACTCTACAGATAATGGTCCGGAGCATAGTGCACGTGCACATGGTGGAACAACCCCTTTTAGAGGAGAGAAAATGACTACTTACGAAGGAGGCGTTAGAGTTCCCATGATGGTGATGTGGAAGAATAAAATTCCTCAAGGGAAAATTTTAAGAGGAATTCAGGCGCATATGGATATTTTTACAACACTTGCAGCAGCAGCAGGAGAGGTTAATGTGGTTGAAAAAATGCGCAAAGAGAGAAAACAATATATTGATGGAGTAAATAACCTGGATTACTGGTTAGGAAAGACAAATGAAAGTAAAAGAAATAATTTTATTTACTATCACGAATCTGACGTTAGAGCAGTCAGACTCAATCAATGGAAATTGAATTTCCAAACCAGTGAAAATTATTATTCTCCTTACGTGAAGGAAAAATTTCCTGTCTTTTATAATCTGACTTTTGATCCTTTTGAAAGCTTTGATAACTTAACAGACCGATCAGATATGCTTCAGCGCAAGCAGTTTTTGAACGAACCAATACAGGAGCTCTTAAATGAGCACATCAAAACTTTAATGGAATATCCTCCGGTTCAAAAAGCGGCAACATTTGATTTTTCGGAATTGATGAAAACATTGATGGCAGGTGAACAATAACAAAATGAAATATATTATCATGAAATGCAAAACCCTATTCACAAGGATCCTGTCTGCAATCTGTTTAGTGTTAGCAACACTAGTAAATACTACAAATTTGAGGGGGTCATTGGAAAAACCTATAAGGAATCCAAAGGTGAATGGCCAAAATTGCCTGCACCTCCCAAAGGTGCACCCAATGTGGTAGTGATCTTGCTGGATGATGTGGGTTTCGGACAAGTAAGCACTTTCGGTGGACCTATTCCTACACCGGTACTGGATAAACTGGCAACCCAGGGCCTCCGTTATACACGTTTTCATACCACCGCCATTTGTGGTCCTTCAAGAGCTGCACTTATTACAGGACGTAACCACCACAATGCAGGTTCCGGATTTTTGGCAGAATGGGCTACCGGTTTTCCGAGCTATAACTGTATGATTCCAAAAAGTTCAGCTACCGTAGCGGCTACTTTAAAAGGGAATGGCTACGCCACCTCATGGTTTGGTAAAAATCACAATACGCCAGACTGGGAAAGCAGTGTGGCCGGACCTTTTGACCGCTGGCCAACAGGTATGGGCTTTGAATATTTTTATGGTTTTATTGGTGGTGAAGCACATCAGTATTACCCGGCAATTTTTGAAAATACCAAAGCCGTTGAGCCATCAAAAACTCCGGAAGAAGGCTATCATTTAGTAGCCGATATGACTGATAAAGCCATTAATTATATGAAATACAGTAAGGCGGTAGCTCCGGACAAACCTCTATTTATGTATTTTGCCCCGGGTGCCGCACATGCGCCACATCATGCACCCAAAGAATGGAGTAAAAAATTTAAAGGCAAATTTGATCAGGGCTGGGAAAAAGTGAGAGAAGAAACATATCAAAGGCAGTTGAAATTAGGTATCATTCCCTCTGATACCAAACTTACACCACGGCCGGATTGGGTACCTAAGTGGGATACGCTTTCGGTAGATCAAAAAAGATTGTACCTCCGCCTTTTTGAAAATTTTGCCGGATACCTTGCCTATACAGATCATGAAGTGGGTCGACTTATTGATGCCATTCATGCATTGCCAGATGCTGACAATACGATGATCATTTATATAGTGGGCGATAACGGAGCCAGTTCTGAAGGCGGTCCGGATGGTACGCTTAATGAAGTTAAGGCACTCAATGGATTTTCTACCCCTATGGAAGAAAATTTGAAACACATCGATGAAATTGGCGGACCGAATGGAGAACCGCATTACCCGGTTGGTTGGGCATGGAGTGGCAATGCGCCATTTCAATGGGTAAAGCAGGTGGCGTCTCACTTTGGCGGCACCCGTAACCCGATGATTATCTCCTGGCCGGCAAAGATCAAAGATGCCGGTGGTATCCGAACCCAATTCACACATTTAATAGACATCGTGCCTACCATTTTGGAGGCCGCGAATTTACCTACACCAAAAACGGTTGACGGGGTGCCACAAAAACCACTGGATGGTGTTTCTTTCATGTCAACTTTCAATGATTCGAATGCAAAACCGGTTCGCACAAGGCAGTATTTTGAGGTATTTAGTAACAGGGCTATTTATGATAATGGATGGATTGCTGCAGCCCAACACACTTTTCCATGGAGACAGGATTATGCTCCCGGAAACTGGGACAATGACAAATGGGAATTGTACAATATAGATAATGACTTTAGTGAGTCAAATGACCTGGCCGCCTCAAATCCAAAAAAGCTGGCAGAGATGAAAGCCTTGTTTGATGAGGAAGCAAAAAAGAATAATGTCTACCCCCTGGATGATCGTGGTACCGGCCGTATTTATGAAGCCAAACCATCACCCGGCGGATCAGACCCTACCCGAAAACATTTTACATACTATGCGGGTGCTGTAAGGCTTGCTGAAAATGCAGCGCCCAATACTAAAAACAGATCTCATACCATTACTGCTGATATAACCATACCGGAAAAAGGAGGTGATGGTGTGATTGTAGCAGAAGGTGGCTTAGGAGCAGGTTTTGCCTTCTATGTGCTCAATGGTAAACTGGTTTATGAATACAACTGGTTTGACGAAGACAGGTATATTGTTACCTCCTCTGAAAATGTTCCGTTTGGGAAGTCTACTGTTAAATACGAATTTATTTATGACGGTGCCAGCATTGAAGATATGGCCAAAGGCGGTAAAAGTATACTTTACATCAATGGTAAAAAAGTAGGTGAAGGCCATGTGGAGAAGACTGTCCCGGGCCGCTTTGGTATTGATACTTTTGGTATCGGAGAAGATACAGGTTCACCGGTTTCAAAAAATTATCAACCACCTTTTGCCTTTAAGGGTACAATTAACAAAGTGGATTTTGATTTGAATTAAAAAACATTGACATCCCTTTAATTCCTGATGATAGCTAAGGTTTAGCATTTTGCTTTTGCGGGAATTATGTAAAAGCATTTTTCGTTAAAGAAACTAAATCTGAACCTGAATCATGGATAAAATTGTCTGTGATATTTGACCGCACTGCAAATCGTATTGTTTGCCCGCCGGATGAACAACTATGCCAGCTTCGTATAAATTCGAAGCTGGCATTTTGTGTGTTTATAGAACGCATGATAGCACGGATAGACCAGGACCTGGGTAGTGATAAAAACAAACCTTAAACGCAAAATTAGCCTCTTTTCAAACAGCCCACCAGAAAAAAAGCCAGTTAAAAAACCCAATACGCGGTTTTGAGGCTACTTATATCCTTTTTAAATTTTAATCCTTTTATGTATTACTTGTTACCTTTCAAATCTAAAAAAAACTATCTTTGAAAATAACGCCATTGTCATTCCCTTTCTAATTCCCTCATAATGAAAGCAAAATCGATCAAAGGAGCAACTCCATCAGAATTCAAGTCAGCCTTGCAGAAAAGTGCGACGGATGGATTCTTTCCAACCATCGCGCTTGTTTTTTTATCTTATAAACAGGACAGAAAATCCGTATATGACATGTTTCATAATAAAGGAATAGATGTTCTTGGAGCTACTTCTTCGGGTGAGTTTATCGATGGTCATCACAATCAACACTTTTAAACCAAAGCACTAATTATGGAAATCTTAAATAAAATACTTGCTATCGATTTAAATTATATCATTATCGGATTGATCGCGTTCTTCTTTACCCTGGAACAGGTGGTGGCCACTCCGTTTAAATTCCAAAAAAGAGCACAACATTTATTCCAAAATACCCTATTTATGGTGGTTTTTATATTGATAAATATCCTTTGGGCCACGGTGATTGTATTTAGCGTTGATTGGTTGAATACACATCGTGTCGGACTTTTTTATCTTTTTCAAATTCCTGATTGGGCAAAATGGATAATTGGCGTAGCGCTTTTCGATTTTGTTTCATACTGGTTCCATCGTATGTCTCATAAGGTTCCCTTGTTATGGCGCTTTCACCGGGTTCATCACAGCGATAC
>JBFYPZ010000282.1:0-3475 GCA_041303035.1 Flavobacteriaceae bacterium
ATCAGGTTTTGGCGGAATTTTTGTATCAAAAATTGTGACAAAACCAAAAATTTGAAAAAAGAAGAATGCCGGCTGCCTGAGATGGGTTCAAGGTTCAAAGTTCAAGGTTCAATGTTTAAGGTTTTTTGGAAAGTCTGAAATCAAATCCGTGCAGATCAGCTCAATCCGTGTCATCTGTGTTCTATTGAATCAAGGATAAAGGATAAAGGACAAAGGATAAAGGATAAAGGATAAATAAAGTTATACGGTTATGTGTTAAACAGTTATACAGAACATATTTGGTTTTAACCGCAGAAGCCGCAAAGGCTTTTGCAAAGTTCGCTAAAGGGTATAACCAATTTTTTTTTGAGCCATTAGCGCAATTTTTGCGATCCTTGCGGTTAAGTTTGTCATAATTTTTTTAACCGCAGAAGCCGCAAAGGCTTTGGCAAAGTTCGCAAAAGAACAATTCTTATTGGTTTTGGTTATGGTTTTCATGGATTAAACCTTTTGTTTATTCCCTGGTGGTTTAAATTTTGGTATATGCCCCGCTATATTTTAAAAATAAAATAGGAGTATTAGAAAGATTCATCCAAACTGAGATTGGGCCTTTGTCAAATTGAAAAAAGCGGCTAATTGCCGCTTTTTTTATTTTAATTTTTTCTGTTTTTCCTGTTGTTCCTGAGCCTGTTTCATCGCATCATCCAGTCTTTGCCTGAAGGCACTTTTCTTTTTCTCAGGCTTCTTTTTATTTTCCTGAATTTGCGCATGGATCTTGTCCTCATCTATAATAAAATGCTTGATTACAAGCATAATACCTATGGTAAGTAAATTGGAAATAAAATAGTATAAACTCAAACTGCTCGCAAAATTATTGAAGAAGAACATCATCATAATGGGCGACATCCACAGCATGATCTTCATCATTTTCTGCATGTCAGGCATACCTTCCTGTGGCGGGGGCTGCATATTCATCTGCTGGGCTTGTGTCATCTGCATGTAAACAAAGATCGCAACAGAGGCGAGTATTGGAAAAAGACTCACGTGTTCTCCGTAAAAAGGTATTCTGAAAGGCAATTTGAGTATTTCATCATAGGCAGAAAGGTCATCGGCCCAAAGGAATCCCATTTGCCGGATATCGATATTGGATGGGAAAAACTTGAATAAGGCAAAGAACACCGGCATCTGCAACAAAGCCGGTACACAACCTGCCAGAGGACTGACCCCGGCTTTTCTTTGAATGGCCATCACTTCCTGCTGTCTTTTCATCGCATTCTCCTTACCCTTGAACTTTTCATTGATCTCTTCCATTTCAGGGCGCAGTACTTTCATTTTTGCGCTCGATAAATAGGATTTATACACCAAAGGAGACATCAGGATCCGCACGACGATCGTCATCAGAATAATGATGATACCATAACTTGAAAAAATTGTGCTCAATCCGTAAAAAACCGGAAGGAACAAAAATTTATTGAGCCATCTGAAGATACCCCAGCCCAGACTCACAATGCGGTCCAGATTTTTATCCTCATATTTTTTCAGTATTTTGTAATCAACTGGGCCGTAATAAAGATTCATGTCGTAGTTGAGATTTCCGCTGTTTACTTTTAAAGGTATTGCAGCAAAGAAATCTTTGGTGTAAACAGAATCAACATCTTCATCTTGAACAAGATTCTGAGAAATCAAACTCGCCTTTTCAAAGGGTTGGTTTGATAAAAGTACGGAAGTAAAAAACTGCTGTTTAAATGCGATCCAGTTTACATTTTCAGCTTCATTTTCATCTTTGTCGCTCTGGGCACTCAGGTATTCAAACTCATCGTTGTTTGCCATATACCGGATATCCGTAAACTGATTTTCATATGAAATACTTTTTTCAGTCCGGAAGCTTTTCGTATGCCAGTCGAGTACAACGGGCTGGCCACCGTTTATTGCCTGCTCCATACCCTGTGATTTTATGCTGAAATCCAGCATATAATCATTGGGTTTCAAAGTGTATTTGTACTCGATAAATTTGTTCGAATCAATTTTCAGTTTCATAGAAAGTACCTGATCTTCCCCTGTTTTTGTAAGGACAGGTTCAAAATAAAGGTCCTTTGTTTCGAGATTTCTGTTATCTGTAGTGGCAAATTTTATATTTAAAGCGGCATTGCCATCTTTAACTATGTAAACCGGCAACTGGTTGTATGTCTGGAAATCTTTGAGTCTTACTTCAGTGATTTGTCCCCCCAGATTGGAAACTTTAATGACTACAATTTCATTTTCCAGTATAGTCTCCTTGTTGGTAGCCGAAGGCAGACTTGCACTGTATGCAAATACCCCCAGTTTTTCCTGGGCCTTTACGTAACCCAAAGAATCATTTACCACGGCAGGAGCCAATGTTTGTGTTGCCGGAGCCGGGGCAGGGTCAGACAGTTTATTGATCGAATCCTGTATCTGTTCTAATTTTTGTTTGGCGAGTTCTTCCGGTGTAGGTTGGTTGCTGTAGAGGTACCACAACATAATTGCACCCAGTAATATAAAACCAATTACCGAGTTAAGATCAAATTTTTTTTCTTCCATCATGAAATGTCATTTCTGATTTAATGATTTTTAAAATGTGGTGCAAAATTAGTAAAATTTACGATATGGTTAATTCTTCCAACGGCAAATTAATCGAGGTAATATTGTAAGCCGGCCCGGATTGTTTTTTCATCCAGGTTGACATCCAGCAGGCATTTTTCGTAAGCTTCCAAAAGGACGAAATTTACTTTTCCGCTGACGTTCTTTTTGTCATAGATCATCAATGCAATGATCGGATTAAAATCTTCCTTTTTAATATCTGCCTTGCCATAGATTTGTAGTATATATTGCTTAACCGCGTCCGTTTCTTGTTTTGGAAAGCCAAAGAGCAGCGAGGAATAATAGAGTTCACAGACCATGCCTACCGCGATTGCTTCGCCATGGGTGAGGGTATTTTTCTGATCATTTCCAAGACAATAAGATTCCAAAGCATGTCCGAGTGTATGTCCGAAATTCAGGGCTTTCCGTATCCCGGTTTCTTTGAGATCTTTTAATACCACATCGTTTTTAATTTCAATAGACCTGTATATCAGTTCAGCTAAACCAGATGGTTCGAGGGGATTTAATTGTTTGATTTTTGTCCAAAGTGTCTGGTCAAAGGTTAGACCGTATTTTATGATCTCTGCCAAACCTGATTTGAGTTCTCTTTCGGAAAGGGTGTTCAGATAGTGTGGATCGATGATAACCATTTCGGGATTGCTGAACAGCCCGATGAGGTTTTTTAAGGTGCCCAGGTCAACCCCTGTTTTGCCGCCTACAGAGGCATCAACCATGCTCAACAAGGTTGTTGGGATGTTTACAAAACGAATCCCGCGTTTAAAGCAGGAGGCGATAAATCCGCCCATATCCGTAATAACGCCGCCACCCAGATTGACAATGAGACTCTTCCTGTCAGCATCCATTTCAGTTAGCTCCTTCCAAACCTTTTCACAGGTAC
>JBFYPZ010000283.1:0-3473 GCA_041303035.1 Flavobacteriaceae bacterium
AAAAAGATCGAGATATCGTTGACCTTCTGAAAGGAAAAGAACGGCATATCGTTGGCAACTATTCAGTGATTGTTTTGTAATTTCAATCAGACCGAGGATTTATGTCATTTAATCACGATCAATTGACTGTCTTCCAAACCATCAACCCAGTGCTTTACCATAGGTTCTATGTGTATGTAATCGCCTGATGAAAGGGATTCTTTTAATCCGTTTTCATTTTCAAAAATGACCTTGCCGCTGATGCATACCAGCATGGCAGGAACCCTGGTAAGATGTTCCTTCAGCTGTTGTCCTTTTAGAATTTGTAATGCCGTGGCTGAAGTTCCCTCTTCTCCTTTAAAGAGCAGACTTGCTGATACGGGTTTGTCTGGAGTGTGTTTATCCCTGAGTTGCATAGAAATTTGTTTTATAAAAAACGAATTAAATGATAATCATTGTGCTGTAAAAATACGCAAAGCAATTTACCAAATACGAAACAGAACTACCTTATTATACTAATTTTAATGGTCTTATTTTGTCTGGCTTTTTATCCAGCTGGTAATTTCATCCAATGCAACCGGTGAAAAAGTTTCTTCTATTTCCCCGTATTCTTTCGGCAAACCTGTTGTACAATTCTGGAACAAATGATTGAGATTCGGAATCGTTTTTACGGTCGCGTTTTTATTTCCTCCGGTTTTGAAGGCATTTTCAACAGCAACGGCATTTTCTATTGGCGGAACCTGCAGGTCCTTTTCTCCAAAAAGTGCGAGAACAGGGCATCTAACCTTTTCCAGAGCGGGAACGGGGTCATATCGCAAAAAATACTGCATCCAGGGACTCATAACCTGATTCATCTGACTGGCCACATAAGCATCCATGGTCATTCCTTCGGGTAGAACAATTTTTTTGTCATTCTGCAGCACAGTTCTTAAATAGGTATTGAGCTCATTCTCCATCTTCTTTTGGTCTTTTGAATTGAGTACGATCTCAAAGGCCACAGCGTTGATACCTCTGTTTCTTTGGATTTCTGATTGCGAAACCCCTGAAGCTTTTGCAAAGGATTCCTGTTGCAGCAATAAAACCTTGTCTCCCCTTAAACCCGGGGCCGCAAGCAGAACAACAAAACCCAAATCATTGGTCTTCGATGCGATCATTGCTGCGATCATCCCTCCTTCGCTATGGCCGGCCATACCAATCGCATTTTTATTGATCTCTTTTCTGGTTTTCAAATAGGCAATAGCACTTTCGGCATCTGTGGCCAGATCTGCCGTTGTAGCTGCCTTAAAATCCCCGGTAGATTTTCCATTCCCCCGGTCATCATATCGGAGTACGGCAATACCATTTCTGGTCAAATGATCGGCTAAAACCAAAAAAGGTTTGTGACCATACACTTCTTCATCCCTGTTCTGAGGGCCGCTTCCCGTAACCAGTATGACGGCAGGAAAATTACCCTGGGTATTCGGTAAGGTTAAAGTTCCGGCCAAACTCAGGTTGGCGGCTGTATTTTTAAATTCTACTTCTTCGGAATGATACGGGAATGGTTTTGCAGGCTCCTGAGGTCTTTTCATGACCTGCTTTTCGATCGGCTCTCCGGACAGGTTAAGGGGAAGCTCCTGACCGCGCTGCTTGAAGGTGCCTTCAATAATTTTATCTTTCATCATCCCTTCATAAACAACACCTGCACTGGCGATTTCAATAATTACTTTGCCGTTTTCAAAAGATGTCTTTGATACCGGAATGTCTTTTGCCCCCTGGTCCGGACTATCCATGGTAGCACTGTAGGCTCCCGCTGTCTTGGTAACGTGAAAAACCAGTCTTAAGGGTGTCCCCTGAACTTTTAAAACCCCGTACCAGTCGCCTGTTATATCCTGTGCATGGGAAGTCAGTACTAAAAAAATCAAGGCGGTAAAAAATAGTAAACTTTTCATGATCTGTTTAATTTGATTTTCAATGTAAAATAAAAATTCTGTCGGGTTTGAGCATAATTTCAAGTACCATACCTTCCACCAACCGGATCTTGTTTGCTTTGGTAAGCGGGTATTGCACTTCAACAATCGTCTCACCCTGGTCCGGAACAAAAAGCAGGGTCAAAAAATGTGCCCGGCGGTAGATCTTTCTGATCAAACCGGTAATTCTGTTGGGCACATTTGTGTATTCAGCGATTCGCTCCGGAAAAATGATGCGTATATCCTCTGCTTTGATCCCAAAAACAATGATTTGACCTTCTTTAAGATCAGTTGTACCTTCAACTGAAATTTCCATGTCCAGGGCCTTACAGTCAATACGGGATGATATGCCGGTTGATCTGATCAGGCCTTCAAATATATTTTTGATCCCCAGAAATTTGGCAACCTCCCAGTTATAAGGAATAAAATTATTCTCCAGGTTGCTGAACGTCTGGTGTTTTTTTCCGTCAATTAAAAATGTTATCGTATGACCGAGCATAAAGGCACTTTCAATGTCATGTGTTACCATGATGACGGTGAGTTTAAACTGTTCCTGAATTTCACCCAGCAAATAGCACAATTCATTTTTGAGCGAGTGGTGCAGGGATGATGTGGGTTCGTCCAAAAGCAAGACCTTATTTCCGGCCACCAGGCTTCGCGCAAGTGAGATCCGCTGCATCTCCCCTCCGCTGAGCCGCTGAATTTTCCTGTCCAACAGGTGCGTTATTTCCAGTTTTTCGGCTATTTCTTTTATGTAATTATCGTCCTTTTGCTTTTTGATACGCAAACCATAGGCGATATTTTCTTTTACATCCAGATGCGGAAACAAAACATTGTCCTGTGGCAGATAGCCAATATGTCGCTGTTCAGGCAAATGGTCCGTTATATTCGCTCCATTCAGTAAAATTGTCCCGGAATCAGGTGCCAGCAAACCTGAAATAATTTCCAGTAACAGACTTTTACCACTACCGCTGGGCCCCAGTACGATATGAAATCGGCCCGTTTCAAAGGTATGGTCAATTCCGTCAAGGGCAAAGGCTCCGGCTTTGTATTTAATATTTTTCAGGCTGATCATACGATTTTGGAATGGCCGAGCAGGCGAAAGATGGTTAAGGTAAAAATTCCGATCGCCACGATAATTAAAATGAGCACAACGGATCCTTCAATATCGGCAGAAGCCAGACGGAGATAAATGGCTGTTGGCAGGGTTTCTGTTTTCAGTGGCATAGAACCGGCAACGGTTATGGTTGCTCCGAACTCGCCGATCGCTTTGGCCCAGGCCAGCAAATAAGCGGCAAGGATACCTTTCTTCGCAAGCGGCAGGGTTACCGTCCGGAAAGCTTTCCATTGTGTTGCCCCCAGGGTGCGGGCTATATGCTCATATCTCAGCGGAATCTCATCCATCACGGCCTTGATAAGCCGTATGGAGATACCCAAAATAGTTACCAGCTGAGCAATAAGAATACCGGCAATCGAAAACACCACTTGTACCGTATGTTCCTGAATATAGGAACCATACCGGGTATTAAAAAATATGAGTATCATGGC
>JBFYPZ010000284.1:0-3446 GCA_041303035.1 Flavobacteriaceae bacterium
TAAAAAATCTGTGATGAAAACAGGAAAAGCGATTTTCGCTTTAAACCTATTGTCATTCTTTGTATAATCATTCCGGCAATAATTGCTAGAGAATTTTATGGCTGGAACGGATTTAAAATAGGACTGGAATAAATGCCAAAGAAAAACCCAGCCAAAACTCCGAGGTCAAAAGTAACGGCAGCACTGAGACGTCTTTTTCTCAGATCGAGAGAGAGATGTTACACGCTCAAAACAAAGGGCTATCGCTGCGAATCCTGCGGAGCAAAGCAATCAAAAGCCAAGGGCCGAGAAGTAAAAGTCGAGTGCCACCACAAACACGGAATCGGAAACTGGGGCGCAATTATCGACGCTGTGTTTAAAACAATTTTGAATTTGAACGATTTGCAGATACTATGTGCGGACTGTCACAAGAAAAAACATGAGGGAGAAAAGTAAAATGGCACCAAAAGAATATATATCTACAGAAAATGGCTTAGAATCAGATGGGATTCGTCTGATCGAAAGCTGGTCGCTTGACTCCATTAATTCCGATTTAGAATTATCACAGGTCGAAGGACCATTACCGCATAAACCTTTAAATTATGTGTCTTGTGAAATGTCTGAATTCGTAGGGCGACACGTTGCTCATGTGTCTTTCTTTAAATTATCGCCAAAGAAAACCGTCTGTCTTTTAACTTTCAAAAATGGATTTGATGTTATCGGGTATTCTGGCTGCATAAATCCAAAGCATTATCGACGCGATATTGGAAGTAAGTACGCGCTCAAGACGGCAGTTGATAAAGCTTCTGAAATCATTGCATACCAAGAACAAAATAAATTAATGCAGAATCCAGGTACAGAAAATTACGACAAACCAGAATAAAAAGGAATTTAAAATGACCGAACTATCACAAGAATATCTCGCAGGCATTGCAAACGAAATTTGGAAAGCTGGGGCAAAGCGCCGCAAGTTTAAACTGTGGCTGTCAGAGACAACCAGAGCGTTAAAGGGCGTTGATCGGAAGCTTGACGGACAAGAAGAAAGCCTGATTAAATCGATCCGCAGCGGGGCGCTTGACGAAGAAACTCTGCAGGATATTGAGTTTAGAATTTTCGAGTATCGCAAAGAATTGAAGCCTTGGCTTGAGCAGATTTTATGCTGGGTAAACGGTGAGGAACTGGAGATCGAGGAAAAGATCGAAAGCTTCGAGGACGTAGCAAATGTTGCAGAGAAGAAAATTAAAGAGTCAAAGGCGAAGAAAAAATGACAGAAATAAACAGAAAAAAAACTTTGCGGAAAGCTATCGAGTTAAGCGACAAATTCAGCGCAGTAATGCGCTCTGAATTCGCAAGCTACGACGGCGACAAAGAGCTGCATTTGAGGGCCTTGGTAATCGCTGCAGTTGCCAATTTGATAACGAACTTGATACTTGAAAACAAAGACGATGAGCTGTTAGAATTGATCACAGACACCGTTAAAATTGCTTTAAAAGAGCATAAATCTGACATAGATAAATGCACAGAGACTGACAAAGTAGAGGCATAAATAGGGATTAAATAGGAAACAGCGTCAATAAAAGAGGAAATCATGGTTAAATACGACGACAAAGAAAGAGATAGTCTACTTGATTTGTGGCATAAAGCAGAAATAAACAAAGACAAATTAAACGAGGTTAAAGTCCAAGTAGTTGATCATTTGGTTAAAAATAAAGCTAGGTATGAAGCGGTTAGCGCGAAGACAAATGTTCCTTGGTTTGTTATCGGATGTATTCACTTTATGGAGAGTGATTCTAACTTCAAGACACACTTGCACAACGGAGACTTGCTTACTGCAAGAACAATTCAAGTTCCTGCAGGAAGGCCAGTTGTGGGTACTCCGCCGTTTACATGGGAAGAATCCGCTATTGACGCGCTTGGATACGATCATTTTGTTGGCGAGAAAGATTGGTCCATTCCTCATATTTTATTTATGCTCGAAAAGTACAATGGATTTGGATACAGAAATAGAGGATGTTTGAGCTGTTATGTTTGGTCTGGTACAAGCGTTCAAACCAAGGGAAGGTACGTTGCGGATGGCAAATTTGACCCTAACTCGATGAGTAAACGTTGCGGCTGCGCTGCGATGTTAAAAGAATTAATAGCAACAGGTTGGATACAAAATGGAAACGTGGACCCTTTGCCTGGCAGCGGTGGCTTGCCTGTTCCTGATCCTAGCCCTGCGCCCGTAGAACCAAATAAAAGAGAGATTGTTCGCTGGGTAATTAATAGCCGTGATTTTAGTGACTGTCGCGGCTATGACAAAGATAATAAAGTAGTTTGCTGGCTCGATACCGAGAGTAATTTCGAAAAATTGTATTATGGTGCAATTTTAGCAGGTGCTTCAAGCGCTCCTTTCACCATAAAAGAAATGGATAAAAAACCAGCAAATACTCCTCCTCCGTTTCCGATACCTCCTGCAAAAACAAATGCACAACGATTTGTAGATTATTACAAAAATAATTACATGGCAGTAAGGGCGCTCGTAGAATCTTGGTTCACACCACAGCACTCGCCGACAGCAGAAAAGAACGGCTGTGCAGCTCATTGCCGATCGGCCCTATGCCTAGCAGGCTTCCCAAATCCAGACCCCAAGACAGAGACGCTAGCAGCGATTAACGCCGATAAGTTTTATGCTTGGTTAAAAGATAAGGGATACAAAAAAATAACAGACGTTGCGAAATTGTTGCCAGGAGACATTTGCTTCAGCGGAACAGAGACAGATTTGACTCATGTTTATGTGTTCAATAAATACATTAATTCCGACGTCGCAGAGGTGCTTGATAATCAAAAAGTTGGACTACATCCAAGGTCGCTTTCTGGGGTCGGATGCGGGAAGTTTGTAGCGGCCAGAAGGATGCCAACTTGAATTTGGTAGAGACCGTTTCCAATTTCGAGAAACAATTAATCCAAAGTATGCTCCAAGCGTACAACGGCAACGTAACCAAAACGGCAGAATTTTTGGAAGTAAATCGTACAACTTTGATTGCAAAAATTGAACGAATGAAAATTACGATCGATATTTGCAGGGGCTACGACGAAAAGAAACATGAAACAAGAGCGGTCCATAAAATCACTGGCATCAATGTTTTAAAACGCAATGCGATCATTGCAGCACTTGAGCAATGTAACTACAACCGAACGAAGACAGCGGAGGCCCTGGGCTTCTCGTATCGTACTGTGTGCGCTTTTGTGGCCGAGAGTAAACAAGCGGGAATCCATATTCCGGACAGAATAAAGGGGAAGAAATGAGCGAGACTGAGAAATTAAAAATAGTGTATCTGAAAATTGGAGATGTGAAACCATACGAGCGTAACAATAAAAAGCATCCAAAAGAGCAGGTTGATAAGCTGGTAAAAATTATTCAAGCTGGCAAGTTCATCTTTGGCGAGACCAAAATCCCCTCTGTCCAGAAAACCGCGCGCGTTCTT
>JBFYPZ010000285.1:0-3471 GCA_041303035.1 Flavobacteriaceae bacterium
ACATCATCAATGGCGACATTAAAAACGGTTTGAATAACGGGTCTCTCGGATGCGACTACCACAATCTCATCATTCCGGTAAAAAAATGCCGGTCTTATTCCGTTCGGATCTCTGAAAACAAAAGCATCTCCATGTCCTAAAAGCCCGGCCATGGCATAACCTCCATCCCAATTTCTGGAGGCTCTTTTCAGGATATTGCTTATGTCCAGGTTTTTTGCGATGAGCGCCGAGGCATCTTTTTTGGTAATTCCATCCATTTTCAGGGAGTCATACAAATGTTTTACCTCATCGTCCAAAAAATGTCCGATTTTTTCCATGATGGTAACCGTATCTGTACTTTCTTTGGGATGTTGTCCCAATTCGATCAATTCCTGCATAAGTTCCATGGAATTGGTCATATTAAAATTCCCGGCGACAATCAGATTTTTGTGCTGCCAGTTGTTTTGTCTCAGGAAGGGATGCACATTTTCGATGCTGTTCTTGCCATAAGTACCATACCTCACATGCCCTAAAAACAAATTACCCACATAGGGAAGGTTATTTTTATGCCATTCCAGATCGTTTCTGCGCTCCGGATTTTCATCCAGAAGTCCATTGAGTCTTTCGGTGATCTTTGAAAAGATGTCCTGTATGGGCTGCGAATCATTGGAACGTATGCGGCTCATAAACCGGGTACCCGGATCAACGTCAAATTTTATGCTGGCAAAACCGGCGCCATCCTGCCCCCGGTTATGTTGTTTTTCCATTAACAAATACATTTTGTCAATGCCATAAAAAGCCGTTCCGTATTTTTCCTTATAATAGGAAACAGGCTTTAACAACCTCAACAAAGCAATTCCACATTCATGTTTAACAGCATCACTCATGCGTTCCGTAAAATTGAATTAGTATTGTTATTGCAATTCAATATCAAACTGTGTAAGTTGTTTGAATTCATTCAGTCGGTCACTAATCTCCGGTTTAGTGAGATATTCCATTCTTTGTGTGCCAAATTTCTCGACATTAAAAGATGCAAGGTTAGAACCATAGATCACTCCCCGTTTCATATTTTCAAAACTGATATCATGTGTACCTGCCAGGTAACCAATAAACCCACCAGCAAAAGTATCTCCCGCTCCGGTTGGGTCGAAAACCTCCTCGAGCGGCAGGGCCGGAGCAAAGAACACTTTTCCGTCGTAGAAAAGTAAGGCCCCGTGTTCTCCTTTTTTTATGACCACATATTTTGGCCCTAGCGCAAATATTTTTTGTGCTGCTTTTACCAGAGAATACTCTCCGCTCAATTGCCTGGCTTCTTCATCATTGATCGTGATTACATCTATTTTTTTGAGTACCTCCATCAACTCATCCCATGCATTGTTCATCCAGTAATTCATGGTATCCAGCACAACGAGCTTGGGTCTTTTTGGGATTTGCCTGATGACCTCCATTTGAACAGATGGATGTAAATTTCCAAGCATCAGAAAATCCGGCTGCAGGAAATTCTCCGGAACTATGGGTTTAAAATCAGCCAGAACATTTAATTCCGTAGCCAGTGTATCCCGGCTATTCAGATCATTGTAGTATTTACCACTCCAAAAGAATGTTTTTCCGTTAGGGATCACTTGTATGCCAGAGGTGTCAATATTTTTTGTCTCAAGAAATTCCAGGTATGATTTTGGAAAGTCATCACCTACTACAGAGACTATTGCCGAATCCACATTAAACTGAGAAGCTGCCAGGGCAATATAAGTTGCGGCTCCGCCAACGATTTTATCTTTTTTCCCGAAAGGGGTTTCAATGGCATCAAAAGCGACAGTTCCAACAATCAAAAGTGTACTCATTCAAGGGTATTTGTTTACTTTTGCAAAAGTAGGTAATATTGAGTAGATAATCGAAATATTGCTTCCTAAAATATGGGCAAGAGCCAAAAGCCACCTTGGGCAGGTTTGTCAAAAAGTACAGAAATTAAAATTGTTATTATGGAGATCAAAGAGATACAGGATGAAATTATCGATGAATTTTCAACCTTTGAAGATTGGATGGAACGCTATGAATATATCATTGATTTAGGAAAGTCAGTGCCTGAAATGAAAGAGAGTAGTAAAACAAACGACAACCTAATAAAAGGCTGCCAGTCAAAAGTCTGGCTGGATACCGAGATCAAAGAGGGCAAATTGATTTTTACGGCAGATAGCGATGCCATTTTGACCAAGGGAATTATTGCCCTTTTGCTGCGGGTGTACTCAGACCAAAGTCCGAAAGACATACTTGAAAATGAATTGTATTTTGTTGATAAGATCGGTCTTAAGGAACATCTATCTCCCACAAGAGCGAACGGACTCGTCTCTATGATCAAACAATTTAAATTATATGCCCTGGCCTATCAGGCTAAATTATCCTAAAAAATGTATATTTGCACTTATTTAGAATCATTCTTAAAGGAGCGATATGAACGCAATAGAAACAGAAGCACTTAGCATTAAGATTGTTGAAAAGATAAAGACGATATACGATCCTGAAATTCCTGTGGATATTTACGAACTGGGTTTGATTTATGATGTTTTTGTGAACGAGAAGAGCGACGTAAGAATATTGATGACACTGACTTCTCCGAATTGTCCGGTAGCAGAAACCCTGCCCATGGAAGTAGAAGAAAAGATCAGGTCTATTGATGAGGTTAGAAATGCTGAAGTAGAGATCACCTTTGATCCGCCCTGGACACAGGACATGATGAGCGAGGAAGCAAAACTGGAACTCGGTTTTTTATAACACAGTATGCCGGACGAAATAATCAATAAAGTTGCAAACAGCAAACTGGTTTCTTTGGACCTTGAGGATTATTATCCCAAAGGAGAAAGGGTACTGATCGATATAAAGTACTGGCTTTTTCAGGAACAGGTTTTGATTGAAAAAGAGTACCGAAGGAGTTTGAGTGAGCAGGACTGGACTACATATCAAAATAAATTCGTCGCAATCACGTGTTCCACGGATGCCATTATTCCTTCCTGGGCCTATTTATTGATCACTGTTCATTTAGCCCCTTATGCTAAAAAAATTGTTGTTGGCGATCTGGAACAACTGGAAACCCTCTTGTTTGAGGAGGTCATTTCAAAGATAAATATTGAAGAATTCGCGGGTAAACCTGTTATCATAAAAGGATGTTCGGAAAAATTTATCCCCCATGCAGCTTATTCATTACTGATTCAAAAACTCCAGCCGGTTGTCTCTTCACTGATGTATGGCGAAGCCTGTTCCAGTGTGCCTTTATACAAAAGAATAAAGACCTGATCAAAAGAATTCCGGGTCTTTTGTAATATTATGGCATGAAAAATAATTAATTTTACCCCTGAAAACTAAATCAACTGACATGAAAAAACTAATTCTTATACTGTCTCTTATTTTTTTTAGCCAGGTTTTAACCGCCCAAACCAAAGAAGAACTGGAAGCAATGATCGCCTCCAAAAAAGATTCTATAGCTGCAATTCAAAAGAA
>JBFYPZ010000286.1:0-3450 GCA_041303035.1 Flavobacteriaceae bacterium
CTGATTTACCCATTTTTTCATGTATATGTCGGCTTGAGATCTTTTGGGGGTTTTACCTGGAAGGGCCGGGTCTTGAAAAAATAAATTCAGGTTTTTACCCGGATAACAATGGGAAGCTTAAAGCGGGAATTAACAGGAATACCTCTTTTTGTAGCCGACTGTAAAAGCAGGGGCATGTTGTTTATATCGGCCCTGAAAATACTGTCGAATTGGGGGAGGGCCTGTGCTGTGGTTTCTGTCATCTCAAGGGCTTCCACACTGAACTTCCCGCTTGTATCCACAAGGATCTTTGCATAGACAGTATCTGTAAAAACCGCTGTAGCAGTAAATTGTTCTTCTTTAAGACTGAGCTCTACCTTTGCTTTAAATGTGTTTTCAAAACAGTTATCCCTGGCTGCATTGTCTGCAAGTCCCTGACATTCAGCAAATAATGGATAAGCGTCTACCACAGTATAATCAATAATATCCTCATACACATAGCCTGCCTTTACAGTAGGCTTTTTGATTGAGATCCAGTCACACGACTGCAAGGCCAGCATGCACAAAACTCCAATACCTGCTTTAAAAAACATTGACATCGATTACAATGGAGTGAAAGTACAAATATTTTGATTGAATACTATTTTTTGTTAAAAATGAGTGATAATTTAATCCAATACCTTCTTTTCAACGTTTTTCTTTAAGTGTTCATCGAGAAACAACAAAATAGAACCATATCCTTTGATCTCATTCTCCTTTTTCACAAACCCATGGCCTTCATCAGGGAAAATAATATAATTCACCTTTACATTATTTTTTTCCATTGCTGCTACCATCTCATCAGATTCAATTTGCAAAACACGCGGGTCATTTGCCCCTTGCAACACCATCACAGGGTTTTTAATTTTTTCTGCATGGAACAATGGGGAAATATTATATAACCTGGTTGAATCTGCAGAAAATGGATCTCCAAGTTCTTTGTATAGCGCGGATCTCATTGCTTCCCAATACGGGGGAATCGATTTAAGTGTTCTGACCCAATTTGTTACACCAAAAATATTTACACCCACATCAAACTCATCCGGTGCAAAAGCCATGGCAGCCATCGTCATATAACCTCCATAGCTACCTCCAATAATTCCTATTTTCTCACCATCGATATAGTCCTGAGACTGTAACCATTTTTTACCCCATATACAATCTTTAAGATCTTTATCTCCGTGATTCAGATCATCCATTGTGTAAAAAGTATTTCCATAGCCACTGCTACCACGATTGTTTACAGCTAAAACAGCATAGCCATTATTAACTAAAAATTGTATCAGTGAAAAATAACCCACACGGGATTGGCCACCAGGACCTCCATGAACCCATACCAAAGCAGGTACCTTGTTTGTTGCAGAAGCGTGAATAGGCTTGTAATAAATCGCAGGAATATCAATCCCATCAAAAGATTTGTACCGAACCACTTCGGCAGAAACCAAGTCGTTTGGATCTATATTTTTATTTAGGTTTTCAGTAAGCTTTTTTAATGCTTTGGTTTCTAAATTGTACACATACAAATTACTCGGAGATTTTGAAGTTGAGACGGTCATGCGAATTAATTTCTCAGACTCAGAAATATTTACGGCACTTATGTCTCCATCTGGAAAATCAGGAACATCAATATTCTTTCCATCAGAATTATTTCGAATTATCAAGTTATTCTTTCCGTCTTCATTGATGGCTATTACTCTGTATTTATCACTTTCACTGAGATAACTATACATCACATCCCATTTGGTTTCAAAGACAACTTCCTTCTTTCCGGTTGCAATTTCATAAGCAACCAAGTAGGTAAATTCCTTTCCCGCGTTGGTCAAATAATAAAAATACTTGTCGTCTTTACTAAATCCGGATCCGTTGTAACTGCCTTTCCCATCAGATATTTCAGTCATTTTTTTTGCAGACCTGTCAAAGAGGAACAATTTGTCCTCACTTGTTGTGATTGGTTTGAGTAATAAAATATTATTTTCGTTATGAGAAATTGAGGAAACATCAAATCCCTCATTGTTTTCATAAATTAATTCCGGTAGCCACTTTCCAACAGACATTTTAAGTAAATCGAAATACTTGGAATCTCTGTTGTTCGACAAATAAAACATAGATTTTTTATCTTCGCTCCAACCTGCAAATTGTGCTTTTTCATTTTCCCCCGGAGTTAAATCCTTAGTTGTACCATCCTTCTGCAATAAATACAAATGGTCAATTTCGTTTCCTCCTTTATCAGCGTTATAAATGATTTCACCGGAACCACGGACGTAATCCACTGAGAAAAAAGAATCATTTTCTGAGGATGTTATCTTTTTTTGCTCTCCTGTTTCAATATCTATTTCATATACATTGAATATTCCGGAAGCATCGCTATGCACCAGTAATTTCGATTCATCTTCAGAAAAATTTCCTCCCCCGACCCGGGTGTTTTTGTAAAATTCCTCAATAGGATAAGTTTTCTGAACAACGGGTTCTTTGGTTTCTTTTTTACAAGAAATTAAGAAAATTAACAGAAGACAGCTTAAAATATATTTCATAGAAAAACTATTTTGGGGGTTATAAATAAAATATTGACTACTAGCCAAATATACTATATTTAAACTATTTTAGAAAAATAGTTTAGGGAACTCAGTTTAATGCGATTTGCCTTCTGGAAATAAAAATAAATTCATTTTTTTGCTCTAATTTATTTACAATGGACATTTTTTTACTTATCACAGGATTTATATTTTGTTTGACCGGTATTGCAGGTGCTATACTTCCCGTACTTCCCGGACCTATAATGTCCTGGGTCGGATTGCTATGCCTGTACCTCTGCCCTTCCATACCGATGAATTACTGGATACTCGGTTTTACGCTTTTGATCTCCATTTTAATCGGTATCCTGGACTATATCATTCCCTCCGTGGGAACAAAAAAATTCGGAGGCAGCAAATATGGAGTTTATGGAACAACCCTTGGGCTCCTGATCGGATTTTTGCTTCCTGTACCCCTGGGATTTGTTATCGGTGGTTTTTTGGGGGCATTTATCGGAGAGATGATCTTCGACTCTTCCAATATAAAAAGAGCCGGCAAAGCGGCATTTGGCAGTTTTATCGGATTTTTGGCCTCCACCACAATGAAATTTATCGTAAGTTTATTCATTGCCGGAGTATTTGTACAGCAGGTATTTGTAAACTGGGACAAATTCGCGTTTTAACCTTATTCAGTTCAGTTATAAATTATTTTAACCATTGAAAGAGCGTCACTATCAAGCAGATATAGCCATCATAGGCGGTGGAATTGCAGGAATTGTAACTGCCCTGGAATTGCTGAACACCGGAAAAAGTATTGCATTGTTTGACCGCGATACCGAAGACCGTTTTGGAGGTCTGGCTAAAGAATCATTTGGAGGTATGTTTTTTATCGGATCACCTCAGCAAAAATTTTCAGGGATCA
>JBFYPZ010000287.1:0-3448 GCA_041303035.1 Flavobacteriaceae bacterium
TCTGGTAATACAAAAATTGCCAAAATCGGGCAATGTGCCACAATTTTCATTTTTAATCCTGGAAAAAACGTCTGTCATCCAAACGCCATTAGAAGAAAATCCGCCGTGGTTTTCTACCAATATATTGATTCCTGATCCTTTTGCGAAATCTGAAAGTTTGGTCAAAGAATCAACACTTGCATTAGCAGCTTCAGACATTTCTTTTCCGCCTCTTAAATTAACCCTAATAGCATGACAGCCCAAAAAATGAGCAGCCTCAACCCATTTATAATGATTTTCTATACCTTTTAATCTATTTTCTGCATTGGAATCTGCAAGATCCCCCTCTCCATCAATCATAATTAAAACGTTTTGCTGCCCTTCGTTCTCTGCTCTTTTATTCATTTCCTTTAAATAGGCCATATCTTTTGCTTTGTCTTTAAAAAAAGCATTGACATATTCAATTCCCTCACAACCTAAAGCCCTTGATTTAGCAGCAAAATCTAAATTGTCCAGCTTTTTATCGAAAAGAGCCTTGTGCAAAGACCACTGGGCCAGGGATAATTTAAAAAATAATTTGTCCTCTATTGTAAACATATTTCCAATCGGGAGGGCACCCGCACCCATGCTAGCGAGGCCAGCACTTAAAAGGGTTGTATTCATTATAAATTTCCGTCTCTTCATAATAAAAAGTATAAAACTTTGCACTACTTAGTGTAAATAATCCTGAAAATTTGTAATTTAAACGTCATACGACCGCATCCAAAACTTAAAATCTTTTATAATTAAGGAAATTCAGGCTTTGTTACAGGTAATTTGAACACAAAAAGACAATTATCGGCATAAATTTATGTAAATTAATTGATAACTCAGTACTTAGTCCTATTTTTTTTAACATTCTGAAGTCAATAGAAGGGAAGTGGCGTAAAGCAGTAAAGGTTTGGTTTCTACCTTTTATTTTTGTGGAGCTTTTGTTATTAAGGATCTTTTTTATCAAATCATTCCTGAAATAAGATGTTTGTTGATAATACCTCAATTTGCCGAATATCAAATGGTATTGATATTTATTTCTAATTATTTATATGTATATGATAATAATTTACATGTTATTATCGTTATTTAAGAAAACCAAATTGCTGACAATGGGAAAATCATATCGAGAAAAAACTGAAAGCAGGGAACACGCTTTGAAGAAAGACAACCACAAAATTTTGAGACCTAAGTATAAAACCGATGTGCGAAGTGCAGAGATGGAGTATGAGAATTACTTCAATCGCTCCACCATGCCTGGACTGGGATCCTGAATGATCAAGTTTACTATGAATTCACTTTTTGTCAGATAGCTATTTGGCAAAAAGTTTTTTTATGTCTTTAAATGCTTTGAATTCCAGTGCGTTGCCTTCCGGATCATAAAAGAACATCGTACCCTGTTCGCCTATCTCTCCTTTAAACCGGATATGCGGTTCAATAATGAACTCGATGCCTTTGTTCTTTAATTCAACGGCCAGGTTTTCCCAATCTGACCAGGCCAGAACAATACCAAAATGAGGAATTGGCACATTATGACAGTCTACGGGATTGTGCAGACCCTTATTCGCGTCGGCCAGATATCCGTTTTGATGGAGTACGAGCTGGTGTCCGAAAAAATCAAAATCAATCCAAACCGAATGATTTCTCCCTTCTGAACAACCCAAAACCTCGTGGTAAAATTTTCTGCAAACCTCTAAATTTTTTACAGGTATTGCCAAATGAAAAGGATTTACTGCTTGCATAGTATTTCTTTTAAAAGTTCTTTAATCGACTGAATTGCAGGGAGTATTTCTTATTTCAGACCAATCAGAAAAGCACCCTTTTTTTCGTAATTTTTGAATTGAATGCGCTGTTCATACCAAATAATAAAGGTTTAAGCGAAATGAGGACCTGATAAAACAGGAACAAAGTGCAATTCAAAATTATACGGATATTCTTTATAACGTCAGGAATGTTAAATTGTTATAACAAAGTCAAATTTAATGACTTAGAGAAATTATTTAGGCAATTGGTAATGTGCCGGCAGATTCTAAATTCCGTGATTTAAAATACAATAACGCAGTCAAAAATCAAGTGGAACATTAATTTCTTGACATCTCTCCGAAAGGTAATTTTTAGTAAATCAGCATTTACCCCCGCCTGTTCAGTTGGGCAAGCCCAGCCTAAAGGGTGGCTGATTTTCAACGATTTCCCTTTAGGATTAATAGAAATAAATCGTTGAAAATTATATTTTTGACTTTTCGGAGTAGACTCATTTTTGGAAAGCGCTGTTATAAAACGGAACGGAGTAATATTTCGGACAACCGCCTCTTTATTAAAAAGACGATTCAATTGGGATGAATGAAATAGAATTGACTGGTTCGGGCTGAGCAGCAATTTAGTATTTAATTTTATTTTCTTTTTCTTCCCAAAGCTGAAAGCTTTTTATTGCTTTTTCGGGAATAATCTGTACGAAGGGTATTTTTCGATCTTGTATAGGAGCATCCAACTGCTCATAGATGAAGTGATCATCGAAACCTGCGCGGGCTGCATCATTTTTATCGCAGCCATAGAAAACTCTATCCGGTCTGGCCCAGTAGATAGCACCCAGGCACATGGGGCAGGGTTCGCATGAAGTATATAGGACACATCCCGTAAGCTGAAAGTCGTTTAAATTGGCACAGGCCTCCCTGATAGCCACGATTTCTGCGTGTGCGGTAGGGTCATTGCTGGAAGTAACACGGTTATTTCCCCTGCCAAGCACCTTTCCATCTTTAATGATCACACAGCCAAAGGGTCCGCCTTCGTTTTTCTCCATGCCTTTGATGGCTTCTTCTATGGCGAGCTCCATATAGTCTGAATCACTGCAAGCCTTACTTACTTCAGGTTGCACTTCATACTTTTTTGCGGCTTCGTCAATAAATTTTTTGTTGAAGGCGTTGCACATGTTATCATTGTTAAAAGGCCACGGGATTTTGACCTGTGGCCTGTGGGTTTATTTTAAACTTCCAACCATATCTTCCGGTTTCACCCAGGCATCAAAGTCGGCAGCCGACACATAGCCCAGATTAACAGCTTCCTCTTTAAGGGTAGTGCCATTTTTATGGGCTGTATTCGCTATTTCCGCTGCTTTGTAATATCCGATCTTAGGATTCAGAGCTGTGACCAGCATGAGCGAGTTATCGAGTAATTCTTTTATTCTCCTGTAATTGGGTTCAATACCGCGGGCACAATGTTCTTCAAAGGAAACACAGGCATCACCCAACAATTCAGCACTCTGCAGCAGGTTGTAGGCCATGACCGGCTTAAAGACATTCAGTTCGTAATGACCCTGTAAACCTCCGATGGTTACTGCAACATCATTTCCCATGACCTGTGCACAAACCATAGTCATGGCTTCTGACTGGGTTGGGTTCACCTTTCCGGGCATAATTGACGATCCGGGTAGATCGGAAGAGCA
>JBFYPZ010000288.1:0-3446 GCA_041303035.1 Flavobacteriaceae bacterium
CACTGGGATTAAATTATCATTTCAATGCAAATGTGAGATTTATGCTTAATTATGCTTATAATAACCACGACCGATTTGCAAATGGAAAAGGAAAACTTTATGTTGGACATGACAGCGATGGCAATCTGACCAAAGATCCTTTTGCAGTGGTTGAATCAGATGGAGATGCCGGTGAAGATTTTAGTATGATTTCCTGCAGATTTGAAATCACTTTTTAATAATTAGAATTAACGATTAAATAATATAGCAATGAAAAAATTTAAATATGTTTTAGTAACACTCATCGCGATCGCTATGTTTGGTTGCGTTGAAGATGAGATGATGGACGATGGAACGGGGCCTGTTGTGGTTTCCGATATTAAATTAAATGAAATTATGGCGACAGGGGAACCTGACTGGATAGAATTGTATAACGGTGGTTCAGAAAGTGTTAATCTTTCCGGCTATGCACTGGGAGATACGAGTCAGAAATGGGTAATTGATAACCTTACATTGGCGCCTGGAAAATACGTTACCTTTAATTGTGACGACTCTAATGTCCCAAACCAATCGACTAATTTTAAAATCTCTTCTGCAGGTGAAAAGATCACCTTGTACAATGCCAGCAATGAGATCATTGATGAAGTTACAACTCCGGATATGTCTTCTCAGGTTGGTTTGACCTATGGCAGAGAAACAGATGGTGGTGATGTATGGGTAGTTATGAGTCCGTCAAAAGGTCTTGCCAACAGCAATGTAAAAACAGCGCCACTTATTACTGCCGAATTGATAACCAATGTAACCGACAATTCGTATGTGGATTACACTGTACTAGCCTCTGATGCAGATGGGATCAGGGATGTAAAATTGTACCTTGAAGTAGGAAGTCAGATCTCCTTTGTTGAAATGGCACCAGTAGGCGGAGGAAAATACACCTACAGAATTCCGGTAACCGATGCAGGAACAATTGTAAAGTATTATGTTGTGGCTACCGATGAGACTGCTAGCAAAAGCTATTTTCCAACAACTGCGCCAGATGTTAAAGCCAGCTATACGGTTGTGAATGGTAATCCTCTGTTTGTTTCTGTCGTTCCATCCAATGAAAATCCAAGTGCAGATGAACCCATTAAATTTACCGTCAAGACTTATGACAAAACTGGTGTAAAAGAAGTGAGGTTGTATTATGTGCTCAATAATGCGGCGGCAGATACCAAAACAACCATTGTTATGAGCACAACAGACAATGTGACCTTTACGGGTATCATTCCAGGCCAGACCGATGGCACGAAAATCAGTTATTATTTTAGGGCAGAGGACAATGCTGCTTTAAGAACCTACTACCCGGAAGAAATTAAAACGGGTGACGTCATAACCGGGCCTTTCGATCATGACAATTCAGCGACCTGGCCTTTTATTCAGGTGGCTCCGCTGGCAATTTTAAATCAGTTGGTCCTTAACGAGATCAATGCCTCAGGTGCTCCCTGGGATTTTATCGAATTGCATAACCCAACAAATGCTGCAATTGATATCAGTGGTTACAAAGTGTATGACTCAGGAGGAATTGCAGTGGCTTATAGTATTCCTGCAGGTACCAGTATTGCCTCAAAAGGATTCTACGTCATAGAAACCGGAACTGGTTCTCCTCAGGGTCAGTTTGGAATTTCGTCTTCTGGTGAAGATATTACCCTGGTGAATACTACCAATGTGGTTGTAGACCAACTTTTAAAAGCAAACTGGCCTGGTGCTCCATTGGTTGCACGTAAATTGGACGGAGGAGCCAAATGGGTGGTGCCTGCCAAAGAGACAAAAGGTACAACCAATAATTAAAGTATATATTTAATTCAGATCAATACAAAACCGCAGTTACCTGGTGATTGCGGTTTTATATGAATTTATTCCTTTTTAATATTATTATAATTGCAGTTACTGTAGATTAAATGGGATTTATGCTCGGCACTAAAATGAATATTATTAATCGGTTTAAAATGATGGTTCCGGTAAAAAGCGCACTTTTACCCTTCTTATTTGCGATCCTGAGCCTATCTGGCTGTGGTAATGGCAATGATGAAATGGCAATAGAGGAACTCGAATTAATCGGCACTTTTCCGGTGAATATCCCTGAGCCTTCAGGTCTGTCAATGAATGAGTCGGGAACCGGACTATATACTGTAAGTGATAACACGAATAATATTTATAAAATATCGCTTAAAGGTATTGTAATCCAGAAATTTCAGTATACAGGCAATGATCTGGAAGGGGTTTCACTGTTTACTGCCAATAAATTACTGGTGGCCGAAGAAAGAAATAAAGAAATTGTTATTTATGATTTGCTCACCAACGCGATAATTAAACACAAAATTGACTACGAAAATTCAGATGCTAACAGCGGTCTGGAAGGAGTTGCTTATAATTTTGATAACGGGATTATTTATGCTTTAAACGAAAAGGATCCGGGGCTGTTAATCCAATTAAGGTCGAATTTTTCAATCATATCTCAGACTGAACTGGATTTTGCCATAGATTATTCGGGTATCTGCTATGATAGTTCGATTAAAAAGCTTTGGATTGTCAGTGATCAGAATCAAACAATCAATAAATGTGACCTTAACGGGAATCTGATTAAAAGTTATCCTATAAATGTCATAAAAGCAGAAGGAATAGCAGTAACCGATAAAGAGATTTATATCATAAGTGATGGAGCAGCAAAACTGTACATTTTTAAAAGACCAATTGAATAAAATAAAATTTAACAAAATAGATTATGTCAAAAAAAGAAATGCAAATAGGCGAGATTTCGAAACCCAGATTTGAGTTTAGAACCTTCGGACAAAACTTTGAAGAGGCGGCCAAAAGAATGGCTCGTTTTTCAGTGCCTATTCCTGAAAATGTCTGGGAACGGGATTCTGACGAGATTTACATCATGTCAAGAACAAATGATATAAATAATACCAAGATCCGCGATGGAAAAATGGATATTAAGACGTATGTTCAAACCGTTGAAGGGCTTGAGCAATGGAACCCATTGATGAAGGCAGAATTTCCGATATCTAAAGAGGTTCTGACCAAAGAAGTTTTCCCTGCTTTTCAGGTGAAAATGCCCGACCTTAATAAAGGTACCTATACCCTCGAAGAATTTTTAGCGATGATTGAACGTCATCCGGATCTTCAAGGTGTTCATGTACATAAAAAACGTTTTGGTTATATGGTGAATGATACCATCTGTGAAGTGGGTGAGGTTTTGGTTAACGGAGCCGCAGTTATAACAATTAACTCGGAATCAACAGAGGTTGAAGATATTCAAAAAACAGTTCGGGATGTAAAATTAACAGGTGTAGAGAATATTAACTACTTGCAGGCAATCAAAAGAATTATAGGCTGGATCAATAAACCCTTAGCAAATTAAAAAAAATGGCACAAGAAATTGAAAGAAAATTTTTAGTGAAAAGTGAAGCTTTTAAAAAGGATTC
>JBFYPZ010000289.1:0-3443 GCA_041303035.1 Flavobacteriaceae bacterium
CACCTCCATATCAAAGGGAAGCACTTTGTAGAACAGTGAGAAAACACCTAATACTATAATTACATCATGAAAAAGCGCTGCTACGGCACCGAAACTGAATTGCCATTTTCTGAAACGCAACAAAATATACAGGAAGATACCTATCAGGGCCCCGATCACGGCAAAAATAGCTGCCTGTTTAATATCATCGGCAATGGTAGGGCCTACTTTAATGAATTGCATCACCCCTACATTTTGGTCATTATCTGCACCCATGAACTGCTCATAGGTTAGATTTTGAGGCATAAAGGGTTTCAGGTTAGTATATAATAAATTCTGAATTTCGTCATCAACGGCTACATCATTATCCTCAATTTTATACTTGGTCGTAATTTTCAGCTGGTTTGCTGCTCCAAATGTTTTTACTTCCGGAGAACTGCCAAATGCACCTTTCAGGGCCCCTGCGATTTCCTGACTATTAACTACATTTTCAAACCGCACCGTATAGGTCCGGCCTCCTTTAAAGTCCACACCGTAATTCAGTCCATTGACAAACAAGGAAATAAGGCTGATAGTAATCAGAGTCCCCGAGATAATATAAGCAATTTTTCGTTTTCCAAGGAAATCAAAGTGTACATTTTTAAACCATTTTCTGGTCAATTGGGTATCAAAAGTCAGTTTATTTCCTTTTCTGACATACCATTCTATGATCAATCGGGTTATAAATATGGCAGAAAACAATGAGGTAACTATACCTATCATGAGGGTCGTAGCAAAGCCTTTAACCGGGCCTGTACCAAAAATATACAGGATCACACCTGTTAACATCGTGGTAAGATTACCATCAATGATCGCAGATAATGCACCGCTAAAACCATCGTTAATCGCTTCTTTCAAGTGTTTTCCTGTTCCCAATTCTTCTTTGATCCTTTCATATATGAGCACATTGGCATCAACAGCCATACCCAAAGTCAAAACAATACCGGCAATACCGGGTAGGGTCAGCACAGCACCGAAGGAGGCAAGGGTACCGAAAATGAAAAGTATGTTTGCCAATAGCGCAATATCTGCAAATAAGCCGGCCTTACCGTAATAAAAGATCATCCATAGAATGACCAGTAAAAAAGCGATGAAAAAGGAAAGTGTACCTGATTTGATTGCTTCCTGACCCAAAGAAGGACCCACTACATCGGATTGAATAATTCTGGCTGCAGCCGGTAATTTACCTGATTTTAAGGCATTGGCAAGATCCTGTGCTTCTTCTATTGAAAACTGACCGGTGATAGAGGTTCTTCCCTGTGTTATGGCATCATTCACCCTGGGGGCTGAGTAAACATAATCATCCAGAACAACGGCTACAAATTTTCCGACATTGTCTGTGGTCATTTTGGCCCAGTCTTTTGTTCCCTTGGAATTCATCGCCATTGTAACTTCCGGGTTGGCACCCAGCTGGTCGAAAACCTGTGCTGCATCAATGATGACATCCCCCTGAATGGGCGCTACGTCGTCTCGGTTTGATCTGATCGCATACAGGTTGATCGCTTCTGTATTTTCTATCGGCTTTGCATCCCAGAGAAATTTAGCGTACTTCATTTCTGCCGGTAACAAACTCCTGACTTCGGCGCGGGCAAGAAATTCATTTACTTTAGCTGTATCTGCAACAGAGGCAGTCCCTACCACGGAACTAAGCTCATTGGGTGATTGCGGAATATTCGGCATCAAAACGGCAAAAAGCGGATTTTGTGCTTTTACATCAATCGAATCTTTTATTTCGCCTAAAAGGGCATCCACATTGTCGGCCTGTTTCGTGGAATCCACAGCAACCGTATCGGTCTTCTGATCCTGGCTATTGGCCAAAGCTGTATTGGCGCTGACGAGAAATTGTGCGATTTCCTGATTGGTATACACTTCCCAGAATTGCAATTCGGCAGTACTCTGAAGCAGTTTTCTGACACGGTCGATATCCTTTGCACCGGGTAATTCAATCAGAATTCTACCTGATTCGCCAACCCTTTGTATACTGGGTGAAGTAACTCCAAACCTGTCGATACGGCTTCTTAAAACTTCAAAGGCTGTGTTGATGGAACCCTCTACTTCTTCTTTTAGAATGGGTTTTACTTCATCATCGCTCATTTTGAAGTTGATCTTGTCTTTCAGGGATTTATTTCCAAAAATGCCCGGATCACCTAATTTGACTGTTCCTTTGCTCGCTTGTTCAAAGGCTTCAAAAAACAGGGTCAGGTAATCTTTATCGCTGTTCTTTTGCTGCAGGGTAGCTGCATTCAGCGCTTCATTGAAAACCGGATTGGTTGATTTGTTTGAAAGTCCGACCAGGATATCCCGAACCGAAACCTCTAAAATGGCATTGATACCTCCTTTAAGGTCGAGGCCCAAATTGAGCTCTTTTTCCTTGAGATCATTATAGGTGTAATCAGCAAAGCCTAAATCAAGTACCGGAGTGTTGGCAACCGAATCCAGATATTTTTTTTGTAAAGCGGCTAATTCGTCATGATCATTCTCTTTGGATGCGTTACTTTGTGCATAGGCAACTCCATCTTTCTCAACATTTTTTGCAAAATATGTAAAGGAAAGCTGGTATAAACAAACTAAACTAAACAAGATTGCAAAAGTTCTTATAAGACCTTTATTTTGCATTATAATTAAATTTTATGCGTTATTTTTTTAAACGCGCAAATATACAGATTTAATTTAGCTTTAAAAGAAAAAATAAAGCAGATTATTGTTGCTCAAAATCATAGCGCTTTAGCCATGTTTTTATAGGGTGCTCAGAATGATCAAATGACTTTATCGCTTGCCGGAATTTCAACAGAAGTTTGAGAGGAATCTCAATATTGAATCCGGATTAATCTTTGCTGATTTATGCGGTTTTTGTACTCAAAAAGGCTTGTATTGAGATAAATTTATGTAAATTTGATATAAGAAGATCATAGTTTGCCGGTTGCTTTAAAATTGAAAAAAAGAGCCGTATACCTTATGATTTCAATTGATAAACTGCGAATAAAACTAATATCCAAATCCTCAATGAAACATTTATCAGACATAGAAATTGCCCAACAAGCTAAAATGCTACCCATCGTAAAAATTGCTGAAAGGCTGGGAATTGACCCGGACGATATCGAGATGTACGGAAAATACAAGGCCAAATTACCACTTACATTAAGAGATGATAAGAAAATTGAAAGATCACACCTTATTTTGGTCACTGCAATCACACCCACTCCGGCAGGGGAAGGCAAAACTACGGTATCCATCGGTTTGAATGAAGGTTTGAACAAAATTGGAAAAAACGCAATTGTTGTTTTGCGCGAACCGTCTTTGGGCCCGGTGTTTGGCATAAAGGGAGGTGCTGCAGGCGGTGGTTATGCTCAGGTAGTACCCATGGAAGATATCAACCTGCATTTTACAGGTGATTTTTCTGCCGTTGAAAAGGCCAATAATTTACT
>JBFYPZ010000290.1:0-3418 GCA_041303035.1 Flavobacteriaceae bacterium
GTAAGTATAAATTCCGCCACTTGATGCGGCCGCCAAAGTTTTTCAGTGATGTTCTTTTTTAAATTACAAAGGTCCATTAGCAGTAAACAAGCCCCAAAAGTTTCAAGAATGTATAGACACATTATCAAACATATTGTACAATAATTAAGTGTAAATGCCAAGGGTGAAGTTTGCAGAAAGGCAGTTAGTTATGAAAAGCTCTTTCCTTGGCAATCTCGGTCAAAAGTATTGGGAAAACCTGTTCGATAAATTCAGTTCGTCTGAACCAGCACATCCTCCAGCAAGGGTCGAAAAGGAATACTGTATTGAAAAGGCACCTGAAACACATAGATCAGGGAATAAAATAGTTGTCAATTTCAAAGGGTGCCACTTCCAGTTCAACATAGCAAATGTGAAAGGTAGGGAATGAAAAGCACAGATCCGTCTTTATTTATGTCTCACTACGAGGCAATGGAAATTAAGATGACGTACTATCAGAAATACGATAGCGTCTATCATAAGCCGTAGATACATCTTTATTCTCCTAAAAGGTTAAATTAGACGAGCCACTGGTAACTCTGCCAGTGGCTTTTTTGTTTAAGGAGACAAAAATGGCAACAATAAATGTAGAACAATTAAAAAATGAAAAGACACTGGACGAATGGAATCCTCCTATTCCAGGAAACAAGCCAAATTATAACGAAATGTACAAATTGATAAAAATCAACTTAATGCAGGATGTCGGTGACAAGCTCATAGCTGCAATGTCTGAATTGCAAGCTTCTGAATCCTGGGACGAACACCTGGAGAGCACAATGCAAATACTTGCAGTTGCACTTGGGGAGCTAAGGGAATTCTCTATAAATAATTGCATACCAATGGAGATATGCCAGCACCGTAAAAGCTGTTACGATGAAGCGTTGGCATATCCTGATGAATAAAAGTCCTACACGCAATCTGATATAAATCAGATAGAATTTTGTGTATTAATAAATTACATCATATCGAGTCTCGATTATATATTCCAGAATCAACTGGATATAAATTTATAAGTCGTAAAGATTTATAAAAATTGCAGATAAACAATTTTTTAAAAGGAGAGATATATGACCAATAAAAAATCTGAAAACAAATCCAACATAGCTGAGGCTAAAAAGAAACGTCCTTTCGCATTAGCCAAACCTCTAGCAGATAATCAAATGACACTCACTGAAAAACACGTATTCAAGCGCACTCATAGGTTCTATAAGGAATTAGACTTCTTGTGCACTCAATCCAAAGACCTGTACAATGTGGTACTTAAAATGGTAAACGATTATCGTACGGAAAATGAAGGAAAGGTGCCAGGATTGTTTTATCTGTTAACCAAAATAACAAAGGAACATACGCCAGAGTATTATGTGATTGCCTCAACCAAAATTGCCAAGGGAACGGTAAATCTCCTGAGCACCAGTTTCAGGAACTGGCTCAAGGCTGTGAAGGAATGGGAGAAGAACCCGTGGAAGTTCAAGGCTCCCAATATCCAGCCTGGTGAAAAACCGCCGGCACCCAACCCTCCTGATTATAAACGGAAGCCTTTTGACCGTTTTACCACAATGGTAAACAAGGAAGGGCTTAGCAAGGTAGCGTTGAAGAAGACAGAGAAAGAGGTAACACGTCCTTCAGGCGAAAAGGCAATCCACCATTGCAGCGGAACATTAAAAATCAACAACACATCAATAGAGATTCCTTTAAACAGGGCAACGTTTGAAACTATAAGGGACGTGAAGATCGTTCCTTCACCGTGTAATTATTATACGGTGTACGTTTCGTATGTGTACACAAAAACAATTGATCCCAACATAGACTACGACCGTATGGCCGCCATAGATTTAGGGGTCAGCAATCTAGCCGGCCTAATTTCAAACGTGAAAGAGTTCCGTCCGGTGTTGGTAAACGGACGGCCCCTAAAGTCGATCAACCAGTTTTATGCTATGCGTAAGGCCAAGCTCCAGTCTGAACTTGAGCCGCCACGCAAAACGTCATGGGAAATAAAAGCTCTTACTCGTGGACGTGATATGCGTGTAAATAATTACATGCACCAATGTTCTCGTTACATTATCAATTTATTATTAGAACATAAGATAGGTACGCTGGTAATTGGCAAAAACCCCGACTGGAAACAAGCAGTTGCGCTGGGACGGGCCAACAATCAAAACTTTGTCAGTATACCGCACGGCATGCTGATAAACCAACTGCAATACAAGGCGGAGATGGTCGGCATTAAGACCTACATTGTCGAAGAATCTCACACATCCAAGTGTAGTTTCTTCGATAATGAAGAAATATGTCATCACGACAAAAACAAGTACCTTGGTAAACGGGACAGGAGGCTGTTCTGGCGCCCGGATGGCACATACGTTAATGCTGACATTAACGGCGCGGGGAATGTGTTGAGGAAACGGTTCCCTGATGCATTCAAATGGGGTGTTGAGCATATTAAGCAGACTCCATTGAAAGTTACCCCTGCGTCCCATCCTACAAGGCCTCAAACCCCAAAGGAACGAAATTATATTGAGAAGTATTCTCAATATAATTTATAAGATTTTTGTTATATAATATTGCTGGTGTCATGCCAGCAATATTATTTTACCAACAAGAAATCTGAATTTAATCAGATAGAATTTTGTGTGTTAAATAATACATGGCCTCGATCTCAATTATTTTTAAAAGGAGACAACTATGTCAGATATATCCTATAAACACTGTAGTCCATCTCAGCTTAGCATGTTCGGCGCTTGCACTGCCAATTGGGCATACAAGTATCTCTTAAAGGCCCCGGAAAAGTTCGTGCCCAATATCTACTTGAGGATTGGCAAATACCTGCACGATGCCGTCCCAAAGTCCTTGGACGATGCCCGCTGGCTGGATGCCAATTTTTTAGTAGAACAATTGGCTAAAGAGAACCCGCCAATGGATGGATTGGAAATGGACGATTATCGATTATTAGTCAATCTATTTACCAGTACCGTTAAAAAGTACAAGTTGGCAAAAGACAATGTGGAACAGTTTGTACGAACCGATAGCTTCGGTACTCCAGTAGTCGGGTTCATAGACCTGATAAATCGTGAAGGCAATGAACTCATAGACTGGAAGATCAAAGGCAGCAAACAGGAAAACATAAGCCATCACCATTGGATCCAGTTGGGATTCTACAGCCTTGTGACAGGGATACCTAACTGTAAAAACGTGTATTTTGTGCTGGAAAAACGGCGCAAAACCGACAAGGTGTCTTACGATGAAATGATCTATCGGTTCAAGGATTCCGATTACGAGATCATAAAAAAGTATATAAGCAAAATAGTGGCTGGAATGAGCATGGTGGAAAAGACCGGTTCTTACTGGCCTAATAGAGGATTTTTGTGTTCGTACTGCGGATTCCAGGATGCCTGCCGAAAAG
>JBFYPZ010000291.1:0-3415 GCA_041303035.1 Flavobacteriaceae bacterium
TTTCCATAGCCCATGAATTAATTCATGGGCTATGGAAATAAATTGGTTCCCATCTAAAAAAAATAATAAATGCCACATGCATACAATAAAATTTGGATCCACGCCATTTGGGCCACCAAATACAGAATGCCGTTCATACCAGCCGATATTGAGAATTACATACACCAATACATTTCAGAGCAATTACATGAGCAAGGATGTCCGGTTCGGATCATTAACGGAATGCCTGACCATATGCATTGTTTGTTTTTATTAAGCCAAAAAAAATCGATTGCCACAGTTATTAAACAAATCAAAGGGAGCAGTTCTCATTATATCAATCAGAATAATTTGACAGTCGAAAAATTTTCATGGCAAACAGGGTATGCTGCTTATTCGGTATCAGCATCAGAGGTTGAAAAGGTTTTTCATTATATAAAAAAACAAAAAGAACATCACCGGAAGAAAACATTCAATCAGGAGTATGAGATGTATATAAAGTATTAAATTATTACATTATTCTTATGAAACTCATCATTACCCGCCACGGTGAAACCCTAGAAAATATAAAAGGAATTATTCAAGGCCATTTACCGGGAAAACTTTCAGATAAAGGAATAAATCAGGCAAAACAGGTTGCTCAGCGTTTAAAAGACGAAAAGCTTGATTTTATTTATTCCAGCGATCTGGAAAGGGCCGCTTCAACTGCGAGAGAAATAGCAAAATTTCATCCGGACAGTCCGGTTTTATTTGTAAAAGACTTAAGAGAAAGGTTTCTGGGAGCCTGGCAGGGTAAGAGCAAGAAAGCCATGGGATTTACCAGTAATAAAGGTATTTTGGAATATTCTCCGGAAGGTGGTGAAACAATAGAAATGTTGTTTACAAGGGCAGATAATTTCCTGACTAGGCTATTTTTAAAGCATCAAAAAGATTCAATTCTCTGTGTTGGCCATTACGGCATATATAAAGCCATGGTTGGCGTTTTAACCGGAAAATCTCCCCTTGAAATTCTGGCTATCGAAGACCTGCACAACACGGCGGTGTCTGTTTTTGAAATAGATGAAAATAAAAATTGCCAAATCACAGTCTTTAACTGCATCAGCCATTTAATTGAATAGGTACAGTAAAAACCCTTTTATTTTTTTGAAATAAAATAATCAGATTTGCCCCACCTATTAATAAAAAAAATCAATCCGTAACCTTTAACCTTCTTACAAAGAATCACTAATTTTGTTCGGTAAATGATTGACGCATGAATCCTTTCGATGAAAAAGCCAGGTCCTGGGATAGCAACCCGCTCTATTTTGACCGCTCCAGAGCTATTGAAAAAATACTGAGAAAAAGAATCCCCTTGCAAAAGGAACATGTGGCTTTGGAATATGGCGCGGGAACGGGTATTCTCAGTTTTTTATTAAAAGATTCCCTGAAAGAGATCACCTTAATGGATAACTCATTAGAAATGGTTAAGGTGATGAACGAGAAGATCAACGCCGCAGGAGTAACTCATTTGAAACCTTTATTTTTTGACCTGGAAAAAGCTGATTATGATCAAAAGAAGTTTGATCTAATTTATATGCAAATGGTTTTACACCACGTGCAGGATGTAAAAACTACCCTTCGGAAGTTTTACACTATGCTGAATAGCGGCGGCTCTATTGCCATTGCTGATCTCTATGCGGAAGATGGTACATTTCACGATCCCGGTTTTTACGGCCATTTCGGTTTTGATACAGAAGATTTAAAAATGATCCTTCTTGATACAGGTTTTACAAAAATCATGATCGATCCGTGTTTTACCATTAAAAAAGAAACCAAAACATCCGGACTGAAAGATTTTCCGATCTTCCTGCTGACGGCAACAAGGTAATATTGGTTACAAACTTAAACGTAATAAGTGCCTTAACCGTTGAAATACAGTAATTTAAGCCATATTACTGCTCCGTTCTCCCATTGTTAATTTGGGTGGTATTTTAGGCGGTTTGATTTTATTCTTTCTAAATTTACATGGGTTTTTCAAAAGCTTGTTTTGCAAAAAAGAGAAACAGGCTTAGCCAAATAGTATTCAGTTTGGACAGAAAAAATCAAACATTATTTAATCAAATAAAAATAGATTGAATTCCTTATGAAGATAGCAGTTCCTACCAGAGGTAATGTTGTCGATGACCATTTCGGTCATTGCGAAAGCTATACTGTTTTTACAGTGGATGACAACCATCAGATCAAAGAAACAGAAATATTCCCATCTCCCCAGGGTTGTGGGTGTAAAAGTAATATTGCGGCCATTTTAAAAGACCAGGGTGTAAGCGTCATGCTTGCAGGCAACATGGGTAATGGCGCTTTAAATGTGCTGACTAACCATGGCATTGATGTTTTTCGCGGCTGTTCCGGAAATGTTCAGGAACTTACCCGGGAATTTTTATTTGGAAAAATAACCGATTCCGGACAGGGTTGCAGAGCACATGAACACCACGGTGAAGAACACCAATGCAGCCACTAACTGTTTCATCCATAAGAATGATATGACCTGGCTTGGTTGAGTGTTAACTTTTAGGGTAGTTTTTTAAGAACCCGATCAATTTTTGGGTGGCAAGACCTCTGTGTGAAATTTTGCCCTTCTCTTCCATATCCATCTCCGCAAAGGTCTGGTGATAACCCATGGGTTGGAAAATTGGATCATATCCGAAGCCTTTGGTACCCTGTTTGTATTTTAAAATATTACCTTCACACATTCCTTCAAATAAATAACTACAATTATTTATATTTAAGGCAATTACCGTTCTAAATCTGGCTGTCCTATTTTCTTTGTCAAGCATATTTTTTAATAACTTGTCCGTATTATCTTCAAAGCTGGCTTTCGATCCGGCATAGCGCGCACTGTAAACTCCGGGTTCACCGTTCAGGGCATCCACTTCCAGTCCGGTATCATCTGAAAAACAGGCATATCCGTAATTTTTGGTAATGTGGTCTGCCTTTAACCTGGCATTTCCCTCCAGGGTAATTTCGGTTTCCTCAATTTCTTCAGAACAACCGATATCCGATAAGCTCAGAATTTCGATCCCTTCGGGCATCAGAGCTTCAATCTCATTTAATTTATGCCGGTTATTGGTTGCAAAAACGATTTTCATGGTTTTTAATTTAATAGATCAATACTAACTTTTTTGCAATAATAAATGATTTTTAATAAGAAATTTAAGCGAATAAACAAAGTTAATGGAATTCCATTATTGAGAATAAATTTCCCCAATGATTTCATTCATCTATGGTGATCTTATCTTTTATTGCATAGAACTGAAATTATCTTAACCGTTCGAAGCCAAATATTTCATCACTTCTTGTCTGCGGCTTTAATAATTTTGATATTTTTATACTTACGTTTTGGCCGTTAATATTAAAGTAATATAATTATGAATAAACTAACAGCATATCTATTTGGTTT
>JBFYPZ010000292.1:0-3414 GCA_041303035.1 Flavobacteriaceae bacterium
AAGCTCACTCTCATCACAGTGAATTCTTCTTCTGTTTCACCCAGTTTCCATTCGTTAAAAAGTATTTTGCTCGTGAACTCCAGGGGAATCACTTTTTGGTCCTTGAAAAGAACAGGCTCTGTCCGGAAAAAACCACTTTCTTTTAAAACCTTGATGTATTCCACGTGGCCCGGATAACGGAGGGTCTTTTCTTTCATGTTCTGGATATGCGGCATAGTGAAGATAATCGACCGCAGCCCGTCACTGTTAAAGGATTCCAGGGTTCCTACCTTGTCGAAATGCACATATTCACAATCAGACAAGGCTTCCTTGGTTACCAGCACCCCATTTTCAATATACCTCGCCGGACGCGTGTATTCTTCGATCACATCAACAGGTGAGAAAGGCGCTTTATAACAGAAAGGCCATTTTTTTTCTTTGGGCAAACCACCCACCAGACACTCAAAATCAGTTAATTGTAATTGTTCATTATAATAACCCAGTATCAGATTGTCCATGCCCGGAGCAACACCACAATCGACTATGGCAGTAACATTTTTTTCTTTGGCAAGATCGGAAAGATCCAGGGAATTTTCGGGAAAGAAGGAAATATCCACCACGTTTTTTCCTGCTTCAATGATGGTCTTCAGGGTATTGAATCCTAAAAATCCCGGAACAGCACATACAACCAGATCAAAGGGGCTGAGCGCTTTTTTAAGGGCTTCCTTATCAGTTACATCAAGTACCTGAGTGAGTAAATCTTTGCATTTGGAATGGATCCCGGACAAAACCTCCGGATTTTTGTCGCATATAGTTACCTGATGGTCTTTTGACAGGTCAATGGCCATGGCACTGCCAACCATACCCGAACCCAAAACGATGATCTTGCTCATTTTCTTTTTTTTCAAAATTAATCAATTTTAAACAAAAAACCTGTGAACGTAATGTTCACAGGTTTTTTTAGTAGCCTCGACAAGAATCGAACTTGTATCTAAAGTTTAGGAAACTTCTATTCTATCCATTGAACTACGAGGCCAAAAGGAGCGCAAATATAATAATTATTGTAATTTTACCATGACTAAATGTAAGAGTTTAGTTATTCCCATCCATGACTGGACGTTTTATCAGATATGAACTTGTTTTTAAAGAAGCCGCCGGTACCTCCAGGGGTGTTCTGAACAGCAAGACCACTTATTTTTTAATCATCAGGGAAGGCCATAAAACAGGTGTAGGTGAATGTGCGCTCTTTAAAGGCCTGAGTGCGGATGACCGGGAGGATTATGAAAGTACTTTAAATTGGACCTGTAATCATCTGGACCTTGGAGAAAAGGAATTACTCGAAAAACTGACAGAATTTCCCTCCATACAGTTCGGACTGGAACAGGCATTCTTAAGTGTAAGGCAACCTGATAAATATGAACTTTTTCCATCTTCCTTCACGGCTGGCAAAAGTGGTATACCCATCAACGGACTTGTTTGGATGGGTAACAAAGCCTTTATGGAGAAGCAGATCAGAGAAAAGATAGAAAAAGGATTTGATACCATCAAGTTAAAGATCGGAGCCATTGATTTTGACGACGAACTGGATCTGCTGAGCTCGATCAGGAAAAATTTTTCTGAAAAAGAAATCGCGCTGAGATTAGATGCCAACGGGGCCTTTTTAGCCGAAAACGCACTGGAGAAAATTAAAAGGCTGTCTGAGTATAAAATACATTCTCTTGAACAACCCATAAAAGCAGGTCAATGGCAGGAAATGGCAATTTTATGCGAAAAATCGCCTGTACCGATTGCTTTAGACGAGGAGCTGATCGGTGTTTTTGACAGACACAGGAAAAAAGCACTGCTGGAATGCGTCAATCCGCAGTTCATCATCTTAAAGCCTTCCCTGGTCGGTGGTTTTTCAGGCTCTATGGAGTGGATCGCCCTGGCCGGGGTCAGAAATATACCCTGGTGGATCACTTCTGCGCTCGAAAGCAATATAGGTTTGAATGCGATAGCCCAGTTTACTTTTACCTTAAATAGTCCGCTCCCACAGGGATTGGGCACAGGATCTTTATTTACAAATAATATCAGATCGCCACTGCTTGTGAACCGGGGAAAATTATACTACCGGGCAATGGAAGAAAATTACGCCTGGGAGGAGCCATTTCCGGTTTAAATACTAAATTTGGACAAATTCTTAAATATTACACATGAATTTTTTAGAACAGGCATACAAGGGAAAAAATGACTGGTGGCGGTATTTGTTAACCTTTTTTATGATCGTGCTCGGCTGGCAAATAATCGGTGTTATACCACTTTCTGTCGTTGCCTTTCAGAAGACCGGGACCATGGAGGGTTTTATAGAGGCCTCAGAAGATGCCTTTATGGGTTTGGGCATCAACTCCAGCTTATACCTGACACTGATGATCCTTACCTTTATCTTTGGCCTGCTATTTCTATTGTTTGGAGTACATTTCATTCACAACAGAGGCGGTAAAACAATTGTTACTTCAAGATCTAAAATTGATTTTAACCGAATTCTCTTTTCATTTGCACTTTGGTTTCTGATCGCCTGTGGGGCAATTGCCTGGGGTTATTTTATGGAACCTGAAATGTACGTATGGAATTTTAAGCCCCTGCCTTTCTTTATCCTTCTATTGATTTCGTTCATTTTGCTGCCCTTTCAAACCAGTTTTGAGGAACTTCTGTTCAGGGGTTATGCCATGCAGGGTATGGGAGTTTTATTTAAAAATGCGCTCATGCCGCTTATCCTGACGTCTGTTATTTTCGGGCTACTTCACGGATTTAACCCTGAAGTTCAGAAATTAGGGCAAGGGATCATGGTCTATTATATCGGTACCGGACTCATGTTCGGCATTTGTACCCTGATGGATGAAGGAACCGAACTCGCCCTCGGTATGCATGCAGCTAATAATATTGTCGCCGCACTTATTGTAACATCTGACTGGATGGTATTTCAAACAGATGCATTGCTCATAGATACTTCCGAGCCTTCACTTAGCACAGAAACGTTTATTCCGGTATTTGTTGTTTATCCCATCGTGCTGCTGATCTTTTCGAAAAAGTACGGGTGGAAGAACTGGCTTGAAAAACTTAGCGGACCCGTAGTCAAACCCTTTGAAGAAATTCAGGAAAGTTAATATGTTTACTTTTTCTGGTTATTGGTATCAATAACCAAAAAGAGCCTTGCACATAAAAGAAGATTTTCTGCATTTTATCTGGAAACACAAGTTATTCAGTCTCAACAGGTTGCTAACAACAGATAACGAGCCCGTTGAGCTGATCCATTGCGGTACGCATAACAAAAACGGAGGCCCTGACTTTTTTAATGCGAAACTTACCATTGCCGGACAATTATGGGTCGGTAATGTGGAGATCCATTTGAAGTCAACGGATTGGTATGCCCACCACCATTACAAGGACAAATTGTAT
>JBFYPZ010000293.1:0-3414 GCA_041303035.1 Flavobacteriaceae bacterium
TATGCCCGGTGGGAAAGTTGCTTTTTATACAGGAATTATGCCGGTTTGCGGGGATGATGCCGGTTTGGCTGTTGTGATGGGACATGAGATTGCCCATGCCATTGCCAACCATGGAGCAGAAAGGATGAGTCAGGCCCAGATCCAGCAAACGGTGGGTGCCCTTGGCGCTGTTGCTCTGGGCGCTGGAGGCGCAGGTGGCAGCACAAGCAACCTGGTTTTGCAGGCTTATGGGGTAGGATCGGGATTGGGGATGCTAACCTACAGCAGGAAACACGAATCTGAGGCAGATGAAATGGGACTGCTCTTTATGGCTTTGGCGGGATATGACCCTATAGCAGCACCTGCGTTCTGGAAAAGAATGGAGGCAAAAAGCAATGAAAAAGGGGGCGCGAAACCTCCTTTATTTCTATCAACACACCCTAACTCACAAACACGTGTAAGCGACCTGACAAGGCTAATGCCCATTGCTCAGGAAGTTTATAAGTCCGGGTCACCGAAGCCTTATATCGATATGAAAAGGAAATAGTTCCTGGGAAACAGGAAACAGGCAAAATTATGCTGAATATTGGGAATCAGGAAACAAGTACGAAGAACTAGGAATAACAAGTTTAGAGTCTGCCCGCATTATCAGGAATTGAGTATTTATCACCCCGCGAAGCATCGCGGGGCTACTATGTTTCTCTGGACGAACTTTTTTTTATTTTGCCCCGCTGCGGCACTTTTTACTTTTGCCTTTTTACTTTTTACTTTTTACTTTTTACTTTTTACTTTGTCCTTTGTCCTTTGTCCTTTATCCTTTATCCTTTATCCTTTATCCTTTATCCTTGTCCTAGGCTCTTTACTTCCCCTTATACTTTATTGTTCTGGCATCATTGATCCGGCCTTTCCAATTCAGACCAAAGCCAAAATCGTAGGTGTTGCCTTCAGCATCGATATGGCAAGTCATATCGAGCGGTACATCCTCTAGTTGGGCCTCAACAGTTTTCATATTGGCAGGTATTTGCAGGGGCAAGAGTGCTGAAGGCTCAGCATCTCCGGTGAGGATGTCCAACAGGGCCTGGTCTTGTACTCCGAAAGACACAAGGATTACGTCTGCCTGTTTTTCAAATTCAGCAAAGACCGAAGGATTGGATAAATTCACAGACACAATAACAGGTTTGTTTTTCATTTGTTTCCTGGTGTCGAGCACCATGTTAAGATCGGTAGTATTGAACGCGGTAGCACTTTTACCCTTATAAGACCTATCGGTAAAATTTTCCATAGGATCGCCTCCGGCGATGCTTGGGTTGCGAGCCGTTAAGGCCGTATAGGGTTTGTACTGCAAACTCACAGGTACATAACCCGTTCCTCCCTGAGCTGCGTCCTCACTGTTGTAACCATTTCCGGAATTCGCTCCTTCAATGAAAACCAGCGCAAGATCAGCCTCGTCCGGATTGTCTGTAACCGTAAAATATTTTGATACCAGGCCGATATTTACCGGGTAGTCCAGTTTTTCAGAATAAGGCATGCCTACATAATTTTTTCCGGCAGGAGTAAATCTCTTGGGTACATAGACGGTTATATTCTTCTGAAGGGGCAACACATTTTTTTTATTTTTTACCATAACAATGGATCTCAACTGGGCCTCATACCCTGCTTTCATAAAATCCGGGTTACCAACAACAGATTTAGAAACAGCTACATCCAGATAGGGATTTTCGAAGAGGCCGGGTCGGATCATATTCTTGAGCAAGCGGACTGCCGATCTTTCAAAACGAGCTCTCATAAAAGCTTCTCCATGTTCCCTCACGCCCATATGATATGCTTCAAGGACAGGTTTCATCTCATTATTACCCCCAAATTGATCTACTCCGGCCATAAGTACTTTATAGTGTCTTTCAGCCACGGTTAGTTTTTCGAGGCCCCAGGGTTTTCCTGAAAGAAACTGGTCAATTGAAGTTTCATCAGCAGTTACCAGCCAGTCTGTACAGGCTACACCATCGTAGCCGTATTTGTCCCGCAACAAATCCTGAATGATATAGCTGTTATAGCTGTTGCCAACATTTTCCTTGTTCTTTTTATCCTGATCCCATGAAACGGTGTAATAGGGCATAATGGCTGAAGCCATTCCGGTTTTACCGTGTAATTTAAATGCCCCTTCAGTAAAGGGCAACAGATGGGTATCGAAATTATTTCCGGGATACACGGCAAATTTACCAAAACCATAATGGGCATCCCGGCCGCCTTCACCCGAACCGCCTCCCGGCCAATGTTTGACCATGGCATTCACACTTTCATACCCCCAGCCATTCTCCAGTTCTTTATTGCCGGATGATGTTTGAAAACCGTCCACATAAGCCCGTGCCATATCTGCCGCAAGAGCAGGATCTTCCCCAAAAGTACCGCTAAACCTGTTCCAGCGCGGGTCAGTTGCCAGGTCAACCTGTGGAGACAAGGCTGTGGTTATGCCCAGGGCACGGTATTCACGTGCCGCTACAGAGCCAAAATTTCTGACCAGTTCAGGGTCAAATGTTGCGGCCATTCCCAATGTACCCGGCCACATGGATATATTTCCACCTGCGCCTTCATTGAACTCGGCGTTACTGATGATCCCATGACGCGGGTCTGTACTTGTATTGACTGGAATACCCAAACCAAGGCCTTCTGCCAATGCCTGTGCATTGTTATTCCATTCAGCTGCTATTTCAGGACTTTGTACTGTTGTTATGAGTACATGTCGCAGATGATCATTTACCAGGAACTGCATCTGCTGATCGGATAGAGCAGAAGCTTTGGCACCACTTTCTTTGAGTGATTTACCGCGATAGGTTCCTTTTCTGAAGCCCTCGCTATCGCCGGGTATGGACTGATGCCGACTGTACAGCATGAGGCCGGCGATCTGTTCCACAGTCATTTTTGATGCCAGATCCCTGGCGCGCTCCTCTGCACCTAAACGCCAGTCTTCGTATATGTCCAGCTGCCCGTTTTTGTTCAGATCTTTAAAGGCAAAACCATCTCTGGTGATCAGTTTTATCCGGGATTTAATTGAGTAAGCTATGGATTTACCTCCTTCATTTGCCACGGTATAGATATCGCCTGATCTCGCTGCAGTCCATTTGATTTCCGGTGAGGAAAAGCTCAGTGCGATGAGTGATAAAAGTGCAATTCTTTTCATAAACACATGGTTTAATTTTTATTGTATGAAATACCGAATCCGAAAGGGTACAAGGGATCCTTTGAATCGTAGGGCAGGTCTTCATTTTGCGCTTTTACTGCTTCCATGGAAGAAGGCAGTTCAAAAGGCAATCTGCCGGTAGGGCTGAATTTACCAAATATCAGATCGAGGATGATATCGTCCTGGCTGCTGAAATCGGCAATGAGTGCTTTGCTGTGTGAACTGATCTCAGGTATTACTGCCGGTCTTTCCAGATTCAC
>JBFYPZ010000294.1:0-4025 GCA_041303035.1 Flavobacteriaceae bacterium
GACTTCGAGCATATCGTCCTTTTTACGCATAACCATAGCAACCGTCATTACACTTTCGAGTGAAGATTCAATTTCCAGCTCGCGGTTTTGCATTTCAACCGCTTTGCGTTTCTGTTCCAGTTCTTCTATAGTTTCTTCCAGCAGAATGGCTGTGGTTCTTTTAACCTTTTCCGTTCGTTCGAGTTTGAATAAGGCAATCTCCAGGTCACTGCCAACTTTTTTAACTTCTTTTGCCAGCATTGATTTTTCTTCAGCAGATATGGTTTCATTCTGCAGGATAAAATCCATTATGGTCTTTAATTGTTCGTTCATTTACTTTTCTTTTAAAGCTACGCAACAGGTAGTCAGATTATGCATTTCCAGGTTGCCGCCTGTAGCCCTTCCGAGTTCTGCATTGCTGAACATGCCCGCCATGGGTACCTTCCAGATATTTTTAATTCCCTCTAATTCCAGGGGCATCAATGGGCCTAACGATAAAATTCTGCCCGCACAACTAAATACCACCAAGGCATCTGCCTCCGGCATTTCTGTTGCTTTCAGCTTTTGAACACCCTTTACGACCTTTTCCATGACGTCGAAATCGGGCGGGAGTGAGAAGCGCACTTTTGATCCCTGGGGAACAGAACCACTCGTATAAAAAGACCGGTCTGACCAATCGACAACCAATCCGGGTCGCATCACAGGATCTCCTTTTTCCCTTTGCAACTGCAAAGGAAAATTGGCAGCGATTTCAATTAGCAGATTTTTATTTTCCGGGTTTACATTTTCCAACCCGCCATATTTGGCTGTTATATCCAGAACAGGAATATGATCAACGGTATACACATGATTGCCCGTTAGTGAAGACCAGGGTTTCTGTAAAGGAATAATCATCACCGGCAGCGCCACCAAAGGCATTTACCTGTTTGCCTACAACATCTTCTACGCCATGCAAGATCTCTTCTCCATCAGTTGCTGCATGACTGGTGCCAATTAAAAATGCAGGCATTTCAAAGCTTGCTTTTGCTTTTCTGGCAATGCCGCTTGACACTTCTCTGTAATTTCTTTCCGGGTATTCTTCAAAATATACCTGAAAATAATCCTTGTTCATATCCATTAACAAGATGGCAGCCGAACCTTTTTCTGTTTGTTCATCGATAAATTCTCCGTTGGTCGTGCAACCAAAAATAGAGATACCCCTGGTATCCAAAAGCTCACTGATGGCCATTCGGTCCTGACTTTTTGAGATAAAGCAGATCGCCAAAGTCGGTTTATAACCATCGGCCATACTTTGCTCTAATGCTGTTTTGATTTCTGCTGTGGAATTTCCTTTAATTGATTTTGCTTTCATGGGTATTTTTTAACAGATCTATTTTCATTTTACACACACATTTAAAATAGGTATGCCTACTTCACTGGTCCTAGATACATATCAAACCACGACAATGTTTCTTTTGTAAAATCTATCCTTGGTACAAGATGGCCTACCTCGTATACAATTCTTTTTTTGTCAGCAGCAGGTGTTCCCAGCAAATCAAACATTGGTTTTTGAGATGTTTCAACCGGGAAAAACATATCATGTTTTCCATTCAGCATCAGTATGGGTTGGGTAACTCTGGGTAAATAATTCAGTTGGTCCGCAACAGGCAGCGACTTATTCATCACCATACCACCTACATTTAGCACAATTGCTTTTACTCTCTTTTCCACTGCTGGAATAATGCCTCCCATATAACCTCCCCAACTCCAACCGAGATACCCCAATTTATCAGCTTGAATGTCATTTCGTGTTTCCAGGTAATCGATGGTTCTTCCAAATTCTTTTCCCCACATTAATACATGATCTTTATAAAAAACCGTTTCATCAGGCAGATCTGAGTTTAATTCGTCATGACGCTCTGCAGTTCCCTTAAAAATTGGCCAGATAAGGGCTCTTCCGCTTTTCATGATGAAACCTACAAGAAAGGAAGTTCTTTCAGCATCAAATTTTTTGGTATAGATAACATTCGAACCCGGGAAAAAAATAATGGTCTGGTAAGGAGGTTTAGCATCTTTTGGTAAGTATAACCAGGCCTGCATGCGCTCATTATTGTAACCTGCATCAAAAGTTACTTTTTCTGCTCTCCAGAAATCACCCTCAATGGTCTCCTCAACTATAGGTTCCAGTGGTTTTTTATCGTAGCTGAATTGATTAGCAAACTGTGAAAACGTTTTATCATCTACCGGTTTCTCTGTTTTGTAATCACGGAATAAAGCTGAGACAGTTGTTGTAAGATTCTGCATGGTTGTATCTCCCGGAAGTTCTTTTATACAACGGAAGCCATTCGCTATACTTCTGTCCATGGCTTGCTGCGCATAGCTGTCGTTAAAAGAATAAGTAGGTTCATTCCAACCACCTCCCAGAATATATCGTTGTCCATTTTTGCCCATTTCATTAAAGCACCATTCCCTTGCATTGCCGGCAAGATCATAAACACCATACGAGCTGTATCCTTTCATACTCCCAACGGGTACGGTAGATTTTCCATTATAGTTACTTAATGGTACAATAAACTCCGTTCTGGGGGTTTGCGCAACAACACTCCAGTGATAAACTGTCGGGAGTTGTTTTTTGGCAAATGAAGCATAAGCCGCCGCTTCATACCAAGATATACCGGTAACAGGATGATCGGCCTGTCCATCCGGGTAGGTTTCGGCTTCCCAATTAGCGGGTCCGGGTCTGCCTGTTTTATCTATAAATTTTGCAAGAGCCTCGGCCGTAGAAATCTCCTGCCCATTATGATAGAATGGATATTGCCAGAACGAGCTATTCCCATACCCGTTCGCATCAATAAATTCTTTGAATTTTTTATTACTCACCTCGTACCTGTCAATTAAAAATTCACTTACATTTTTGCCGCCCTCCTGTTCCAGCCCAACAATATTCATGGGGGCTATTTTCTGCCTGATCCTGATCATATTTTCAGGAAGCTGATCAACTGGATCCAACTTCAGGGTATCAATTTCTTCACTCAATTTTAATAGTCCGCTTGGACCGGCGTATTCAATTGTTTGGTAACCCTTTTTCCGAATCTCAATCCGCAGGTAACCACGTGGAAACCTTGTATCTTTCAAAGGTGAAATTCCGGCGGATCTCCACACTGCATCGGGAGTTTCATAATCTTTCCAGAAAACTTCAGCTCCTTCAGGTACCGTTACCATTGAAGCAGTTGTAGATATTAGCGGCCATAATTTCAGAAGGGCAGAATCATTGGGAATATATTTTTCTGCTTCCAAGGCCATGTCATATGCTTTGGTAGGAGCCCGGAAGTTTTCATCTACCATTTTTTGAATTGCGGGTATCAATTTATTCCGGGCATTCTGCTTATTGTAATAAGGAGTAATCAAAAAATAGCCTGCTGCAAGCAGGATAACCATCAACAATAATAACCTCAGTAACAAACTTTTCTTTTTAAAGGAAATACTATTGCTAGCATACTTTATTCCTTTTCCCTCCAGTTTTTTATGAACTGGAACATTCAAGCCCGGGTTGCTTACAGCAAATATTTCCAGAGGTTCTTTTACATTCTTTAATACATATTTACCTAGGGAAACAGTTTGAATGTCTTTTTGATTTTTGATGTCATCATATACTTTGGCAGAGATAATAATGCTTCCGGGAAGTGCAAGGGATTCAAGTCTTGATGCAATATTGACCCCGTCACCATGAACATCTGATTCCTCAAAAATAACATCGGCCTGGTGAATACCAATTCGAACAGGTACAACAGGTTCCTGCTGCATGAATAGCTGTAAGGCAATAGCAGCTCTTACAGATTCTGTTGCGCTATCAAAACTACAAAGCGCACCATCTCCCATCCATTTGATAATTTTTCCTTTATGAAGGCTGACTTCGGCATTCATTTTTTGTTTCATTTTTTCACGAAACTGAAGAGCCAGTTGCTCATCTTCCTGCATCAGCGCAGTGTAGCTCATGATATCAGCAAACAGGATGGCGGCGAGTTGTCGGGCTTGTGTCATTTCTTATTTTTTATTTTTCTTTTAAT
>JBFYPZ010000295.1:0-3404 GCA_041303035.1 Flavobacteriaceae bacterium
GGCGGGGGGAGGGAAAGATAACCCACTGATATCATTAACCCCCACCCTGACCCTCCCCCGCTGGTAGAGGGAAAAATGGACTTTTCGTTCAGGCACTATCTAAGAATTTACAAAATGCCGCCCGATCATTACGAGGTTGTTTCCGATATCATCGGATGCAGAACCGAAAACTCTTTACCCTTCCCCATGAACTCAATTACTTCATTTTGTGCAATAAAAAAGTGATGATCGATATTTTGTTCAGATCGGTTTCCGAGACATTGCTGCAATTTGGTAAAAATCGCAAAAAAGCCACCACGGAAATAATGACAATCGATGGGTTTGAATTTATTCGCGGATTTCTTATACACGTATTACCCAAAGGATTTATGAAAATCCGTCATAATACCTGGAGATGAGCAAATTTTATCAACAGATACAATTTTCATTAACCAACCAAACTTCCTTCCTTGTCCATAACCATTGTGGAGTTTTATCTTTACAATCCCCATATAAATTTGGTATCGCCTTTTTTTGAGGTAATAACAACAGGCTCAGTTCAACATCGTTTTAGCCGGCATTCCGCTTTCGGCCAAAAATCAGTTATCGACAGGAATGAAATATTGGCTATAAACAGGCACTTTTTAAAAACATTTATGCGGGACTCAGCATAAAAAGCTAAGGAGGAAACAATGAATTCAAAGTTAATGCGTATTTGCTTTTGTATGATTCTTCTAATGGTGATTATTGTCAGCGGATGTGCCGCAAATGAGTCGAATTTACAGAAAAACGACGCCGGCAAACAAGACTCCGCAGTTGAAACTGCTTCAGATAAACGTCCGATCAAAACAATAGGCATCATAGGGGGGGTTAGCTGGGCGTCATCCATAGAATACTACCGCTTAATGAACGAAATGGTCCGTGACAGATTGGGTGGTGTGAACTCCGCTCAGATACTAATGTTCTCCATTGAGTTTGGTGAATTTTCCAAACAGGAACGAATGGCCGATAAAGGCGACTGGACATTGATGACCAATACAATACTTGATGCCGCGCAACGACTGAAACGCGGTGGTGCGGATTTCATTGTAATTGCTTCCAACACGCTCAATTCACTTGCGGACCTCATTGAACAAGAAGTGGGGCTTCCCGTTCTCCATATCGCTGATGCTACAGCAAAAAAGGTGCACCAAAAAGGATTGCACACCGTCGCATTACTTGGAACAAAATACACTATGGAGCAACCTTTCTACCGGGAGCGTCTCAGCAAATACGGGATCAAGGTTGTCATACCCAACGAGGAAGAGCGCAATTACATTAATGCTGTGATTTTCGATGAACTGTGCGCCAACAGGATAAATAAGGAATCCAAAGATGGATTTAAGAAAATCATTGATCGTCTCCAAAAAGAGGAAGGTGCGGAAGGCGTCATTTTAGGCTGCACGGAAATTCCATTACTAATTAAGCAGGAGGATGTTTCCATCCCGGTTTTCGACACTACGGCAATACATTCAGAAGCCGCAGTAGAATATTCACTGAGCAGGTAACAGACAAGCGGTAAAAATTCAACATCCAATCAAGCAATTTTAAAAGATCAATAAACGAGCTGCAATTTATTAGGTTTACGGTTTTTGAGTACCGAAAAAACAACATGGAGCATCTTGTTGGCTAGGTGGCTGACGGCAACCAGGTGTTTTTTTCCCCTGCTTCGTTGTTTTTCATAAACCGAATTAAACATCGGGTCTTTTGCAACCACGGCGGCCACCTCAGCTGCCTGAAATGCAGCGGTTCGAAGATATTTGCTGCCTCTTTTAGACATGTGTGTGTGCTTTGGCCTGCCGCTCAAGTTCCTCGATTTTGTATTCAAAGAGCGATTGCGGTGAAATAGACACAGGTTGAAGAAAAAAAAATGGGGTATATACCATATTGCACTAACTGAATTTCGTTCAGCGTGAAGCAAATTAGGGGTTTTTCTATAAAAAACAGTTAAAATCAAAAAGTTCATTGCATTCCGCTACTTTCATTTATGGTCCTGTCAACTGACCTTTACTGTTCGCTTGGAAGCATTGTATCCTTACTGAAATTTATGTATTTGACAATAGCGACTAAAATCATTTTGGTCTGGACAGACTAGACCGATAATGATTAAGGAGGTTATTATGGGTCAAATATGGCAATTGCAGGAAGCAAAAAACAAATTCAGCAAACTTGTTGAAAAAGCGCTGTCCGAAGGACCGCAATTCGTAACCAAACATGGAAAAGAAGCGGTTGTAGTCCTTTCAGTGGAAGATTATCAAAGAATTATAAAACCAACATCCAATCTGTTTCATTTCATTCAATTATCTCCCTTATCAAAGGTTTCAGTTGATATTGAACGTGACAAAAGCGTCTCCAGGGATATTGAATTATGAATTATCTTCTTGATACCTGCTTGATTTCAGAACTGGCAAAATCAGAACCAAATAAAGTAGTGGTGGATTGGGTTTTAAGCGAAAATGAAGCAAATTTCTATGTTTCAGTACTTACTTTTGGGGAATTGCATAAAGGCATAGAAAAATTACCTGAATCCAAGAAGAAGGAAGAATTAGGAATTTGGGTTGAGAATGACTTAAAAAACAGATTTCACAACCGGATTATTGGAATTGATATTCGCATTTCCATTACTTGGGGCAAAATTCAAAGTATCGCCGAAAAAAAAGGGAAGCCAATGCCGGCCATTGATTCCCTTATTGCCGCCACCGGAATTGTCCATGATTTAACAGTGGTCACCCGGAATATAGCAGATACGGAGCAAAGCAACGTGAAGTTGTTTAATCCCTGGTTAAAGTAAAAAAAGTGAGCGAAACCCAAGAGATTACATTCTATTGAAACTTAATACCTTTTCTGTTATTTTACGAGGTGTTTATTCTCGGTTTAGGAATAACTCAGATCGCACATGCCGGATTATAAAGGAGTCACTTGATGATGCAAAAGGAGAATCGAAAAGCACCCGATGCCGACATCACATTGTCGGATGGGTCTGTAAAACGTTTGAGCGAATTCTGGAAAACGCAGAAACTCGTGCTGGTTTTTATTCGTCATTATGGCTGACCCTTTTGCCGCGAGCAGGTGGCGCAGTTGCGCCGGGCAAAAGAAAAATTTGAAAAAGCCGGTGTAAAAGTATTGATTGTCGGATTGGGCACACCTGAGCAATCAGAGGAATTCAGGAAAAAATTTCAGGTGCCGTTCACCCTTATTTCAGACCATGAAAAAAATTTATACCGGGCATTCGGTCTCAAGCAGATGTCGCCGTTAGGTTTTTTTTCTCCATCCATGATCATCAAGGGATTCTCAGCCATGGCCAAAGGTCATGTCATGGGGGTACCCGAAGGCGATGTGCGTCAGCTTCCGGGAGTTTTTGTAATCAACACGGATGGCCAAGTCGA
>JBFYPZ010000296.1:0-3390 GCA_041303035.1 Flavobacteriaceae bacterium
AGAATTTAAACAATTCCTCGGTATTTCGAATGGCTCAACATTTGAACTTCAGACACAGTTGTTATTAGTGAAGGAATTGGATCTGTGTCCAATGCATGATATTGAACCAATAATTAATACTTGTGTCGAACTACAAAAAATGAATTTTTCATTACAAAGAACATTAATAAATAAAATGCAAAACCAATAAATCAAAATATTTATTTTCTCATATCTCACATCTCATATCTCATATCTTATTTCAAACTATGAAGACAGCATACATAATAAAAGCATACCGCACAGCAGTCGGCAAAGCACCCAAAGGAGTATTTCGTTTTAAACGCCCCGATGAGCTGGCAGCGGAAACCATTGCTTATTTGTTAGAGCAGGTACCACAACTCGACAAAACGCGGATCGATGACCTGATCGTAGGCAATGCGATGCCGGAAGCCGAACAGGGACTCAACGTGGCGCGTCTGATTTCACTGATGGGCTTAAAAACGGATGAAGTGCCTGGAGTTACCGTAAACCGCTACTGTGCCTCAGGATTGGAAACGATTGCCATGGCCGTGGCTAAAATTCAGTCAGGAATGGCAGAATGCATCATTGCCGGTGGCGTTGAGAGCATGAGTTATATTCCCATGGGAGGTTACCGTCCAACCCCAAGTTATCAGGCTGCCAAAGCAGGTCATGAAAATTATTACTGGGGTATGGGTTTAACCGCCGAAGCAGTTGCGGAACAATTTAAGATCAGCCGTGAGGCTCAGGACAAATTTTCTTTTGAATCACATCAAAAATCGCTCAAAGCAATAGAAAAAGGTACCTTTAAAGAAGATATTGCCCCGATCACAGTAGAACAGGTCTTTTTGGATGCCAAAAATAAAAGACAAACCAAAAAATATACGGTTGAAACAGATGAAGGCCCCAGAAAAGAGACTTCGTTGGAAGCCCTGGCCAAATTGAGGCCGGTATTCGCTAACCAGGGGTCTGTAACTGCAGGTAACTCCTCACAAATGAGTGATGGTGCTGCTTTTGTTCTTGTTATGAGCGAGGACATGGTCAAAGAACTGAACCTCAAACCCATTGCCAGAATGGTCTCGTATGCTGCCGTTGGTGTTGAACCGCGGATCATGGGTATCGGACCGGTAAAAGCCATACCCAAAGCACTAAAAATGGCAGGTCTGAAACAAAGTGACATCGATCTGATCGAACTCAATGAGGCCTTTGCCTCACAATCGCTGGCAGTAATTCAGGAACTCGGTCTGAACAAGGAGATCACCAATGTCAACGGTGGTGCAATCTCTCTTGGTCACCCGCTGGGTTGCACAGGCGCAAAACTTTCCGTACAGCTTTTCAATGAGATGAAAAGAAGAAAGAACAAATACGGACTTGTTTCCATGTGTGTGGGAACCGGACAGGGAGCTGCCGGAATTTATGAATTGTTATAAAGCCTGCTTGCCGCAGGCAAGGATAAAGTTTAAAGGATAAAGGATAAAGTAAAAAGTTCAAACGGCCATGGTGGGATTTATATTTGTAGCCCCGCGAGGCATCGCGGGGTGTTGCCTGCCGAAGGCAGGGAAAAAATTTAAAGGATAAAGATAAAAGATAAAATATACAGATTATGAAAGTTATTAAAGGCGGCGAATACCTGATCAAGGAAGTATCCAGTGATCATATTTTTATTACTGAGGAATTCAATGAAGAGCAAAGAATGATGAAAGAGTCTGTGATTGATTTCATAGACCGCGAAGTATGGCCTCACAAAGAGCGATTTGAAAAGAAAGATTATGCCTTTACCGAAGAGATCATGCGCAAAGCAGGTGAAATGGGATTTTTGGGTATATCGATTCCAGTAGAATATGGCGGTATGGGTATGGGCTTTGTTTCAACCATGCTGGCTACGGATTATATGTCGGCTGCAACGGGATCATTGGGCACGGCTTATGGCGCACATACGGGTATTGGAACCATGCCGATCTATTTGTACGGCACAGAAGAACAAAAACAAAAGTACCTGCACGACCTCACATCAGGCACCAAATTTGGGGCCTATTGCCTGACTGAACCCGGCGCCGGTAGCGATGCCAATTCAGGAAAAACAACGGCAACCTTGAGCAAAGATGGCACGCATTATTTGATCAACGGACAAAAAATGTGGATCTCCAATGCCGGTTTTGCAGAGATTTTTATTGTTTTCGCCAGAATTGAGAACGATAAGAACATCACAGCCTTTATCATGGAATTCGACAAGAACAATCCGAATGGAGTAACGCTGGGCGCTGAAGAAAATAAATTGGGCATTACCTCCTCTTCTACCCGACAGGTCTTTTTTGCCGATACAAAAATCCCTGTTGAAAATATGCTTTCCGAAAGAGGGCAAGGATTTAAAATAGCCCTGAATTCACTGAACGTAGGCCGGATCAAACTGGCCGCCGCCTGTTTGGATGCCTCCCGCCGGGTCATCAAAGAATCGGTGGTCTATGCCAATCAGCGCGTACAGTTTAAAACTCCGATCGCAAAATTTGGAGCCATTCAGGCAAAGCTCGCCGAAATGAGCATGCGTGCTTTTGTCAGTGATGCAGGATCATACCGGGCAGCGAAGGACATACAAAATTATATTGACGACCTGCTGTCCAAAGGAAAGACCCACCAGGAAGCAGAACTGGAGGCTTTTAGTGAATACGCCATTGAAGCTGCTATTTTAAAAGTATATGGCTCAGAGACTAGCCAGTATGTAACCGATGAAGGCATACAGATCTTTGGTGGGATGGGATTTTCAAAAGATACCCCGATGGAAGCAGCATGGAGAGATGCCAGGATCACCAGGATCTATGAGGGCACCAATGAGATCAACCGTTTGCTAACGGTAGGTATGCTGCTGAAAAAAGCTATGAACGGAACAATTGATCTGATCACTCCTGCCATGGAGGTAGGAAACAGTCTGGTAGGAATTCCTTCCTTTGACATACCTGATTACAGCGAGCGCTTATCAGAAGAAAAGGCCATGATCGCCAAATTGAAAAAAGCCTTTTTGATGATCGCGGGAAAAGCGGTGCAAACCTATGGCATGGATCTGGAAAATCACCAGCAGCTCGTATTGGCGGCGGCCGAGGTCATGATCGAGATCTATATGTCGGAGAGTGCCATTTTAAAAGCAGACAAACTGGCTAAAATGACTTCAGACAAAGAGGCAGAAGGGCAAATAACCATGGCCAAGCTGAGCTTGTACCATTCCGTAAACAAGGTAATGGACATGGGCACCGAAGCGATTGCTTATTTTGCTGAGGGCGATGAACAGCGCATGCTGCTAATGGGACTGAAAAGATTTACGAAATATACCAACCAGCCCAACCCGATTGCATGGAGAACAAATATAGCTGCAAAGGTAATCGAGGCAAATCAGTATTG
>JBFYPZ010000297.1:0-3376 GCA_041303035.1 Flavobacteriaceae bacterium
TTGATCTTTTAGTATTTTTAAATATTCATCACGGTTTTGGTCAACCGTATTCTGATTTCCAGTGCAATCACCGTAACGCTCAATAATTTCTCCATCGAGTTTAGGACATTCATCTATTGTTTTTTGGCCCTTAAAAACCGCTCCCGCAAACGCAAGACATGTTTTATCACCACATTCCCCACAATTGGATTTGTCGAGCAACTGAAATATTTCCATTGCGTTTTTGATCTGCGTCATAAGATACCTCCATTTCTGCATATACATATTAACAAATGATTTAGTCTCTCTTTTTTATCTAATATCGATAATTATTATAAGCAAATATGTCAACCTGAAGTAAATGGATTTCAGGTATCTTGATTCAATCCGTTTGGAATAATTCCTTTTGCCATTGCGGCGAAGCCCGGTATTCAGTCCAATGATCGGATCTGTTTCATCCAAAAATATTGAAAAAATAGGCGCGGGGCTCGATATAATATTTAAAAATTCGTTTTTTTAGAAACTCAGAAAATTCGACGTTTCTAACTAATGATATTGCATTATGATATGTAAAGTGAAATAATAATTTACACAAAGAGAGACGGCCATGAAAAAAATCAAACTTCTCGTCATGCTATTCGGTTTGTGTCTAATACCGATGGTATACCAGGTGCAATCCGCACAAAATACCGTCAGTCCTCCTCCGGTTGAGCCGGTGCTAGTGCGTCAAGGTGATTTCGCACGCAGTTTGGTGGAAATATTGGAATTGGGTACGGCCTATTCAGAAACACAGGCGCAGGAAATGCTGGCTGAACTCGGGATTGAACCGAAAAATGGATGGATTTCCAATCACCCTATGACACCCGGCATCATCGGAGAACTGCAGAATGCCATCGGAAGAGCTTCTGATTATGGCTATTTGGCCATTAACCGCTCGGAGGCGATAGGCTTTTTTCAAACCGTTGTTGCGGATTATGGGTTGCCGATTATTCCGGATGATAGCCGCACAAATTACAGCAAAACTCCACCTTCCTTTGGATCTTATAATTACACCGAGCCGACGGTAATCAACAACTACTATTACCACATCGGGGCGCCGGTAGTTACCTATTATCCACCCCCTTATGGCTATTATCACCTCTACAGTTGGGTTCCCTATCCATTCTGGTGGCAAAGTTTTTGGTTTTCAGGTTATTTTGTATTGAATGATTTTCACAGAACCTGCCATGTTATCACTCTTAACAGGTATGGATACAAAAAACATTTTAGGAGTCATAGGAGGGTGATCGGGGTAGTCAGTAATCGTACAAAAAGATATCACCATACTCGAAAAGGTGTTGTAGTTTATCCATCGCAACGCAAGTTTGAAAGAAAATCTTATCCCGGAATCAACACCTCAGGAAGACAGTGGCTTAAACCTCAAGAATCCGGAACAAAATATACTTCACCATTTTTTAAATATGGTCAGGAACAGAGACGCGTTTTCGACAATAATAAGGTCATCCGAGAAAATAATCGCTCCAATGAAAAATTCCGTAATAACCCAAATCATCAAATAAAGAATCGCTTTTCCACGATACCCGGTCAAGTTAACCAGCGGATGGAAAAAGGAATAAACAGCAGCAGGACGCAAATTGGAACCAATCCCAGGGAAATAAAAGGATTCAATAATAGTCGTGGTTCAATAGTTGCACCTCTTACCCCTGCTGTAAATGAAAACCGGAGGGTTTTTGACCGCTCCCGCTCTTTTGATGGAAACCGGGTATTTGAAAGACGTAACCGCAGCTCTTTTCATAAACTGGACTGAAGTGGCCGGGTTCATACAAATATTCTATATAAAATTAAGGAGAGCCTTAAGCCCTCCTTAATTATTTTTTTCAGCTAATTATTTGCGCTGTCCGAACAATGTTCAGGATTATACACGACCTCCCAACCATCCCGGCGGATCATTGCGCTTTTTGGTCCAGGGGGGACTATTCTCAGCGGGTTCGCTGTAGTCCATACCTTTCATCTTATTGATTTCATGCTGACGTTCTTGGTCGCTCTCGTAAACACGGTTACGACATTCGCCTTCATCACACTTACCTGTTATATCTCTTGATGGAATTTTTTCCATAGTACTTTTCTCCCTATTGGGCTTTCAAATTTATTAGCCCAATTCTTTATTCATGTTTTATTTCCTTTGCCATAACGGTTTATGGTTCAAAGGACCGACCCCCATATATCAATTCACTTACCCATACCCGACAAAAATCCATCAGTCCCATTATCGACTCTGATCAATTGCCAAAAAATTATGCTGTGAATTGATTGGTTTATACAATTTAGTTTAATGCCTTACAGAGTTTTGTCAACAAACGTTATTGCCTGTCGGGTTGAGTTTGATACCTTCATGAAATTCTTAATGTTTTATCAGTGATATCTTGGCATTTTTTGTTTCAACCTGAAAAGATAACCGCCTGTAACAAAAATCTTTACAAAGCCGCGAACAGACTATAATCATAGAGAAAAGAAAAAATTTTTTGGTATTTTATCAAAATTAAGCAATCCTTGGGATTTACCGGCTATGCTTACTAAAAACATAGGGGTTTATTCATGTTTGAAATAAAGCACGAACAGGAATTATAAAAATGTTCTCAAATTTTTCTTCCGTTTTGCTATCTTTGATGTTGCTTTGTTTTCAAGTACAAGCGTGTTACGGTAGTTCAAATCAGGTGGTAAAAAACCAGACCGGTTATGAAATCTCCTCCGTTAAATCCGAAGAATCTTTGAAACCGGCGTCGGAATTTTCTTCCTCGAAGCTCAAAATTCAGGATAATGTCGCCCGAGCCGGACTTCTGTATGATCTTTTTTCAGACACCATTGTCTGGGAAAAAAATATGCATGAGGCCTATCCCATAGCCTCTTTGACTAAAATGATGGTAGGGCTTCTGGTTATCGAGGATATTTATGCCGGAAAAATTTCCTGGAATTCCATGATTCGGGTAACGCCCGCAGCAACCCGTGCAGGTGGTTTCATGGTTTCCCTTAAAAAAGGCAGTTCAGTTTCCGCCGAGGATCTTCTCAAAGCCGCCGTCATATCCTCAGGCAACGACGCTGCCTACCTTTTGGCACAATTTCTGGGCGGTACGGAACAAAAATTTGTGAATTTACCGATGTTATCGGAAATAAATGACAAAATCCGCCGCCCGCGACATCAATCTCAGGGGGCGACTATTGGCAGAATTCCCCTAAAACACCACCGCTCGCGTAGCGTTTTGGGGCCTGGTTATTTGAATTTTGAATTTATTTAGAATTTAGAAATTGAAATTTAGTGCTTTATTTGCTGTGTTTGGGCAATACTTGCAATTGCAATCTCTCTTGTTTTACCAGACTATTTGCCGCTACCGATTCGGTA
>JBFYPZ010000298.1:0-3376 GCA_041303035.1 Flavobacteriaceae bacterium
GTGGTTTAATTTTTCTACCGGTACAAAACTGGTGGCTATTTTGTGTTGTTTGATAAGGGCATTTAACTCAGAGAAAAGTGAACCGCTCAGGTCTTTTTGCAAATAGACTTTGCTTATAGTTGTTCCGGCATTGATTGCCTCTATAACTGCCCTGATACCAAAAATTTTTGAACCTTCGTTTTCCATGCCACAAATGTATGGATAATCAGGAAATAAAAAAGCCACCCACGCCGAAGCATGGATGGCTTTTTATCTAATTGTAAGATGTGTTTTATTTAGTCACTGTAAATGTTGTGCTTTCTTCAAATTCAAAAGCGCCGCCTTGAACAATTGTAGACCCATTATAAGTTAGCCTATAATATCCTGGTGGGTTGATTCCGTCCCCATAAGCATCATACATCACAAAAGTATAAGTTCCGTTATCCAGACAAAATGCTTTGTTGAATTTAGTAGCACCTCCATAATTTGTGCCGGATGCAATCTCGTTGTTGCCGGAATCAAATAAAGCCCATGAAGATTCTTCCGGATATGGATCAAATGTGATATCCAAAATCACTTCATTGGTCGGACAAACTTGTTTAAGATTTAACACGAGCCTTTGTCCCAAAAACAGGTCTTCCTGCGGAACAAATTCGAGGATCAATGTCTTTCCTTCTTCACCAATATTGATATCTGAAACAGTCACATCAAACGAACCTTCATTAATTCCTTCTGGAATTGTTACAGAAGAAGGTACCTCATAAGAAGCGGGGTCGGCAGTAGAGGCCGGCGAAACTTGAATATCAAAAGTTCTCGCAGAACCTGTAATTTTGGTTGAGAAAATTTTATAAGTATTGGTATTTGAACCATCCAAATCCACACCAAAGGTGGCTGATTTATCGGCAAATGCGACGTAATTGATGGTTTCCTCATCATCATCACTGCAACTGCTAAAAGCAATTAGCGAAATGGCCAATAGAATTAATATGTTGAGTTTTTTCATGTTTACTACATATTTTAGTTAATACTTTAATCAAAGAATATTGAAAGTTAAAGAACCGAGAGAATTTATGTAAAACTCCCTCGGTTTTAACTTATTTTAATCTATAAATGGGTTATTTTGAATTTCTAACTGTGGAATTTCAAAAGTCATTCTGTCATCGTCATAAGAAATAGATTCACCTACGTTAGAATAGTGGTTAGGCCCCCTTTTAGTAACGGCCTTATTTCTTTTCATCGCTAAATAACTTTTTCCTTCACCCCAAAGTTCAATTCTGGTTTGGAAATAAATCTCGTTTAACAAAGCTTGTCCCGAAAGTCCATCTACAAAAGAAGTATCATCCATTCGTTCGTCCAACAGCCTTTTGAGTACTGTTTTTGCAGATCCCTCATCACCGCTTTTAGCTGCAGTTTCCGCATGTAATAAATACATTTCTGCTACCCTCATGTATACATAATCAGTTTCAATATTTCTCTGGCCTCCGATTACTCTATCAAGGTCGTAGAATTTATTAATGGGCTGCAAATAACGTCCTGAATTAGGGTTGTTTAAGAATTGTTTTTTTCTTACATCATTGGCTGGAATGGCAGCAAAAAGATCTGCATCTATCGCTTTATAATCTCCCGCCCAAGCGTAGCTATAGGTATAAACATCCATCTGACCCCACCAAGAAATCAAATCCAACCCATTGTCTAACACAACGTCATGACCCCACATCCAACCTGGTGTGTTGATGTCGGTAAAACCACCCAGAACTTCTTCGGCACTCATCAAAGTATAACCGCCGTTATTGATAATATCGGCTGTCAAATCTTTGGCTTTACCATACTCACCTGTTACAGCATAAGTGTAAGCCAAAAATGCTTGGGCCACAGATTTATTAACCTGGTTCTTTTGGGTTCTTGAAAACGTTTCCAATAATCCAATCGCATCGGTTAAATCCTTTTCAATCAAAGTGTATACTTCACCGGCAGTACTTTTGGGCTGGTTAGGATCGGTAGGATTTGTGTAGATCGGCAAAATAGCTTCACTAGGGTCATATGCTTCCTGGAAATATTGGGCAAGATAAAAATATGCGTAAGCTCTAAGTGCTTTTGCCTGACCTAAAATATGTTTGTTCTCCTCCAATTCTGGAACAACATCATTTCCACCACTGGCGTCAATTACTAAATTGGCAGAACGGACAATTCTGTAGTAATATCTCCAGATCTGGTAATTGTCTTGGAAAGTAAAATCGGTAGTAGCTTGAAACTGGGTAATCGTTCTGTACCATCCGTAAGTACTTACAGAAAGTGCCATGTCTCCACAGAGCATGTCACCGTAAATATCATATCCTTTTTGGCCAAAATCATCGTGGCCGTCAGTACCACCTGTTCCTGCTTCAAACATTAAAGTATAAATACCATTCAAACTTCCTGCAAGAAGATCCGGGTTGTTGGCCGATGCCGCCTCTAACTGTTCTGCAGATAAAAACTCTGTTGGATAAACTTCTAAGAAGTCTTCGGTACAGCTCCATCCCATGCCTCCAAGAAAAAGGAGTGCTAGGATATATTTAAATATTTTTTTCATAATCTATAATTTTTCTATTTAAAATTTAACTCTCAAACCTAAGGAAAAGTTTGTCAATGGCGCATAGGCATAACGTTCTGATGCACCTGATTCTCTTTGAGTTGGGTTGAAACCATCTCTCTCGGACATTAAGAATAAGTTGTCTCCGGAAACCCAGATGTTTACATTGTCAATACCGCTATTTGGTAAATCTCTTTCACCCAAAGTAAATCCAACTCTAAAGTTATTAAAGGCCAAATAATCTGTTTTGGTCAGGAAGCGGGTTGAAGCAGATACATAGTTCGTAGAAGTGCCGTTATCCAATCTTGGAATATTGGTAATATCCCCGGGCTGTTGCCATCTGTTTCTCATATCCGTATGCCAGTTATTGTTGCCAATCTGGTCATTATCCATTAAATCCTGGTAGTTGCCGTCGAAACCATAACCGCCATAGCTGTATATAAACTGTGCACTAAAATCAAATTTTTTGATTTGTGCATTCAATCTAAAACCGCCACTTACAGTAGGAATTGCAGATTTATTCACATATTTCTGAGTGGCATTGGCGTAAGTTTTTGTTGTTGTTTTACTTACTTCTGTATCCGGATTTTCATCTTCGAATTCAGCCATTGAAGGGATTCCTTCACCAGAATCAAGTACACCATTTCCATTTTCATCGTTGTAATATTGGTACCACATGGCAGCACCATCCGCTGGATCAACTCCTGCCCATTCTCTAATATAGAAATCATATAAGGAATGTCCTTTTGACCGACCAAAAGTTCCAGCAATATCGATGAGTTTTTCTTCTCCTGTTGCGGGGTCAATTGGCATTTTGGTCAATTCATT
>JBFYPZ010000299.1:0-3370 GCA_041303035.1 Flavobacteriaceae bacterium
ATCCATGACCTTGTCCGTATATCGTGAATTGACAAGGCTATAATATTTAACCTGGGACAATTGCAAATTACATAAATAAAGAAAGAAAACGACGACGACTCTCAAAGGACATGGGAAAAATATTTTTTTACGTTGTAGTTGTTTTAATAACAACATTTAAATATTTTCGGTGCCGAATAACCCTTTATTTAAGGGGCTATCCAGCTTTAACTATCACAGATTGCGGGTGAACTATCACAAATTGCGGGTGAAAATCGGTCTATCTATCACAAATTGCGGGTGAACTATCACAAATTGCGGGTGAACTATCACAGATTGCGGGTGAAAATCGATCTATCTATCACAAATTGCGGGTGAACCATCACAAATTGCGGGTGAAAATCGGTCTATCTATCACAAATTGCGGGTGAGACTACCAAGTATCACAATGTTGACAAAAGTGTGATAATAAAATAGACGTGAGATACTCAAAATATTTCAAGTTTATGAAACAAAAAAGGAGGCTGGTTGGAAAAAATAGACACAAAAGAAACCCGGGTGGTCGTAAAATCCAACAAACTTATCGAGGCCTCTTACAAGTTAAACCTGCTAGAGGCCAGGGTCATTTTGCTGCTAACCTCCATGATCAACCGCAACGACGAAGAATTCACCTTAATCAGGATACGGGTTAAGGATTTTGTGGAGTTTGTGGGAGTCAACGACAAAGATACCTATAAACGAGTTCAAAGGATCACCGATTCGCTCGGAGACAAATCGTTGATTGTCAAAGGCGTTAATCCGGAAACAAAAGAAGTTACCAGGCTGAAATTGCAATGGCTGGCCTCCGCAGAATATTTTGAAGGAAGCGGATATGTCGAACTGGAATTTTCCCAAAAACTGAAACCATTTTTGCTGCAACTAAAAGACCGTTTCACCAAATATCAACTTGAATATGCCTTAAAACTGAAAAAATCCTATTCCATCAGAATTTATGAACTGCTTAAACAATGGGAAAAACTCAAAAGCAGGACGGTTGAGATAGAAGAATTGAGAGACAACCTGGGGCTGGAGAACGGAACATACCAACAATATGGACACCTCAAAGACAGGGTCTTGAAACCGGCCCAGCAAGAAATTTCGAAAAAAACCGATATTTCTTTTAATTTTACCGAAATCAAAAAGCACCGCAAAGTGGTGATGATCCGCTTTGAGATAATAACCAAAGACATAAATAAACTGGAATTGATGGAACCTCCCAAAGTGGAAAAGATCCAAAATGCCGGGCTTTACCAACGGCTGGTTGATTATTTCTGCGTCAATCCCAAAGATGCCCTGAAGGTCCTGAAAAAATATCCGGAAAGCCGAATATTGGATAACCTGGCTTATGTCGAGCATTATTACAATAAAGGCGGTGTTGAAAATTTAGGCCCATACACATTGAAAGCCATCAAAGAAAATTACCAGCTTCACCTAAGCCTGTTTGATAAAAAAAAGGAAGAATCCCAACGACAAAAAAAGCAAAAAGAAAATGAACAACAACAATTAAGGGAATTGGAATTTGCCTATGGCAAATATAAGAGGGATAAAATTGAGCAGTGCAAACAAATGCTATCGGAAGATGAACTGACTAATTTGGAAAAAGAATGCCGCAAAGAAATCGAAGCCGAAAAAGGCAAAAAACGAATCGGCCTCGACATGTTTGTTCGCTTGAGAATGGAAAGCTGCCTTGCGAAAAAAGCAGGCGTTTTAAATTTCGAACAATGGAAAGCGGAAAAAAAATAACGACGTTCCCCCTCCCCGGACTCTTGTCCAGACTTTACATAATGGTAAAAAGGTCCTCCAAGGCCAAATTCAAGACCTAAAAAAAGCTTTTTATATGTTATGTTTTAAACATTAAAAAAGTTAAAAACGTTATTAAATATGCCCGCCTTTTTGCAAAAGGCTTCTGACCAATTTGGGCAAGGGAACATTGAAATTTTTCTCGGCTATCGATGCCAGCTTTTCAAACTCGGCTTTTGTCAGATTGACGGTAATTTTTTGGGACAGTCGATCATCCTGAGCTTTTTTGGGCCGGCCTATCGGCGCTTTTGGTTTCTTCTCTTTCTTTGTTTCCTCTTTCACCAATTTTGGCTTGGGCTGTTGCAGAATGTTTTTTTTGGGCTCTTTTTTTATATCGCTAAGATCAAATTTTCCCATGGCTATTTTGTTATTAACGTTTTTATAGTGTTGATTAATTGGTCAAACTGATCAGCCACCGGCTTGTAAAAATAGGATTTCAAGCCCCCATCACCCACCATTTTCCGAACGGATTTCTTTTCTTTCATGATGTTGGGCAACGCCCTGGATTGTTTGATTTCCAAAACAGGATAACCAGGGTAATGCTGATTCATGATTTCCTTGATTTCTTTAAAGTCGTTGTTTTGGGTTTTATTGGCCACTATGATAATTTTGTCTGTGTAATCCTCAATCTCCTGAATGAAATTGACGGTGGTATGCACATCCTTAAACTCGTTTACCACCGGGACAATCACGCAGTCGGATTGTTTTATCGCGTTGATAGCCCTGCTGTCCAGGTATCCCCCGAAATCGAAAACAATGTCATACCCTTCCGGTATTTCCGGCAATGCATCATCACGATTCAGTTTAATGAAGCGGCTGTTGTCCAGAATCTTTTCCAGCGGGCTGAAAGGCTCGTTGGTGATAATGGCCAAGTCCATTGTCAAGGCAAGATTCAGGGAAATATCGGTCTTTCCCACCCCGCCTTTGATGTTATAAATGGTTAATTTCATTGTGTTAAAATCACCTTAATATTTTATGATGTTTTAAACATTATAAATGTTTTAAACGTTTTGATTGTTAAAAACTTTTATTATGTTCTAAATGTTTTAAACGCCAAAAAAAAAATATAGCAAGAACATAATTTGGGTCAAGGCTGTCTTGATGTTTATAAAGTTCTTAATGTTTAAAATGTTATTAGAGTTTTAAACATTAAAAAGGTTTAAAATTATTTAGTACTTTTGACATCCTATCCTGCTATCACGGTATCAAAACAAAACCCATAGACCAAAAAACTTGGCGAAACGCTATTGATGAAATCCAGCGCGGAAAGTACAGCAGTCAAGTTGACAGGGCTAGGAAACTTTTAGCCGACAAGGGTAAAGAGGCATATGCCAAGGCAAAAAAGAGCTTGCCAGGCGTAACATTTGGCGGAGTTTTCTCCGAGCGCAAAAATACAGCAGTCTTAGCCCCCTCAGGGTTTATTGTGGCTGACATTGACCATTGTGACGTTACTGACATCATTGCTAAAATTTCAGGTGATGAAAATATCTGGTTTTGGTTTTGTTCACCTGGGGGCGATGGGCTAAAGGTGGGCCTGCGGGCCGAAGGCATA
>JBFYPZ010000300.1:0-3351 GCA_041303035.1 Flavobacteriaceae bacterium
CAAAGGAAAATATGAAAAAAATATTACCGTACTTATTCATTCTGTTCTTTACAGGCCTCTACGCCCAGGATACCATAGCCTGGGAATATGTAAGCCACGGAATTACATATACCGTACCGGAAAAAAACACGAACAGGGATATCCTCATCTGCTTTGCAGGCTGGTCTGTCGAACAAGCATGGTCGGAAAACTGGGCAATAAAACTATGGGAAGCAAAACTTAAGGATAAAGGCATTGGAAATTTATATGCCGTAAAAGGACCAAAGGATGTCCTTTTTGAATCTTCAGAAATAGCCACGGATAGTTTGGCCATGCATTTAAAGAACCTGTTGAAAGAAATTGAGCGCATGGATTCCCTTAAAATAGTCGTTGTGGCACATTCAAGCGGAAGTTTTGTGGCCCATCATTTTTTTTCTATCCTGAATACGAACCCAGTCTGGCAGCATATTCTGGGCAAGATCACTTATTATAACCTCGACGGCGCCATCAGTTCGGCTACTCCCGGAACAACCCTCACAAAAACACTCAGCGATAAGTTAAAGGAGATTTTTGCAGTTTATGCCTTTGACGAAACGGAAAAGATCGCTTCTCCCAATAAAAATGAAATGCAAAAGATGGTTTTGCTCTATCCTGATAAAGTAACAGCCATTGAACTAAAGAGCAACAATTCCGGTTGTAAGGATGCCTGGTGCGTGCATGACCTGCTCATCAACGCGAAACCTCATGATCCCAATGGATTTGATCTGGAAAAGGACTATTTCGAAATCAATGAGCAACACCCGGTAAATGTTCAGTATTTCCGCTAGAACTCAGTGCAGGATCTTATAGATCAGTTCTTTTAAAATATCTCCCTGGCTGATGTTATTCGCCCCTACCCCCTTGCTTTTCAAGTCAGCTTCTCTCAGGAAGCCAATGATCGCCGACACCTTGCGCATGGGGTAATTGTTGGCTGCCTCGGTATATTCCTGCACAAAATACGGATTAATTCCAAGAGCCTTACCCACATTGGTTCGGCTTTTATCATGCAGTCCGTGGTAGATCAATAATTGGGTAAAAAAATTATTCAGCAAAGAAATGGTAACGACCAGCGGGTTGTTCTTAGCATTCTGTGAAAAATATTGAGCTATCTGATATGCCTTCATCAGATTCTTTTCCCCCAGGGCCTTACGGAGCTCGAAATTGTTGAAATCCTTGCTGATGCCAATATTGTCTTCTATATGCTCTTCGTTGATGGCAGTCTCTTTGGGTACGATCAGCATCAGTTTTTCCAGTTCGTTATACACCCTGGAAAGGTCGTTTCCTAAATAATCCACCAGCATCAGTGCCGCTTTGGGTTGTATCCGGTAATTTTTTTCTTTCAGAACATAATTGATCCATTCCGGCACCTGATTTTCATAGAGTTTGTTGCTTTCAAACAAACAACCCTGTTTGGCAATGATCTTTGCCAGCTTTTTTCTTTTATCGAGTGTTTTGTACTTATAACAAATTACAAGTACCGTGCTGGGCACCGGATTTTCAGCGTAATCGCAAAGATTTTCAATGGTTCTCGACAAGTCCTGGGCCTCTTTAACGATGATGACCTGCCTTTCCGCCATCAGCGGGTAACGCTTTGCATTAGATACGATCTCTTCAATGCTTACATCCCTGCCGTATAAGACCAGTTGGTTAAAGCTTTTTTCTTCTTCCTTTAATACCTTATTTTCAATGATTTGGGTTATTCTATCTATATAAAAGGATTCTTCTCCCATCAAAAAATAGATGGGCCTGATCTGGCCGTTCAGAATATCCTCTTCAATTTGTTTTACTCTTTTCATGAATAATAATTAATTTAGCCAGGGCTGCAAGGGTATAAAACAGCTTCAGATAAGCGTTATGGATGGCCTGATCGGATTAAATCTTCCTGAGTATTCCTTCCGCATCAAAAGTAAAGAAAATAAGCTTTTTATCTTTGATGTGATACGAAAAAAAAATGTGGTGCTCACTCCGGAAGAATGGGTCAGGCAACATATTGTACATTTTCTGATCACAGAGAAAAGTTACCCCAGATCGCTGATCGCCATCGAAAAACAACTCGACCTGCATGGCTTAACCAAACGAACGGATATTCTGGTTTTCAACACACAAGGATTACCTGAACTGATCGTGGAATGTAAGGCACCGCAAATAAGCATAACCCAGGAAAGCTTTGACCAGATCGCCAGGTACAATATGAAGCTCAATGCGAAATACTTGTTCGTTACCAACGGTTTGTCGCATTATTATTGCCAGATCGATCACCTGAATGAACGTTACACGTATCTGGAAACACTGCCCCCTTACCAAAAATAAACGGGTTATATGAACATTAATAAAGTCAAATCTTTTAAGTTTGCACACGTTTTTAGAGATAACCCAAATTTTATACCGATCATTTGAAAATTGCTGTCGTCATACTGAATTGGAACGGTGAAAAATTACTGGAAAAGTTTTTGCCTTCTGTAGTAAAATACAGTGAAGGCGATGCCAAAATTTATGTGGCCGACAACCGTTCCACCGATGGTTCTATTGCCTTTTTACAAAAGAATTATCCACAGATCATAATAGTCCAAAATAAAGAGAACGGAGGTTATGCCAGGGGTTATAATGAAGCCTTGAAAAAGATCAAAGCAGACGTGTATGCTTTGGTAAATTCCGATATTGAGGTAACTGAAAACTGGCTAAAACCCATAGCAGCTCAATTTGCTCTTGAACCCAATACCGTAGTGATTCAACCTAAATTACTGGATTACAAAGACAAAACAAAATTTGAATATGCCGGGGCGGCAGGTGGTTTTGTGGATTTCTTTGGTTATCCGTATTGCAGGGGCAGAATTTTTAATCAGCTCGAACCGGATAATGGTCAATACGATGATATCTGTGATATTTTTTGGGGCAGCGGAGCCTGTTTGTTTATCAGGTCGGTTGTATACCATCAGATGAAGGGACTCGATGAGAATTTTTTTTCACATCAGGAAGAGATTGATTTGTGCTGGCGCATTCAGAATGAGGGTTATGATATACAATATGTAGGTACTTCCACGGTTTACCATGTCGGTGGAGCTACCTTGCAGGAATCAAACCCACATAAAACATTTCTGAATTTCAGGAACAGCCTGTTCACGATTGCTAAAAATGTACCGAAAAGATTTGTGCTGATCGTAATACTTGCCCGCCTGATCCTGGATGCCGTGGCTGCCCTAAAATTTGCCCTGGAGCTGCGTCCGGCACATTCCTTTGCCATCCTGCGATCACACTTCAGTTTTTACTGGTATTTGCCAAAAATGCTTTATAAAAGAAGGTTTATCTCCTACAAGCAAACCAGATATTACGACT
>JBFYPZ010000301.1:0-3327 GCA_041303035.1 Flavobacteriaceae bacterium
GATATTCTGCGTAACGCTCCTGATAACCGAAAATCCCAGAATCATTTCCAGATCCGTCACATACCAACTCCTGAGTAAGTATAGCCTGTTCACCTCAGTTTGCGAAAGCCGGCCAATACATATCGTAACGAGTTGAGATAGACCAAAGCCTGTTTAATCCCTGCTGATAAGTCAGATCAGCACGAACAGAAATTAAACCTAAGATCAACCCATGCTCAGTAAAGGATTTTGTAAATCCACCACGACAGGCACAAGTGCCAATACCAGCAAGATTTCCCTGTTTTTCAGTTGCAGTTGCAGAAGTGTTTGCGATCGGAGATATTTGAACAGGAGCGGAAGATCCCCCAAGATATTCAGGCCTCTGAAGTACTGCATGCTGAGGATCAACGACACCGAAATGCGAAATGATGATTTCCGCATATCTAGTACCGGCTCTAGCATCTCTTTCGAGAAGTTTTTGAATTTGAAACGCTTCCCGGATTTCATTAATTGTTGACGAAGTTGCAGCAGAAAGATCAGCATAAATATCGGGATAGCCAGGATTGTCATTATCCTGATCAATAGCGAAAACGCTGTCTGCATGATCAGTACGGATTTCTCCGTAGTTTGAGTATGAAGTTGCAGCAGATTTTTTACTTTCATAATAATTAGTCGGCCCGGCCTGTAGCCAATTAGTGGAGAGTTTTCCAATACCAAGGACAGGAGCTTCAGTACCTAAAGGAAGCGAAGAAGCAGTACCAGATTGAGGCCAGGGTATAGCAGAAGTGAAGTAGTCATGCCTTTTACCACGACGAAGAAGAACATAATCAGCGATTGCATCATCGCCATCATCAATATCAACGACAACATTAGATTGAACATGTTCAGCTTTATACCACTCATTCCAGATTAAATTGTATGCCCTGAAAGGGAGAGTGTTTACTTTTTGATTAGCCACAGCAATAGGCAAACCGAAGTAATCTCCAAGCGTGCCGATAGTACAACCACCCGCGCCATACTGCATTTGAGGTATTGAGTAAGCAATCGAAGCGGTAGGAGTAGCACGCTCCCCCATGAATTTTTTGAAGTTTGACCACAAGAGGCGGTAAGGAACTGAGAAAAAATGAACATCAAGAAAAAGGTTATCCATTATTGGAAAGATCACAGTAGAAAGCCTTGCGAAGAAAGTTGCATCAACATTAAAAGTATCTCCAGGCACATATTGATCAACAAGGACAGGCACTAAATAGCCGGCATCAAAAGTTGTTTTATATCCGTGAGTACGATCAAAAACTGATCTCGGAATATTAGCCTGAGGTGCTTGAGAGAATTGGTGCTGCATAACAGATTTCATATTTTTTCTCCGTTTTTGTTTTTCTCCATTACTCTTTCCACTATAGCATTGATCCGCTCAATGCTCTCATAGGGTTTATTGAATTTTTTACGGTAGATATCAGCTTCAGATCTGGAATTAGAATTTTTAATCATTTGTTCCATTTCTAGTTGATAATCCATGCGTTTTTCCTCTTTCCGCTTTTAGCTTTGAATTTAACTTCCTATAATATATCTTATCTTATTTATTGTCAAATACTTGACCCACTTTTCCACAGGGTTATCCCCTGTTTTTGACCTTTTTTTCATTTGTGCTTGTTTGGTGTCAGTCAGCACAATTACTATCTAGTCGGTTGTAATTGTGCTTCCGCCTACCTAAGCAGTAGGCGGTTTAGGTAACTCTGGTTCAGGCGGTTTAGGTAACATTTCTCTAGGCAATAAGCCGAGATTAACGCTTTCCACCAGATTTTCAGGTTTGTTGACAAAAGTCAACAATTCTAATGGATTTTGATTGAATTTGATTTTAACTTCAACAGGAAGATTCTCCCAGGCTGCAGTTGCTTTATTTACAACAGCCATAGCAGTTTGAAGATCCCCCATTTTAGTAAAATCCCCATAAAACGGCCTTCCGTTTTTAATTAGAGAGGGATCAATAGTACCTGTTTTATCGTATTTTTTCATTATGCTGTTTATGTTTAGATCTTTAGCAAAGTGAGCTTGAGTCTGAGAAACACAGCGGGGATCGTCTTTATTGAATTCCAATTTTACCACGCGTTTTTCCATTTTTATTTCTCCTTTACGAAGTCAACAGCATTAGATAAGAATTCCGGATTTGATTTTGATTTTAATTGACCGGAGTTATCGTCGAAAGTTCCTATCAGAAATAATTGATAATCTTCAGGGTGTTTATTTAAAGTTGTTTTTTCATCATTGACAGCATCACCGAACAGGCGTAAAGCCTCTCCGTTATGTACCATAAAAAATGGTTTAGTATAGCATTTGCCTTTAATATCGAAGACACTATATACCCTCTGTTCCATTTTCCAACTCCCTTTTTGATCGTGATAAGCTAGCTTTAGCGCAGATCTCCCTAGTCCGCAGCCGAGCCGGCCTATTGTCCAGACTTTCTTTTGCGTTTTTTAACCTAATAGATTTTATCCTATTAAATTTTTCCGAATTTGTCAAGTCATAAATTTTATCGTAGTATCTGGGCGGTTTAGAAAAGATTAGTTTACCTTTACCGGATTTCTCAATAATTTTATCAAGCGGATACACATCATTTTGAAACTGATCAATCCAATTTTTTCCAATCCCCGGACGCCTAGACATATTAACATACTCAGGCTGCAAGCCACAATAATGATCTTGAGCCATTTTACCATTGATTTTTTTAAGAACATATTTAGCAATATAACATGCGCTTTCATAGGTAACATCACCAACAATTGAAAAGCCATAGCTTTGTTTGAATTTAGGATCACTCCACAGATCTTGTAAGATCTCAGAAGTATATAATTTTATACCATTTTTGATTTTCCAGAATTTTCGATCTGGAAAATCAAAGTTAAAGAGCAACGCGTGATAATGAGGCCTAGATAATTTTTCTCCATACTCTCCACATTGGAAGTACCGAACACCAGAGCCGAATTTTTTACGAAGTCTTTTTATAAATTTTTGAAAGTGTATTTTGTTTAGACTTAAATCTTCTGGCAGGTGTTCAGGATTATAGGTTAGAGTTATAAAGCAGTTTTTTTCGTATTGAGATGCCTCATGAACACAGCGAATTGCCCAACCTTTTGACTGATCGACACGACAGCCAACGCATTTTCCACAGGGAACAGAAAGATAAGTCCCGGGGAGTGCATTGGTAGATTTGAAAGTTATACCGCCATTTGTAGCGAGATAGCCGGTAAGAGGGTGATAACAAGCCATTAAAATATCTCCCAATATTTTTACAGCCTGAAACCACCACGGGACGGATTAGATCTTCGACGATTTATGGATTGAGAATTTCCG
>JBFYPZ010000302.1:0-3321 GCA_041303035.1 Flavobacteriaceae bacterium
GGGATAAAACCCAGCTTGTGTTCGCCAAACCAGATTTCAACAGCATATTTGTCGTAATGATTGGTAGGATCGGGCTTCAGACTTACCTCTTTGCCAATTTTTAAATTTTCAAAAGCCAGCACACCTTCGTAAAAGCTAAAGCCGGCAACGTGGAAATTCGCAAAGTGTACCCTGTTGCTCTGTGTTTTCATTTTTGTGTTTGATTTTATTTCTGTGTTCATGGTAGGGGATTTAAATGATACAACAAAGGTATAGGTGGTACTGTGACAGGATGTGTCGTTGTTAGATAAATGTATTCCAAGTTTTACCAGTTCAACACCCATAAGACAAATCTCAATACTAAATACTTAATACTCAATACTTTTTCCTTTTTCCTTTGTCCTTTATCCTTGTCTAGTGTATGGCTAGTGTATGGGGAGTGTATGGTTAGTGTATGACTTATGTATGGATAAAGCCTATCAAAGCCCACTCAGATATATGAGACATGTATCAAACCCTAATCTCAAATCCGGGAACCAGACCAATACTTTTATCTTTGGTCTTTTATCTTTTTTCTTTTCTTCTGTCTCCTGCAATTCTCATTCTTTATCCTTTAAACTTTATCCTTTTTCCTTGTTTCCTGTCTCCTGTCTCCTGTCTCTTGGTTCCTGATTCCTCATCTGAAATCTCATATCTCACATCTCAATACTCATCATAACGACACGTCATGTCACAATAATCATTACCTTGGTATAAATTTTCACCAATGTCAAAATACCTCCAATACCGCCGCTACCAGCTCATACTGGAAAAGCTGAACAAAAAACCTTACAGTTCCTTTCTTGAGATTGACGAGGCCCTTCAGCAGCACGATATACTGATTACCAAAAGAACTTTGCAAAGGGACCTCGATACGATCAGAAATGAGTTCCTGATAGAAATTCCCTACGACCGTTCCCGGGACGGGTATTTTATAGATTACCAGGAAAGCCTGCTGGAGGATGTGGAATCCTTTGCGCATTTTCTGGAGATCGTCAATACCGCAGATCTGCTGGTAAATACCCTGTCGGAGGGAAAAAATGCGCTGCAGTACATTTCCTTCGACAGCGCGGGCAATTTTAAAGGCGTTAAAAACCTGAAACCCCTGCTGAAGGCTATTCAGGACAAGCGAACGATTTCTTTCGATCATGAGAACTACCAGACAGGCCAGATCAGCCCCTATGTTTTGCAGCCCTATGCTTTAAGGGAATACCTCAACCGCTGGTACCTGGTGGGCATAGCAAAAGGAGAGGAGGAGTTCAGAAAATTTGGGGTGGACAGGATTCAGAACATACAAATCAGCACCGAAGTATTTGAAAGGAATCCCGAAAAAAATCCCCATGCGCTTTTTGGCCAGATTATCGGCCTGGAGCTCACCGATAAAAAGCTGGAACCGGTGGTGCTCTCTTTTAAGCCACAGCAGGGAAAATACATCAAATCTCTAAAACTTCACCAATCCCAAAAGATCCTGCTCGATAATGAGCAAGAACTGCGTATTGAGCTGCTCCTGATTCCCAATTTTGAGCTTATACAAAACATCCTGATGCATGGCAGTCTGGTGAAAGTTCTTCAACCCGAATGGCTGGCGGATAAAGTGGTCAGGATATTGCAAAGTGCGGTAAGACAGTATCAAGGATAAAGGACAAAACAAGGATAAAGGATAAAGTTTAAAGTAAAAAGTAAAAAAAACAATTCAAAATTCATCATTCAACATTCAAAATTATTCCTGTTTCCTGTTTCCTGATTCCTATTTAACATTCATCACTCAAAATTCAATTAAAAGATCCACCATTCGGCTTTTACCCCGAAATAGTATCCCCATTCCTTACTGCCTGTAAATTGCAGGTAAGGGGAATAGAGGGTCTCCTGTGCAAAATCATTGTAACGCGCCACAGATGTCACAAACCTTAAATGGGGTCTGGCCCAGGTATCTCTGGTTCCTGTGGGGACATAAACAGGGGCAATACTAAACTTTACCATGCTCGCCCAGGGGTTATCGCCATCTTTTCTCTGAGAATAGTGCAATTCGGTGATCAGGTGGAAAAAGTCGTTGAAATAATATTCATTTCGTGCCCCAATGGTAAAATCAACTTTTTTGTTGTAAACTTCTTTTCCAAAATAAGTCGGGGATAATCCATTAATATCGGCACCCCCTTTACTTTGGGTAAAAATAAGATAGGGATTCAGGGTGTTTTTATCAGAAAAATTAAGAACTGTATGGTTGACAACCGATATGGAATAAGCTCCTTTAAAACTCAAAGCAACCGTATCAGGGGCACCAAAAGTTGCCCAGGTTCTTGACAAGCCGCCATCACCCCCATTGGCAATTCTGCTTCCGTAGCGAATGGTAAAATCATTAAAAGATCCTGTCTTCATTTTTTTAAAATCGATATGGTGCCTTACACCTAAAACAAGTCCGTAATCAGATGGAAAATTGGTGATGACTCCCGAACTGTCTTTGGGAATGTCATTATTCTCAGAATCGGCATCAGCCATTCTATGGTATTCCCCCAAAAGCGTTAGGGATTGGTCTTCTTTGATCTTAAAATCATGTTCCAGCGTGGTAACCAGCCTTTGTCTCAGTGCCGCGCTGGGTGTTCCTGTTTCAATATTGAGGTAAAAATACGGTGGCAGGGTAGAAGTGGTATCCGTAGACGCCACAAACAAAGCTGCAAACCTGGTCTTTTTGAACTCTATGCCAAAACCTTGTCCGGAATGGTCATTAAAATAAAAATGATCGGCAATATGCACATCGGCACCCCGGTATAATCTGGATCCGATCCAAACATTTACACCCGAATTGCGGATGTTTCTGGCTTCGGCGAACAATTCAGGGAAAGCAAAAGTCAGGCCTCCCGGACTGCTGGTCGTGCTGTTTCCAATGGTTGCAAGACTTTTAGAATAGACTGAAAGTCTCATCTGAACATTGATGATCGTGCTGTCTCCTTTTTTTGGAGACCAGTGAAAAGCCGGAGCAATTTCAATATAGTCCTGTTCTTCCAGTCTTCCTCCTATGCTGCCCATGTTGTTTAAATTGAGCCTGCGGCCGATAGAACCACCATTTTCAAATGACCAGTCAACGCCAACCCGGCCATAGGATCCGAAAGAAAATTTCTGGTTGGTTACATATTGATAAGAAATTTGCGCACACAGCTGACCGGTGAAAAGAAAGAACAGCAATCCGGTGAGAAGGTTTAAGGTTTTCCAGTACATAAAATGAAGTTTGGAAACAAATCAAAGGTAGCGATTTTAATGAACTATTTTCATGACAAGAGGAAAGGATAAAGAAGGAAAAAGTAAAAA
>JBFYPZ010000303.1:0-3317 GCA_041303035.1 Flavobacteriaceae bacterium
GACTCGCAGCGCAGTGGCATCCTACAAAAAACAAGGGCCTCCTACCCACAGAAGTGACTCCCGTTACCATTAAACGAGTTTGGTGGAAATGTGAGAAAGGCCATGAATGGCAAGCTATAATTGCCAATAGGTACTATGGAATGGGGTGCCCCTTTTGTGCAGGCCGAAAACCAAATACAGAGTATTGCCTTGCTACCATAAACCCTGAGTTAGCCGGGCAGTGGCATCCCTATAAAAATGGTGAACTTACCCCTGATAAAGTCACTCCTCATTCTATAACAAAAGTATGGTGGAGGTGCAAAAGGGGCCATGAATGGCAGGCAACTGTTTCCGTTAGACAAAGCGTCACAGGATGCGGGATTTGTGGCTATCTTGTTATGAGAAAATGGGACCTATTGATTTACGAAAATCCTGGAATGGCTGAAGAATGGCACCCCACTGCAAACGGGGATTTAACCCCGGCGGATGTCACCGCCTGCTCAGGTAGAAAAGTCTGGTGGATCTGCAAAAAATGGCATGAGTGGAAAGCATGCGTTTCTACAAGATTCAGATATAAAACAGGCTGCCCCTATTGCAGCAATAGGAAAGTTTGTAAAGATAACTGCTTGTCGACTGTAAACCCTGAATTGGCTAAACAATGGCACCCCACTAAAAACGGCAACCTTAAACCAATCCATGTGACCGAAAAAACACAAAAAATGGTTTGGTGGAAATGTGAGAAAGGCCACAGTTGGAAATCCAAAATCCAACATAGATCCAATGGACATGGCTGCCCTTATTGCTCCGGACGGCTGGCCACAAAAGATCATAATTTTAGAATTTCAAATCCCGGCTTAGCCGAATTATGGCACCCCATTAAAAATGGAACTCTAACCCCCGATAATGTCACTCCTCAATCCGGTTTAAGGGTGTGGTGGAAATGTAAAGAAGGTCATGAATGGCAATCCATCGTTAGGAATCAAAAAAATAGATGCCCCTTTTGTAAAAAGTAGGGAATTTCCAGGAATCAGTGTTAGCGATAGTGTTAGTCGGGCTGAATTGGATGTAGGGGTTCGGCCAAAATCTTGTGTTCACCCGCACTTAATTAAGCGCTTACGCTGAAGCGGGCGGGAGTGCGCGGCGCATATAACTGAAAAATTGAATGGTCTCATGATTGAGAGAAAGAGAGGTGTGGCCCTGGGCCACGTATTTAAACGCGCGAAGCGCGAATCCTTCATGCATCCATGCATTCCTCAAAAGCGCTCCATGCATCCATGCAGCCCTGCATTTCTCAAAATCTCTTCATGCATCCATGCAATCATACAACCATACATCATTCCTTCAAATTTTCGCCTGACCGAAGGACACCACCACTTAACCACTTAACACTCAACACTAAACACACAAGGTTTGGAGGGACGCCTCTTCCCCACTAACCCTAATACGAGCCAGGAGGGTTAAGTTTGGGCCTTTTTTGCAGGAAGCAGCAGGAGGGAGGCCGTTATCCGGTCTCTGTTGAACGTCGAAAGGGATTTGAAGATTTCGCCGGGATTGACCGGGAAACCGGCTGCATTACCTACACTCTTTAAGCACCGGATCAACTAATTGGGCAAATTTTTCCACCTGGGGCATTTTAAAGATTATTTTACTTTGCCTCACTGGGCAGTTTTTCGTGTATCTCCTTTGCCAAATCCAGAAGAGCAAAACCGATTTTCCCATTCAACACGCCTCGTTTTTTAAGACATTCTTCCGCAGCCTCTGAGATTTCTTCAAGGGCTCTTTCTTCTATCGGTACAACGGCTTTAAGATGGTTAATTGCGGCTTCGTTGACTTTCCAGGAATAAGGATTTTTTTGGATTAAGTCCAATAGTATTTTTGAATTATCCTTTATGCGATACGTATGTACAGCTACTCTTGATGTATAAATCCATAAAATTAATTCAGATAAAGCCGAAGACAGATTCGGGTCTTTAACAAACTCAGTCCCCCTGACCTGGGCTATTTTAAGGTGATACCAAAAAACTTATTCTTTAAGCTGCTGTTGATCCAATGTAAATGCGAGTCTCTTACCACCTTTTATCACTCCATAATCAAGGAAGACTGTGCAATCACCGTCAGAAAGGATTTCAATTTCACCGGCAACGGTCTTGAATTGTTTTTTGGTATTTTTTAGGAAATTAATGATATCCCGGGATGAGGTATTGCCATTTAACAAAGCCTCTCCCAAAATTTTTACGTTGATATAAAGAAATGTGGAGACAATCGTGGGATCCTGGTTATATTCTTTTTTAAAGTTTTCTATGAATTCTTTTGGCAAATCCAAACCCCCTATAAAATGCTTTGGAGCTATAAAGACAACATCTTCCAGCCATTCTTTGGGGGTGTCAGTCGTATATAGAAATGATATGTTACCTATAATCTTGCAGTTTTCAGGCATACCGCCCACATCATGAATGGCTTTAAAAACTTTCTGATGAAAATCGGGAAGTAAAATCAGTATGAGAAAATCCGGGTCGAAATCTTTGATCTTTTTCATTTGGGCCTTTGGATCAACATCTGTAAATCCCATTGTTTCTACTAAGAATTTCAAACCTATTTTTTCTAAAGATGGGATGATATTATCATATACCATCTCTTCCTGATCTTTTACTGTTAAATGAAAAATGGCGACTTTTTGAGCCTTTACAGACTCCATGTAGGTGATCATTTTTTGTGCTTCTTCGACATGACTGGGGTAAATTTTAATAGTATTGCTGAGTTTGGTGATATGCGATGACATAATGACTGCCAGATGTAATACATTTTTGCCTTGTATAACGCCATTTATCACCGGGCACATAGGAAATATAGAAATCAAACAATCTACCTGTTTGATGTTTAACAATTTGTTGGCTGCAATGGCTGCTAGTTCGTGGACGTTTTGCGAGTTTTCATAAATTACTTCAAGTTCTATTCTTTTCTCCTTCAATTCTTCTTTAAGTTCCTTCTCGGCAAATTTTATTCCTGCTATTGCCTCTTCACCAAAATATGCTTGCGTACCCGTTAGGGGTAATATTGCTCCTATTTTAAAAATTTCGATTCCAGGTGCCTGGACTTCACTTTCGTTTTTTTGGACGCATCCTGAAACCATCGTTAGAACAACAATAATGAAGATTAAAGTCAAAATTGAGGATAATTGGCTACTTATTTGCATTTTGGCCTCTTTTTCTTTTTTTCATTTGTTCGACTATCTCTAAATATTCAAACATTTTTCATTTCACTTAGGTTTCAAATTTTCACGTCATATTTTAACATAACTTTTTTTATTTTTCATCACGCAGGCTATGGAATAATTTTTT
>JBFYPZ010000304.1:0-3302 GCA_041303035.1 Flavobacteriaceae bacterium
TCGCCATTTTACTTGAGCGATTTTTTTTATGAAAAGATGTAAAATTGCGCTGAGCAATTTACAGGTTTGATTTGCAGGACTGAAGTGATCAGGCCCAAGGCAGTTAATTGCTCAATCCCCACTAAAGGCTCTGTAGATATTTGATTTACAGATCTTTATTCTTTTGGTTGACAATTCTTCCTTCTGCTGGCTATCTAATCTTTAGTAAGGCTCATAAAGTTACAACAGAAAACCCATCATCCTACACTTGAAATAAATCTGTAAATTATCGTTTGAGAATAAAACTTAATCATAGAAGTATTCAACAATTAAAAAATCACCATCAATTTGTAGCGTATAAATTGTATTATCAGCATAATTTTTCCAAATATTAGAACCTATTTTGATATAATTATTGTCAAAGAGTTTAACATATGTGTTAGCAGCAGCAGAGCAGGTTACATAAGTTTCCATAAAACAAAGATCTTTATTAGGATCAATAAAATAGGTAATCAATATGTCGCATGTTTTTCCATTGCCAAGATCAACAATCTGAGAATAACTATATGATGTAAATTCCGGGTCGACATCTTTAAAATCGTAGTTAGTCCCTTCTTTTTCAAATAAACTATTCGTATTTTTTCCTAATTGAGAATAGATTGTCTGCGTAAAAAAGATCAAGATTACTAATGAATATTTCATACCAAAAGAATAAAAATAATAAAAGTTGATAAAATTGAGAATCCGAGCTATTATTATCATCATTTGACAACAATATATTTCACGGTCTCTTCCAATCCCTTTATTCCTAATATTTATTTTTTAAATGCAATTTCATAAATTAAGCAGACCATAAAAAACACCTTTTTATATGGCAAGCGGATGTCGTGATTTTCGATATCTTTGAATAAATATTTTGACTCTAAACAACAAAACAAATATATATTGTAATGAAACGTTTTTTCACAAATGCGCTTAACAAATTTATAACTGTTGTTGAAAAAGGTGGTAATGCACTGCCTCATCCGGCAGCCTTATTTGGAATCATTGCATTGATCACACTGGTGATTTCTGCAATTGGTTCTTACCTGGGATGGCAGGGAGTTAATCCTGCATCAGGCGAAACGATAAAGGTAGTCAACCTGTTATCTGTTGAAGGTTTGCACCGGATACTGCTTGAAATGGTTAATAATTACACCGGTTTTGCACCCCTCGGCATTGTTATGGTGGCCATGCTCGGTATAGGCATCGCAGAAAGCAGCGGCCTGATAAAAGCAGCTATCAATGCCTTGATGATCAGGGCACCCAAAAAATGGGTCACTTTTATCATCGTATTCGCAGGTGTTATGTCGAATATGGCTGCCGATCTGGGTTATTTGGTGATAATCCCGCTCGCCGGAGTAATTTTTCACTCGCTGGGCCGTAATCCACTAGCCGGTATGTCGGCTGCTTTTGCCGGTGTGAGCGGAGGCTTCAGCGCAAATTTGATCATCGGAACGATCGACCCCCTTCTGGCAGGTCTTTCAACAGAAGCCGCAAGAATTATTGATCCTGACTATTACGTAATGCCTACTGCAAACTATTATTTCATGGCAGTTTCTACATTTGTTATTTCATTCGCAGGAACCTGGGTAACCAATGCATGGGTTGAGCCACGTTTGGGAAAATACACCGGAAATGTAGAAATAGAACCCATTCAAGCCTTGTTGCCGGATGAAAAAAAAGGACTTAAATGGGTTTTGATTGTGTTTTTGGGCTGGATGGCTTTGTTCGCAATCGGACTAATACCCGAAAACGGCTTTCTCAGAGGGGAAGATAATTCGGTGTTACATTCTCCATTGCTGAAGGGTTTCATTGCCATACTTTTTCTGGTTGCGGCAACTTGCGGTATTGTGTACGGCTATATAACAAAAACATTTAAAAAACATGAGGATGTAATTAACGGAATGAGTACCAGTTTTAAAGGACTTGTTGCTTTTCTGGTACTTGTGTTCTTTGCAGCACAATTTGTGGCCTGGTTTAAATGGAGTAATCTCGGTCTCATATTGGCCATCAAAGGAGCAGGAACTCTTCAAACACTTGATATAGGTCTTATCCCCCTGGTTGTTCTTTTTGTTATTTTCAGTGGCTTTATCAATCTGTTTATGGGAAGCGCTTCTGCAAAATGGGCAATTATGGGCCCGGTCTTTATACCGATGTTTATGCTTCTCGGATACTCTCCCGAACTGTCGCAGGCAGTATTCCGCATTGGCGACAGCGTAACCAATGTGATATCGCCTATGATGAGTTTCTTTGCACTCATTATTGTATATTATCAAAAATATGATATCAAGGCAGGCATGGGCACTTTGATAGGTACCATGCTACCCTATTCTATGGTGTTCTTTGTCCTTTGGACAGCATTACTGATTGTCTGGATTTTCTGGGGCTTACCTTTGGGGCCCGATGCCGGACTGTATTATGTAAAATAATTTTTTCTATGAAATATTCAGGAGATTCTGTATGCCAACAGAGGTAGGTTAGGTATGCCTTTGCAGGTAAACAGGCGGTAATTCGATTTTATAATTTTCTCCTCAAATTATGGTCTCAGGATCCAAAAACAGATTAAAATGATAAATAAGGCATTTCTCATAGGAATCGTAATTATACAATTCATCTCCTGCAAACAAGATCAGGAACAGAAGAATTTAAAAATTGACTGGGTTTTTGTTGAGGGCGGAACTTTTGAACAGGGGGAAAATCAAATCATAATAAGTCCCAAAGGCGATACCATAAAGGGTTTTACCAGTCCAAGCCGGCTGGTTGAAATCAATGACTTTTATATCAGTAAATACGAAATAACGGTTAAACAGTTCAGGGAATTTTGTGAAAGTACCGGCAGAAAGATGCCTGAACCTCCTGCAGAAAATGCCTACGGAAAAAAAGTGTATGATGCCTGGGAAGATGAAAACCCGATGCTTGCTACCTGGCATGAAGCCAATGATTTTGCAAAATGGGCAGGCGGCAGATTACCAACCGAAGCAGAATGGGAATATGCGGCCAAAGGCGGTAGGAAAACCAAAGGATACCGCTACAGCGGCAGCAACAATCAACTTGAGATCGGTTGGGTGGGAGAAAACTCCGACAGTACTTTTCACAAAGTTGGTCTTTTAAAGCCGAATGAACTGGGGATATATGACATGACCGGGAATTTGGGGGAATGGGTGTTTGACTGGTATAATCCGGAAAAGGACAGTTTAGTAAGTAAGCATAATCCGCAAGGACCACCGGATGGTGAACACAAGATTTCAAAAGGAGTCAGCTGGTTTTACAACACACAGGAT
>JBFYPZ010000305.1:0-3291 GCA_041303035.1 Flavobacteriaceae bacterium
GGCATCCGGATATCGAGAATAATCATATCAGGTTCTTTGTTTTTTATAAGTTCCAAAGCCTCAATACCGTTTGCAGCTTCACCAACAACCTCCACTTTTTTATTCAGATCCAGCAGGTTCCTGATCCTTTCACGAAAGTCGGCGGAATCGTCAGCAATCAGAATTTTCATAATTTCTCCATTCTTTATGATATAAGGATAAATATCAATACGGTACAAAGTTACATTGGGAGATACCGCAGGAATATCGGTGATACGTTGATTTTCCAGTACGGAAAATACTGAATTATTTGTAGGGAAAAACCTTACTGGTGGACAACATGAACTTATCCCCAAAAGCAGGGGGTGAGTTTATGGGCGTTTCATTCTATCAGCTTATTTTTTATGGCATAAACAATAAGCTCACTGTTTTTCTTAATTCCCATTTTATTCATGATCCTTGCCCGGTGAGTGCCAACGGTTTTTTCGCTGATGAAGAGTTCACCGGCGGTCTCTTTCACTGATCTTCCGCGGGCAAGAAGAAGCATAACCTCGAATTCACGTTCTGATAATTTCTCGTGCAACAGCAGTTCCGTTTTTTTATCGAAGTTAAAAGCAATATATTCTGCCAGTTCAGAGGAAAGGTACCTCCCGCCTGAAGATATTTTTCTGATAGCAGCCAGCAATTCTTCCCCGGCTCTGTCCTTGGTAACATATCCCGAAGCGCCTGATTTCAATGCCCTCAACGCGTACTGCTCTTCGGGATGCATGGAAAGTATCAGTACAGGTGTCACAATATTCCGGATTTTTAAATTCTTAAGTATCTCCAGTCCCGACATTCCGGGAAGGGAAATATCGAGTATAACTAAATCGTACATGTTGTTTTCAATCTTCTTCAAGGCGTCTGTGCCATTTGTCGCTTCTTCAATCTGTTCTACGCCCGTAAGCTTTAAAAGTATCACTTTCAGCCCCTCCCGGACTACGGTATGGTCATCTGCAATAAGGATTTTCATAACTACAAGTCGCTTTTGTTTACTGCTTCTTCAGAGGAACTGAGACTATAATTTCTGTCCCTTTGTTTTTTCCCGCATGAATCTCAAACTTCCCGTTTATCTGGTTCGTTCTTTCGCGCATACCCATTATTCCGAAGGACTTAGGGGAATTGATCTGTGCCGGTGTTATTCCTCTACCATTGTCAATTACAGCTAAAATAACCATTTCTTCTTTTAATGACATCTTAATTGAAACTGATTTTGCTTTTGAATGAAGCATAATATTCGTCAATGCTGCCTGAAATATCCGGAAAAGGGAAATTGAAACATCGGCATTAAGCTCTTCTATTTCTTCAAGGTCAAGTTTGCATTTTATTCCAGTCCGTTTTTTAAACTCATTCGTCTGCCATTCAATTGCAGGGGCGAGTCCCAGGTCATCAAGCATCTCAGGTCTCAGATCAGAGGATATCTTCCGGACTGATTTAATGGTTTTGTCGAGGAGGGAAATTGCCCTGTTGAGTTTTTCCTGCAACAGAACGTCCAAATTCTCTTTCATGTTGATGAGATCAATTTTGAGTCCGGCAAGGGATTGGCCAAGCTCATCGTGAATTTCACGTGAAATATTTGTTCTTTCCTCTTCTCTTATTTTATTTACATGCCTGTAAAGCTGCTCAATCTGTTCCCTGGATTTCCTGATTTCTTCTTCAGCCAGCTTGCGCTCAGTAACATTCCTGAAATACCCGATCAGGCCTTGAACATTGCCTTTATCGTCAATATTTGGGACATAAGTCCCTTCTAAATATTCTGATTTCCCATCTCTGGCACTCAGGTAGGCCCCTATGTTTTCAGGCTTGCCAGTTTCGATAACCCGGGTTTTGATCAGGTTGATTTTGGCGGCTTCAGGTTTCGAAACTAAATCATAATCAGTCTTTCCGATCATATCTGATTCTTTAAAACCAAGCTGCGGATTAATAACCAAAGTGTACCGAAGATCTTTATCCTGAACCAGGATATGATCGGGAGTGTTTTTAGTGATAATCCGGATCTTCTCCATGCTCTCCAAGAGCAGTGCCTGGCTTTTTTTCAGAGCTTCATCAGCTTTTTTTTGCCCGGTAATGTCTATCATTGTTGTTATGAGACAGATTTCGCCTTCCACCTCCATGGGTCTTGATGAGAACACGATATTTACTATTCTGCCAGATTTAGACTTCACTTCGAGTTCGGTATTGGGTAAACCTCCCGACTGAAGTTGGATGCTTAACAGTTTTTTACGATTTTCAGGCGACCATAATTTCAATTCCGTAGATGTATGTCCAATCACCTCTTCCCGGTTGAATTCAAATACGTCCAGAAAGGATTTGTTCGCTTCAATGAATTTCCCGTCGGAGAGTCGGGTGATGGCGAGGACGGCAGGACTCATGTAGAAGGCATCAGAGAATTGCTCTGTAGTCATGCTCAGTTTTTTCTCCGCGGGCTTTTGTACTCTTACCTTATCGGACAAAATCAATTCAAGCCGCTTGCGCTCGGAGATATCCTGACATATCCCGAACAATATTTCGGGTTGATTGTCGGTGTTTCTCAGGAGCACATTTTCGCGAACAAAAACCCACAAATAACTGCCGTCTTTCCCTTTTATCCTTAATTCAAGCTCAAAAAAAGAATCACTCCGGGTGGAAGCAAGGGTTTGAATATGATCTGTCACCTTCGGCAGGTCATCAGGGTGAATTCTTCCGAGGAACAGTTTGGCCCCGGCTTTTTCTATATCCTTTGTTGAATAGCCCAGCAGGTTTTCGAGTTCCCGGTTAATATAAATATATCGTTGGTGCCGGAGATCGTATAAATAAATAATATCAGGAGTGGCCTGAGTTACTCTTTCCAGGAATTTATGTTTATCTTTCATCTAAAAATCAACTGACAGGTAATAAATCCAAACCAACAAGTACTCGTTCTGTATCAGACAAATCGCCAATTATCTTACGAACAGGAAGCGGGAGTTTTCTTATTAATGTGGGTAAGGCAAGAATCTGGTCTGCTGCACCTAACTGTGGATTTTCCAGAAGGTCAATGACTTCAATAGAATATTTACCATTCAACTGATCTTCGCATATCTTTTTCAGGTTTGCAAATGCAGTAAGGGCTTTTGGTGTTTTTCCGGCAACATATAAACGAAGCGCCCACTTATCTTTTTCTGTTGCAACCAGGTTTTCTTCTAACCTTTTTCTATTAGAACTCATTACTGCCATTTTTTCATTGAGTTTCAGTTAAGAATTGTTCTTGCAGGTATGGTGATAACCTACCGATATTTTAGTCATTTAATCTTT
>JBFYPZ010000306.1:0-3290 GCA_041303035.1 Flavobacteriaceae bacterium
TCGCGGCGGTGTTGACGTGGGTCGCGTCAACGCAAAGTGCCGTGTGGGGTTTTGTCTATCTGTTCGTGGTGATGGACTGGGCAACACGGCGGGTACTCTCGTGGAGGTTATCAAACACCCTGAGCACAGATTTTTGTATCGAGGCGGTTAAAGAAGCCCTAAGTCTATATGGTACACCGGAAATCTTCAATACCGACCAAGGCAGCCAGTTCACCGGCATGGAGTTCACAGCGCTTTTGAAGGAAAAAGGAATTAAACTCATAGCCAAGCCACTTGGACGGCCCTCGGCAGTGCCCAATCACGTAAGACCGGGAGAGCGTAATCCGGTTGAAGGTAAGTTCGGACAAGCCAAGACAGCGTATGGGTTAGACCGTATCAGGGCAAGGCTGTAACCGGGAACAACAAATACAATGTTTTTGGGAATCACAATGCAGTAAAATCGGGAACAGGAATACAGTAAGAATGGGAACAAGAATACAGTGATAAGTTAACTTTATTATTAACCAGTGTTACATTGCAGGCATAACTTAAAAATGACTGTAATGGATGCACAACAAAAACAACTTATCATTATGTATCATGAGATTCACAAATTGCGCAATGTTGAACATTTTACCATTCAGCGCATTGCAGACAAACTCTCGTTGAACTTTCGTACAGTAAAGAAGTTCCTGGAGATGACCCAGGAAGAGTTTGACGATTTTTCAGAAAACAGATGGGCAAAAGAGTCACTATTGGATTCCTACAAAGATTTTATTGTCAATTATCTTCAAAAATATCCGGATACTCCGGCAGCAGTGATGCACGATAAGCTGAAGGAAAGCTATCCGGATTTTCCAAAGGTTGATCCCAAAACCATTTACAACTATGTGATGCTTCTGCGCAGGGACTTTGGTATTCCCAAAGTAAATGCCAGTGAAAGGCAGTACTCCGCACTTGCCGATCTTCCACCCGGTCAACAGGCACAGGTAGACTTTGGGGAGAAGAAGCTACGCGCAAGCACCGGCCAATGGGTTAAGGTCTATTTTTTCATTATGCTTCTTTGTTACAGCCGGCAAAAGTTCCTGCTGTTCCAGGACAAGCCTTTTACCTCTGAAGATGCGGTCATCGCTCATGAGAAGGCCTTCGAGTTTTTCATGGGGATTCCCGCAGAGATCATATATGATCAGGACAGCGTGTTTCTTTACAGTGAGAACCGGGGAGATTACCGTATGACCGAAGTCTTTGATCGCTATCAGGCCAGCCGGCCATTTAAAGTGATTTTTTGCCGGGCTGCTGATCCTGAGAGCAAAGGCAAAGTGGAAAACACGGTAAAATACACCAAGCGCAATTTTCTCTTTCAAAGGACTTTTATCAGCACTGACATTCTCAACCAGCAGGCACCGGCATGGCTTTTCAGAACCGGCAACGGCATGGTGCATAATACAACGCGTAAGATTCCCCAGGAGCAATGGATCTATGAACAGCCGTACCTTCAGAAGTGGATTCCATTGTATCCTACGGTTAAGAACAACGGGTATAAGGTCATCAAGACCAACACCATCAAGTATCACGGGAACATTTACTCCCTGCCCTTTGGCACATACCGTAACGATGAAACGCGGGTTTATGTCACGGAAAACGACAACCAACTGTTAATAAAAGATGCCGGTGGCAGTGTTCTGGCTACCCATCTTATTCCGGAAGGAGGGGGGCACAACGTTATCAATACCAATCATCGCCGGGATACTTCCATCAGACTGGATGCCCTCAGGGAAAAAACCCGGGAGTTTTTTGGAGGCAGCAGCAGCATTGAGGTATTTATTGAAAAGATCAATATCCTTTATCCCCGTTATGTCCGAGACCAGCTTTCTACGATGCTTCTTTGGGCAGAGAAGAGCGGAAGGGAGCGATCGGAAGCTGCCCTGGAGTTCTGTGTACACAACAGCCTTTTCAGTGCCAATGACTTCAAATCCATCCTTGAGAACCAGAAGGTCGATAAGGTCAACAAAATCGTCCGGCCTGCCATCAAGCCTCTGGGAGATGCCAAGACACAGCTGATTGTCTATATGGAGCCGGCCAGGTCTGACATCAATGAGTATGAGCTGATTTTTAACCAAACCCTGCAAAGCAATGAGCCAGTTCATACCGCTTATTAAGCGTCAGGCCACGCGCCTGAGGCTTTCTGGAATCGGTGGAAACATTACCCGGCTGCTGGATGAAGCTGAACAAAACTCTCCCAGCTATGATGAGTTCATTTATAACCTCTTTACTGAGGAGATCAAGGGCAGAGAAGCCAGACAGCTTACTGTTAAGTTGAAGCTGGCCAAACTGCCACTTTCCCACGACCTTGACAACTATGATCACCGATTTGATGCCGGGCTGTCGGCCACACAAATGAACCAGCTACGAGAACTGAACTGGTTGGACCAATGCTACAATATAATGTTCAGCGGACCATCAGGCACAGGCAAAACCTTCATCTCAGCCGGTTTTTGCTATGATGCCATCCGGCGTGGATATAAAGCTTACTTCCGCGGGATGAACGACATTCTCTACTGTCTGAGGTTGAAAGACCATACTCCCTCGGCAGCCAAGGAGTTCAAACGCCTCACTGAAGCGCAACTTATCGTGATCGATGATATTATGACTCTGCCTTTGGGCAGGGATGACGGAAACCAATTCTTTGTTTTTATCAATCAAATTTATGAGACTACCTCGATAATTATCACCACGAACAAGTCACCGGCTGAGTGGGCCAGGTCGGTGGACGATGAGACTTTGGCCACGGCTTTGCTTGACAGGTTGCTATTCAGGTGTCAACTGATCCAGCTTCACGGTAAAGGCTATAGGATGCAAAACAGACAAACAATTTTCTGAGAAAGTATGAGATTACGAAAGGAAAATATGTTTAATTTTACACCAGGTTCACTGCAGTATTGTTCCCGAAATTACTGCACTCTTGTTCCCGAAATTACTGTATTTCTTTTTGCCGAAATCACTGCATTTTTGTTTCCTGTTTACATTTATCCATATCAGCAGCGAAATCATCTCCGGTATATTCTATAATACCCGATATAAATGATTCAGAATAGTATTGTCTATTTTATAATTCGATTGTTCATTTTCATTATCTATCATTATCCATAGTTTTGCCTTGAATTGAACTAAACAGATCATGACAAATCATTCAAACTTTAACAAATCGTTTATTTTAGGGATTACGCTGGTTTCGGCGATGGGGGGTTTACTTTTCGGTTACGACTGGGTTGTCATCGGCGGGGCCAAACCTTTTTTTGAAAAGTTCTTCG
>JBFYPZ010000307.1:0-3284 GCA_041303035.1 Flavobacteriaceae bacterium
TTATTTTTTGATTGGTGGACGGAAATATGAGAAAAGTATTGAGAATTGAGAAAGTATAAACTGGAGTTTTTTAATCTTCATTTTCCTGGTTCCTCGTTCTTGTCCTGAAATGAGACTGTTGACTTCTGAGTTTTGACTTGGTCCTTTATCCTTGTTTCATACCCAGCTGCTTTCTTATCCAGTTGAATTTTATTTGATACCATTCTGCGGGTAATCCATGTCCGGCTTCGGGGTAGGCCACATATTCTTTTGGACTCCGCAACTGATTGTAAGCGGCAAAATTGATATGCGGGGGACAGGTCTCGTCTTTTAAGCCGACAGCCATCAAAACCGGCGCCTTTACCCATGGAGCCAGGTTTTTGATATCGATATAACTGAGCGTTTTGTAGATCTGGTCCCAACCCAGCTCAGGATGTTGCTGTTGGTATGCTTTAAATTCATTTCCGGGCCAGAATCCAACGACAAAGTAATCGGGAAAATCGCTCAGAAACGGAACATCAGGTAAACACAATCTTATACGGTCATTATTCAGGGCAGCGGTGGCTATGCTCAAAGCACCGCCCTGGCTTCCGCCTTCTACCACGACTTTGGTTGTATCAACCTGACTTCGGGTAAACAGAAAATCCACAGCCCTGCGGGTGTCCATATAAGCCCCGCGGTAGATATATTGTTCTTTGTCGTGCAATTGTGTCTGCAAATAGGTAGGCACCGAATTGAACGAAGGTGCTATATTGTCCCGGCTGTTTCCATGACCGCGAATATTGAGTGCCAGTACCACAAAATCAGCTCCCTGATAGGCCCATTCCGGAACCATTGTGGTGTTATAGCCCTGAACATGTAAAACTGCAGGATATTTACCGGGTTTAACCGGCTCGGCATACCAACCCCGGATAAGCACATTGCCGAGAGAACGCATTTCAAGCAAATACATATTGCGTGCAGCCGTGCATAAACTGTCTATTTTAATAAGCTTGTATTGCGGATCCACAGCTGCCAGCTCTTTTTTGGCTCTGTTCCAGTAATTTTCAAAATCAGGTTGTGAATCAACGGGAGATATGATCTTTTCGGGTTCAACGGCAAATACCGTATGGCTGCTGATGTTTGCCAGGTCGGCTTTGAAAGATACTATGGTTTTATAAAAACCGGGAGTCAGAGCTTTAAGGGGTATAGTAAGTTTTTTTACTGATTGTTTCCCGAGAACCAGGGGTTCTGTTTTGCTGTAAACCTGAAGCTTGAAATCATTGACAACCTCGACGATAAGTGAACCCTTCAGCGATTCATCGGTACTGTTTTTTATCAGCAGTGGCAAGTTCATGCTGTTACCGGTGCGCAACACATGGTCGGAATACGGGTAATCGACCGCAATGTTCAGTCTGTCCGATAATCCCCTCACTTGCAGTGAAACCGGTCCGTTGTACATACCTCCTCCCCCGGTTTGATCATAGACCCGGACGGCAATGGTATTTTCTTTATCCCATAATATCTTCTCAACAGGAATTTCATATTTGCGGTCCGCACTATAGGCACTTACGTAATCCGGGGGCATCTGACCCTGTTTTCCTATGAGGGTACCATTGAGATAGGTTTCATCACAGTCATCGATTTTTTGCAAGTCAAGGATCAGGCCGCCATATTTAACTGCATTGCTTTTCATTGAGGAAGGGATCACGGTTTTGATCCGGTACCAGCCAAATCCGTCGTATCCGTCAAAACCCTGATTTTCCCATGGAATACCCGCTTCAATTTCTTTCCAACTGCTGTCGTCAAAATCGGTTTGGGCATATTGTGGATGATCACCTGTTGTGAACTTCCATTTTCCCTGAACCAGGTTTTGAGCATTGGCCTGTATTGTAAACCAGGCGAGAAGAAATAGGATACTACATTTCATATGATTATTTTTAATTGTTTTTTCTTGATACTTTTTCCCGGCCGGAGGCAGGTTCAAAGTTCAAGGTTCAAGGTTCAAGGTTCGAGGTTCAAGGTTCGAGGTTCGAGGTTCGAGGTTCAAGGTTCAATGATCATATTGCAGTTATGCGGTTATTCTAATGTCTCATATCTCAATCTTAATTTTTCCTGTCTCCTGGTTCTTGTCTCCTGGTTCTGGGTTCAAGGTTCAAAGTTCAATGATCTAATTACAGTTGTACGGTTATGCAGTTATGCGGTTATTCTAATGTCTCATATCTCAATCTTAATTTTTCCTGTCTCCTGATTCTTGTCTCCTGGTTCTGGGTTCAAAGTTCGAGGTTTCAATACTTTTTACTTTTTACTTTTACCTTTTTCCTTCATTCCGTACCCTTTTCTAAAGCTTTGATAACACCGGTATAGGTAATGCTGTTTCTGTTATTGCTTAAAACATGCAAGGTGGCATAACCACTGGGGGTTATTGTCAGATTTAAGTTGAAACTGTCATGATCTCCTTTTACCCTGGTGTTGATTATTTTTACATTTTTTTTACCATCTTCCAGGGTGTAGTTTTCAGGTTTTCCTTCAAATTCAAGACCTGAATCACCGCCATAGCCAACACCACTATAGGCCCGGCCAAAGTATGGCAGGGAACTCTCAATCAGGTCCGGCTGAAATTTTACATAGGCCTGGTAACTTATCAGATCAACAGTTCTGCCCCCCTGCGGCATGGCTCTGTCCGCAATAAAGACAAACGATGCGCTATTAATCAGCGCCTTTACCTGATTTTCTTTTGCTGTTTTCTGCTTTTCCTTTGCTTCCTTTTTACTTATTTCCTGGGCAAAAGCAGTGAAAGTGCTGATAAGTACCAATATGACGGATAGAAAAGTTTTTGTTTTCATAAGAACAGAAATTGGGATTACTAAATTAAGAAATCACCTCCAACAGAAGTAAAAAAATGGCTCCTTTTTTAGTTATTATCGGGTATCTCCTGCATCCCAAAAAACGCCAAACATGGGTACTGCCATAATGATAATAAGATCAGTTTATTTAAAAGTAACCTGCCTTAGAATGGTTTTTCCCAATGGTATCAATGTTACCTGTTCCGGCTGTCTGGTCTTGCTGTTCTTCAGGGTCAGATGTATTGTGCCATCTCTGTAGCCCGCCTGGTGATCGTCAAAGTACGCGTATTTACCTGAGGCTTTCGGGGTGTAATACAGATCCTCAAATCCGGGGGCGTACACTTTGCCTTTTTGTTCTGTAGCTTCAATAGGCAGTGCATAAACCAGGGCTCCCCAGGTAAAATACTTTTCCTGATTTTGGTCTTCTTTTACCTTTACACTTGTTATGAATTCAAGGTCGAGCTGATCTGTTTTTTTGAA
>JBFYPZ010000308.1:0-3278 GCA_041303035.1 Flavobacteriaceae bacterium
TTTCCCGGATACTATTGATGATTATGTGTTTTCCGCAATTGAAAGTAAAAGAAAAGAAATTGTTAAAGTAATGGATAATGAGGATTATACGTCAAATGTAAATGAATCAGTACTTGGTGATGTAATACAAAAGATTAAAGAAAAGCATGGGAAGTCTTTATAAATATGGTAGGAATCCGTTCCAAGATTTTTTACTAAAAACTATCGAATTTAATGTGGATATATCGGATAAAAAACTTAAAAATGAAATTAGTTCGACCTTTACATATATTTTAGAAAATGTTTTGGATAACGAAAAAGATGCATTACTTTTGGATTTCGAGATTATTAATGTTGATAATCACTTTAAAATAATCGGTAAGAATGCAATTAGTGCTTTATGGTTGAGTGGCATATTGGTAGATAATGCTGAACTTGTAATGAAGAATAATACATTTATCATAGGTAGTAAAAAATACTCATATAATAATAAGACCTATGAATTAACTCAGACTCAAATTTATGAGTAGATTAAACATACAATAAATCTGAAAACTCCTCATTTACGGCGCAGGCTGCGGGATAAAATCTATGAGGCTGTTCTGTAACGTTTAAAGGTGGACGTTAGGAACAGAAAGCTGGACTAGTAGTCGTAATTTTCTCTTTTTGCTACTTTTTCTCTTTTGTTAATAATGTGGATAATGTGGACAACTCTGTCATAAAGAAACCCATAACATAAAATAAATAGTGAAGATAGACTTACAGTGGAGGTATACCCAGATGAGAAAAAAACGCTGTAAGTGTTGTCATGAACTATATGAGCCGAAAGAGCAAACCTACCGAGAACAAAAGGTATGCACTAAACCGAGGTGCCGTGGGTGGCGGAGGCGTGAATCAGTAAAACGCTGGAAAGCTAGCCCAACTTCCGCAGTTGTGACCTAAAAAATATATTTTTTGGTTAAAAAAGCCAAATAACCGCATTAGATTTCTCCGTTTGGTCTAATTTCGCCAAAAAGAGAATGTAGTGCTAACCTACCCCCTTGCATTGACGGTAGAAATATGGTTTTCTATAGGCATGTACCTGAGACACGACGTTATAAAAAAAGATGGTAAGAAAAACATATATTGGCGATTGGTCCGGTCTGTACGTCATGGAAAAAAAGTCCACCAAGAAACCGTTGCCCAACTGGGAGAGCTCAAAGGTGTGAAGTTAGAACATGCGCAATCTTTGGCGGAACAATTGGGCGCTCAAAAGAATCCCCCTGATTTATTTGATCCTCCGATTGAAAAAGAAGTTGCGGAAGTTCGTCTGAATGGTGTAAGAATGGAACGTATAAAAAAATTCGGTGATGTATGGCTTGGAGAGAAGCTATGGCATATGGCAAAGTTTGATAATTTTTTTGAATCTCATTTACCGATGGGACGGGAAGATCTTCCGTGGTGGAAAATGGCGGAAATATTAACATTGGCACGATTATGCGAGCCATCCAGTGAATTGCACATAGCAGAACACTGGTTTCGCAAAACAGCCTTGGGTGATATTTTAGGCATAGAAGAACAAAAAATAAATGAGGACCGGTTATATCGAGGAATGGATAAAATACTGCCATTAAAAGACGAGCTGGAAAAACATTTAAGAGGAAGATGGGGAGATTTGTTTGGCGTCACATTTGACCTCTTACTCTATGATGTAACCTCGTCATATTTTGAGGGCGAGATGAAGAAAAATCCTGAAGCACAAATGGGCCATAGCCGTGATCATCGGCCAGATTGTAAACAAGTGTGTATTGGACTTGCTGTAACAATAGACGGTTTGCCTCTTGGGTATGAAGTCTTTTCAGGGAATTTGAATGATATAAAGACGGTTAAAAAAGTTGTTAGAACAATGGAATCGAAATACGGTAGAACGGACCGCATATGGGTGATGGATCGGGGAATGGTCAGCGAGGACATTATGAGTTGGATGAAGCAACGAGGCCGACGTTACGTTGTGGGCTGTCCAAAGAGTGAATTAAAAAAACACAAAGACAAATTACTGGATGAAAAGGGATGGACAAATGTGCGCGGAGGTGTTAAGGTTCGCTATGCGATTGCGCCTTCTGAAAAAGGAGAAGATGTTTACCTAATATGCCAGAGCGAAGATCGTCGACAAAAAGAATTATCAATGCATAAATTATTTTCCAAAAGGATTGAGCAATCATTACGGAGTTTAAAACGCCGGTTGGAACGATCCCAAAAACCCATTTCTTTAGGGGTGGTCGAACGACAAGTAGGACGTCTTTTACAAAGGAATCAGCGAGCAGGCAAAATACTTAAAATTGACTTTAAGAAAAATGACCAAATAAAATCAAAGCTGGAATTGCAATGGGAAGTGGATAAAGAACAGCGAGAATGGATGGAAGCAAGCGCTGGTTGTTACATTTTACGAACAGCCGTGCGTGACTGGAAAGCAGAAGATGTTTGGAAAGTTTATATTCAATTGACACAGGTTGAAGATGCCTTCAGGGTTCATAAAACGCAGTTGAAAATAAGACCTATTTGCCATCAAACAAAAAATCGAACCCGCGCTCATATCTTTATTTGTTTTTTGGCGTATGTATTATGGAAAATTTTGGAAGGCTGGCAAAGCCGGGCAGGGTTGGGAAATTCACCGCGCACTCTACTGGATGAGATAGGACAGATTCAAAGTGGAGATATCATATTACCTACAACGTCGGGTAAACAAATAAAGCTTCGATGCATTGTAAGGCCAGAAAAAGAACAGAGAATATTATTGCAGCATTTAGGAATACAAATTCCAAAAAGAATGAGAATTCCTGAGTTCGTATCAAAAATGTAGTGCTAATTTTGACCTGCATTTTTTTGAAAATGGTTGATTATCTATTGTTTTCGTTTTTTAACTGCGGAAGTTGGGCTAGGAACCCGCTTTTAGCCGGTAATAATCCTATAAAACAAAAACTATGGAGACAGAATAATAAAGGATATTGGAAAGGATGGCGAAGGAAACATCCCGGGTATGTACTACGTAATCGGAAAGCGCAAAGGGTTAGGAATGCCAAATGTAGAGGTTTGATTGCAAAAGGAAACGCGTCAAACGGTGTTTATATTGAAAAATTGCATCAAATCCGACATTTACATTTGATTGCAAAAGGAAACGCGTGGCAGGAAGTAATACGATATCAGATAGACGGTATCTGTCAGTATTTAAGAGGTCAGTTATTGATTGCAAAAGGAAACGCGATAGACAAAAGAGTGCCCTATGTGAGAAGATGGTAGAGCAGTAGCTGGTAAATAATGCA
>JBFYPZ010000309.1:0-3273 GCA_041303035.1 Flavobacteriaceae bacterium
GTTCTTGATTTCGAAAAGACAGAGGAAGCTGTTCTGAAAAGAATTACAACGAGCGCTGCGGTTTCCGTAACAGGTATGCTGACAGAAAGTCTCGGATCAGGACAGCCTGTTGAAATAAAAGTCTCCAAAATTGAAATTTTAGGCGATTCTAACCCGGAAGAATATCCGATACAACCTAAAAAACACAGTCTGGAATTTCTGAGGGAGCAAGCGCATTTGAGGATCAGAACCAATACCTTTGGGGCCGTAATGCGCGTGCGTTCAGCACTGGCCTTTGCAATTCATGAGTACTTTGTTAAAAACGGTTTCTTTTATGTGAATACCCCGATCATCACAGGCAGCGATGCTGAAGGTGCCGGAGAAATGTTCCGCGTAAGCGCACTTAACCCCAAAACCCCGCCCCTGAAAGAGGATGGAACAGTTGATTTTTCAAAGGATTTTTTCGGAAAAGAAACCAACCTAACCGTATCAGGCCAGCTGGAAGCAGAAACCTATGCCATGGCTTTGAGTAAAGTTTATACTTTTGGTCCGACATTCAGAGCAGAAAATTCTAATACCTCCCGCCATTTGGCAGAGTTCTGGATGATAGAACCCGAGGTGGCTTTTAACAACCTGGATGCCAATATGGACCTGGCGGAGGATTTTATTCAGCATGTTTTAAAGACCATCACGGAAAGATGTAAAGAAGACCTTGAATTTCTGAATCAAAGGCTTTTGGAGGAAGAAAAGTCCAAACCGGCAAATCAGAGAAGTGAATTGTCCTTGCTCGAAAAATTAAATTTCGTAATTGAAAATAACTTTAAACGTGTAAGTTACACAGAGGCAATCGAAATCCTGAGAAATTGCCCACATAATAAAAAGAAGAAATTCCAGTATCTGATTGACGAATGGGGTGCTGATCTGCAAAGCGAACATGAACGCTATCTGGTTGAAACCCATTTTAAGTGTCCGGTCATCTTATTTGACTATCCCGCAAAGATCAAAGCCTTTTACATGCGGCTGAATGAGGACGGAAAAACTGTACGGGCCATGGATGTATTGTTCCCCGGAATTGGTGAAATCGTAGGAGGTAGCCAAAGAGAGGAAAGACTGGATGTTTTACTGGAAAAAATGCGTGCACTTCATATCGATGAGAAAGAGCTGTGGTGGTACCTGGATACACGCAGATTTGGCACTGCAATCCATGCCGGATTTGGCCTGGGTTTTGAACGCCTTGTTCAATTTGTAACAGGTATGGGCAATATCAGGGATGTTATTCCATTTCCCAGAACTCCTCAAAGTGCTGAATTTTAATCCAGGCCAGTGTTCTTAACGGATTTTACCGGATCCTTTTGGCTTATTTTCTTCGAAGAGCCACAAAATTCATGGTTTTTCCGATGCCAGAAGCATCATGGATTCACTTTATTAAAGAAAATTGAAATTCTTTAATTTTTGTGTAATTTTATAGCACAACAATGATTTATGTTAAAGCAGGGCTTACAACTAAAATTACAACAGAAATTATCTCCCCAACAGATACAATTGATGAAATTAATTCAGTTGCCTACGCTTGCTTTTGAACAAAAAATAGCCCAGGAAATTGAAGAAAATCCTGCCCTGGAAAACGGTAAGGAGAATTCTGAAGATCTCAGTATGGACAACAGCAGTGAATATGAAGATAGTGATTCTGAAACCATTGAAACAGACATCAATATCGATGAATATTTAAGCGATGATGAAATACCTGATTATAAGTTAAACGCCAACAATTCCAGCAGTGATGACGAAGATTACCAGGTGCCTTATTCCGGAGGCACTACATTTCATCAATTTCTGGAAAATCAGTTAAGCACCTGCACGCTGAATGATACGGAAGCCCAGATCGCTGAATTTATTGTAGGCAGCATCGATGAAAATGGTTACCTGCGCAGACCGATACAGGATATGGTGGATGATCTTGCATTTTCAGAAAATTTATACACTGATGAAGCCGAAATTGAGCGGATTCTGAAAATTATACAACAACTGGAACCCTCGGGTATCGGTGCAAGGGATCTGAAAGAATGCCTGCTGATACAGTTGAGGCAGAAAGAAGAAAGCCCTGAGAGAAAAATAGCGATTGAGATACTTGAAAATAACTTTGACAATTTTGGAAAAAAGCATTTTGACAAACTGATCCAGAAATTAGGGATCAGCAAGGATGAACTGAGAGATGCCATTTCTGAAATCGAAAAATTGAATCCCAAGCCAGGGGGCTCCTTTTCCGGTAACGATACAAACGCCGAGCATATAGTACCGGATTTCACCATCCGGTTGAATGAAGGTGAGCTGGAGCTTTCATTGAACTCCAGAAACGCCCCGGAATTGAAGATATCCAAGGATTATACCGATATGCTGCGGGGGTACTCAGAATCCAGAGAAAAATCAAAATCACAGAAAGATGCGGTGATGTTCATCAAACAGAAACTGGATGCCGCCAAATGGCTGATTGACGCAATAAAACAAAGGCAGCAAACCTTGTTATTGACTATGGATGCGATCATGAATTACCAAAAAGAATACTTCTTAAGTGGTGACGAGAGAAAACTGAAACCCATGGTCTTAAAAGATATTGCAGACAAAATAAACATGGATGTTTCAACCATTTCAAGGGTTGCCAACAGCAAATACGCAGATACACCTTACGGAACCAAACTTTTGAAAGACTTCTTTTCAGAGTCCATGAAAAACGAAAAGGGAGAAGATATTTCTACCAAGGAAATAAAGAACATACTCGCTACCGAAATTGAAAAAGAGGATAAGAAAAATCCGATCACAGATGATAAATTGGCAGCCATATTAAAAGATCAGGGCTATTTGATCGCCCGAAGAACCGTTGCAAAATATAGAGAGCAGCTGGACATACCTGTTGCCCGGTTAAGAAAAAAGATCCTTTAAATGCTCACACTCAGTAAATTTATTTCCTACGCACTCCATCCTATACTCTTCAGTACCATAGGCAGTCTGATGTACTTTTTACTCTCTCCGAGTCATATACCCAAACCCCAGGAGCATATCATTCTGGTGGTGATCTTTGTGAGTACGTATTTACTTCCGCTGCTGCTACTCTATATTCTTAAACATTTTCAGCTCATAGATTCCTTCGAACTGGAAACCATAGAGGAACGAAAATTTCCCATACTTTTTCTGGTCCTGCTCACTTATTTGATAGGACGGATGCTGTTGTCCCTGCAGGTTGTTGATCTGCTGGCTTATTCCTTTTATGGCAGTTGCATAGCCCTGCTCATCAGTTAT
>JBFYPZ010000310.1:0-3267 GCA_041303035.1 Flavobacteriaceae bacterium
GTTCCGTCCTCATCCGCGGCGATAAAATCTCCATAATTCAAATATTGAATGCCGGCATGCAGGGTTCCAAACCTTCTTGTGATCAAATGGGCAAAGGTTATTGAACCCATATTGAGATCACCCAGGTAATTCACGTAATTTATGGATGCCTGGTTGTCAAGAAAACGGTTGATACTGGCCGGATTCCAAAGCGGCTGGTTTACATCGTCATTCATGGTATAGATGTCGCCACCCAGCGCTGCTTGTCTGGCAGAGCCCGGTATATTTAAAAAAGTATAAATGCGCTCACCGCCTACCTGTGCGTGCGTGGTAAAGGTCAATATCAAAATCAGGTATACCGGATTAAATTTCATCCCCACAAAGAAAAAATAAAAAAAGGCGATAACCTAATACGGATCTCATTCAATGCAAGTCAAAAGAAATTGATCTGTCATATACCAATTCATTTGATATAGCTTATTTTTCCATTTTAAGGAAGTCAAACTCAAGTGTATTAAGGATAGATCCAGCTGCTCAGATCTGCATTCTTCGGGGCAGTTTCGGCTATGCGTTTCATGATCTTTGGAACGTACATAGAGTTATATCGCAGGCGGCTTATGTGGTTGGGTTGATTGGGATCACCGTTCCAGCAATGTTCTGCTCTGTCGCCGTAAGCCACTTCACCGGCATAATAGGGGTCAGTGGTACTTTCCAAAAAATCTTCCATCAGGTAAACAGCATTGTTGAGATAATAATTGTCCATATCCCCGCAATAGATGTGTATTTTACCCTTTAACTTTTCACCCAGTTTATCCCAGTCGCGTTCCATGATATGCCTGAGATCGTAATTTTCTTTCCAGAAGGTAGCCACTTCAGGATCGATCTCTCCGGTCATTTTGTCCCAGATGCGTTTCGGATACCCATCTTCGCCCATTGGGGAATAGGTAGCTTCCCAAATATCCCACTGACCTCCGGAACGCGATTTATCTCCCAGGACCAATTCCAGGTGGTTCGCATTTTTAATGGTCGAATTTATCTGTCCAAGGTAATCTCTATGCATAGGAATTTCAAGCTTATTATATTTGCTTTCGTAGAAATAGGCATTCTTGTCCTTGTAGATATTATTGAGCGTATAGGCTCTGAAGTCTATGGGATCAGGGCAGGCAGCGAAGCAACCGTTGTACTCATCGGGATACATTACCTGAACAGCGAGTGCTTCCCATCCTCCGGTTGAGCCACCATAAAGAAAACGCGCCCAGCCTTCACCCAGACCCCTGAATTTTTTTTCGATAAAGGGTATCAGTTCATGGGTAATGGCATCGCCGTAAGGCCCCTGACTTGCAGAGTTTACTGCATAAGAATCGTCATAATAAGGTGTAGGATGCTGAATTTCTATAATTATAAAACGGGGAAAATCGGGTTCATTCCAGCGTTTATAGAAATCATAAGCCTCTTGTTGCTCGATTATATTATATCCTTCCACACCGAATCGCTCAGAAAATTCGGGTTTCAGATCCTTATCCGGAGGGGTGGTTCTGAAACCACCAAAATCTGCAGGAAAATGCCCGTGAAACACCATCAAAGGATATCTCGCTTCGGGATGATCTTCAAATCCTTTGGGCAAAAGCACATGGGCTCCGAGATAAATATCCCTGCCCCAAAACTTTGACAATTTTTCTGATTTGATTTTGATATGTTTAACCCATTCTGTGTCCGCAGGTTCTTTGATCGGAGGTATTATTTCTGTCATGAGTACAGCCAGAGGTTCTATACCATTGGCCCCGACCCTGACCTTAAAGGGTTTACTGTACAAATTTCCCGGTGAGAGATTCCATTTCTGGCCTTCACCATTGTCCATGGGCAATTTTACGGTTTGTCCCGTTGACAGATTAAAAGTTTCATATACATGCAGCAGGGCCTGTACATAATATTCACCTTCGGGTATGTTTGCTATACTTGGGAAGGGATGGCCAAAGATACTTTCATCGAAGGAGATCACCTTACCCGGTGACATCCCGTCTACATTCATTCCAAAGATCATCTGGGTTTTGAGTCCTTCGCTGATCTGAAACCTGGGCTCCTCTTTGTCGTTGTCAGAAAAAATAAGCAGCAACCGCCCGTCGAGGGCTTTGTTTGAAAGTTCTTCCGCAAATGAAACGCTGATCTCAATATTCATCGGTTTTTCATTACTTTTTTGTTTACAGGAAACAAGAATAAGGCAAAGTGCCAGGGCAGTACATATTTTATGCATAATGGATGTTTTTATTTCTGAAATTAGGATTCATTCTCATTTTAATCTTCTATCTCTTTCACAGGAAGTTCGAGGACATGGGCTGTTTCCAGTTCTTTTCCGGCTATTCCTTTTATAGAACCAAACAGAGAAGAAATATTTTCCTGTACCACCCATATTTGCTTTTCGCGGCTCGCCCATATCTTGTACATCGCTTTTTTCTCGCTGTTGAGCTGGTCGATCATGGAATCGTAGTTCTCTACGATCCTCCTGATATTTTGAACAAACTCATTGCTGGTCAGATAATGGTACAGAAGTTCCATCTTGTCTCCTTTATTTTCCTGTGACAGCTTTACCGCATGGGTTCTGATCAACATCTGTCTCAAAACAAATGACAAACTTTTGACTTCGTGAAATCCACAGATCCACACACCATTCCGCTCGCCAAATCTTTCCATATCGGAAGGCATTGTTTCTGTAACCAGAACTGAAATATCTGCTTTGCAGACAACCTGGTCCTGCTTCAGTTTATCGATCCAGTCATTGGAAAAGTTCTTTGTGCGTTTGCTTTCATACACAATGTTGCCGCAGACTTGTTGTGAAACATTTACAACGGTTTGAATGCAATCAGCGCCGCGCATGCCTTTGAGTACTTCGCTGATCTGGTCAAAAGGATAGTTTCTTGCAAGCAGTTCTTCCAGAGCCAGTTCCTGGACTTCACCCTGCAACTGCATGGAACCCTGTTCAGCCTTGCGTTTCATTTCTTCAGCCAGCTTTTTGTTGTCATCGATTTGCTTCAGCAGTTTCAATTTTTCCAACTCAAAGCTTTCGCGTTCTTTTGCTCGGGCTTTATCTTCTATTTCTTTTTGTCTTAAAAGCATTTCCCGCTCTACATCCAGTTTAACGGCTTCCTGTTTTTCGCGCAGTTCTGATTCGCGCCGCATAAGAGAAACTTCCATTTCTTTCAGCGCCTTATTTTCTGCCTTTCTTTTCTCGTTTTCCTGTTGCAGTGCATTTAATTTTTCCTCATAATGCTCCTGTGCCCTGCGCCTGATCTT
>JBFYPZ010000311.1:0-3264 GCA_041303035.1 Flavobacteriaceae bacterium
ATGATACATACTGCTTTTTCTTTGCTGTCTGCGGCTAATGTTTTGAAAAAATAATCAATAGAAAGGCGATGTCCGTAAGCTTCAGTCGGTTCTATAAGCTGGAAAGTCCCGTTGATTATTCCTAAATAAGTATTAGGCGGAACAATAAATACAGAATTGGGCTTTGCTTTTAATCCGTCTTTAATCTCAATCGACTTATCTAATTCATTGTAATTAATTTTCATTTTAGGAAATTTTCAAATGTTGCACAACGGTCTCGGCTATGATTAGTTGTTGACTTGGCAGTTTGGTTGAAGCTTTGAGTATGAGTGTGCCGACATCTTTTCGCAAAGGTACTGGAGGCAATTCTTAGCGTAAACAAAACTGTGTGTACTTATTTTCCTTTTTTGTATTAGTTGACTTATTAATTCTGAGTTTCTATGAACCGAAATACAACAATTAATTATAGCCGTTGTTGGCATTAGTACTTATTTTTTTAGTCAACAAAGGTTTCTTTTATTACTTCTTTGCATTTTCCAATTTCCGTTTCGGTTAGGTTTTGAAAAACCCGGATTATTCTGGTTTTGTCAACTGTCCGAATTTGGTCAATTGCAATCATTCCTTTTTTCCCGTTGTGTTTGACCGAAACTCTAGTTGGGTATTTTTCTAAATTAGTTGTCATTGGAGCAAGAACTATCGTGTTCAGATACTTGTTCATTTCATTAGGTGAAATGATTACACAAGGTCTAGTCTTTTTTATTTCGCTTCCAATGGTCGGGTCAAGATTGACAAGAACAATTGAGTATTGTTTTAAATCCATTCCTCAAGATTTTCGTCCTCGAAAACATCGTTCATAAGCAACTTGTCGTCTCCGTTTTCACTCATTTTTTTAAATTCTTTTTCCCAATTTTTTCTCGGTAGAGCAATTGGTTTGAGTATTATTTGTCCTTTTTCAAGAATAAGTTCTACTTTGTCTTTGATGTTATATTTTTCCAAAATGGTCTTGCTCAAACGAAGTCCTTTTGAATTTCCGATTTTGATTATTGATGCTTCCATAATTTTTTAATGTTATTACAAAGTAAATACATTTTATTGAACTATCAAAATTCGTTCCGTATTATTGCCAACGTTTTGCAGCTACCCAAAGGTGGCGATTTCGAAGTCCCGCATGTGCGGGATCAACCAAGCAGGAACTTTGATAGAAGCACAATCCCGATAGCTATCGGGATCATTTAACCACTGCACCGCCAATTTCTTGTAGGTGCTGTTAGCGGTAGTTTTACTTTTCGCAAAAATGAAATGCTATGAAAATAATTTCTCCTCAGCAAGTTTTGTTCCTTCAATTCGTGCTTTAATTTTTGCGAATGCAGTTTCACGGGTTGTTGATTTATCATCGCAAAAGGGTGCAAAACCGCAATCATCCGTAGTTCCTAATTGGTTTACCGGAATGTATTGAGCTGCTTCTAAAACTCTGTCTCTTACTTCTTCAGCACTTTCTATTTTTGGATTGATTACATCCGTAACACCAATAAATACCATTTGATTGGGTTTAAGATATTGCTTAATGGTTTTTAAAACCTTTATATGGTCAGGTTCACTTGCCAGTTGAAGATAAAAGTTGCCGACATTCAAATCAAAAAGTGCAGGAAGAAACGCAGTATAATCAATATCTGCGCTATGCGTGGAGTCATGGTCGCCACCTGGGCAAACATGCACCCCTAATTTTTTACGTTCCTCTTCCGTAAAACGATTAAAAACCTGATTGTTTAAATCAATAAATTGTTTCAATACACCACCTGAAGGGTCAAGTTTTAAAGAAAGTCTTCCTTCTGTAAAATCCATCTGAACTTTATGTGCGCCCTGCTTCAAACAAAGTTTTATATCTTTTTCACATTCATTTATTAAGTCTGACATAAATTCTGATTGAGAATATCCCTCTATTCCATTTGGCGGGTATATTAAACTTAGTGCTGATGCTGAAATTACTGCTTGCTTAACGGGGACTTTTGTTTGTCCTTGAGCATACTTAAGATATTGTTCCGCATAATTCGCAAACCGAAAAGGTCCTTTTGTTAAAAGCGGCAATTGACGAAAATGCCCGTCAGCGAAATCAATTCGCATTCCGCCTGCTGCAAGATTTGGTAAACCATGCAGAGGATACGTTACAAAACTTGGTTTAGTCTGTTCTCCATCTGTAATAACAGGAGAACCTGTTTTTTCAAAAGCTGTCAAGGTTTCCTTCACAGCTTTTTCATACAGTTTTTCTATATCATTTCCATTAGTTGGAGATAATATTGCTTCAATTAGTTCAGCAGGTATTGGAATACTTCCAATGGGTTCAGTAGGTATTTTCATATTGTTTTGTTTTTAAATTAAGTTATCAAAGTTAAATATTGTTTGAAATGTCTGTCTAAAATTACCGCTAACGGTTTCGGGCTTGGCGAAGGTGGCGATTTTCACCACAAATGTTGATGCGGAGAACCAAACTTTGATAAACCACAAATGTGTCTGCGGAGCACTGAACCGCCACTTTTGCCAAACCCGTGTTAGCGGTAGTGCTTTATTGTCACGAGTAACTACTTCTAATTACATCACTTCAACTTCATCAATAAATAGGAAAATGTCAGAGCATTTGATTTTGCACTCTGTTCGTTAGTAGAAGAACCCGCATGACCGCCTTCGGTGTTTTCATAGTAATAGGTTTTATAGCCCATATCATTCATCTTGGCCATCATTTTCCTAGCATGACCAGGATGCACTCTATCATCACGAGTAGATGTGGTAAAGAATACTTCGGGATATTTCATGCCTTCTTTTAAGTTTTGATACGGTGAATATTTTTTGATGTATTCCCACTCTTCAGGAATATCGGGATTTCCATATTCGCCCATCCAACTGGCACCTGCTAATAATTTGTTATACCGTTGCATGTCCAACAATGGAACTGCACAAACCACTGCATTATACAAATCGGGTCTTTGTGTAAAAGCAACTCCAACTAATAAACCTCCATTGCTTCCACCCATTATTCCTAAATGTTTTGGTGAGGTTACTTTTCGTGCAATTAAATCTTCGGAAACGGCATATAAATCGTCAAAAACATTTTGTCGTTTTTCTTTCATTCCGTCTTGATGCCATTTTGGTCCATACTCTCCACCGCCACGAATATTTGCCAATACAAAAACACCCCCTTTGTCTAACCAAGCATCACCATAATTGGATATATAGGATGGTTTCCTTGAGATGTCAAATCCGCCATAAGCAGTTATTAAGGTTGGGTTTTTG
>JBFYPZ010000312.1:0-3256 GCA_041303035.1 Flavobacteriaceae bacterium
GATCTGGTAGCCCTCACCGCACTTGAAGTGAGCACCTACTGGTGGGATGACATCTTTAACGCTGATACAGAGAAGATCGCAGTGCCAGTGCTCATTGCATTGATGGTGATCCTGCCCTTGGTCGGTTTTCCTATCAGCATATTCCTGATTATGGGGGGAATAAAGTTCGGAATATTTTATTTCATTTTGATCTGGGTGCTCGCACTACCCTTCCATACTCTCATCGGATACTACCTGGCCAGTTGGGTACGAAACCCACTCGAACGGTTTTTAAGCGATAAAATGGGTTACCGTATACCGAAAATACCTGAAAACGGCAACGCAATCTACAGTTTTCTGTTTTTGGCCATTCCGGGAATCCCCTATGCCGGCAAAAATTATATGTTGCCGCTGGCTGGGGTGCCATTCCGCTATTGCGTTTTGATGAGTTGCATCGTTCAGGGTGCTCTGGGAATCCCGTTTATCGTACTGGGAAAATCAGCAGCAGAAATGAATCTGACCCTCTTTTATATCACCTTGTTTTTTTTCGTGGTGGGTTATATCGTGCTTGGATGGCTGAAAAACAAATACAGGGATAAAGTCCCGGAGCCTTGAGTATCATGATATCGTTCAAATCAAACTTTTTAGGATCTGTGTTTATTTCAAAGGCAATTTCATTTTCGGCACATTTTTCGAATATTTTTCCACAATCCGCATCTTTTACAGTTCTTTATTTCGGTATTGAGTTTGTCCAAATTCATAATCGTATCATGTTTCTAACGCCATTTTTTTCCGATAACACGGCTCCCGGATTAAATGCTTGACATGTTTTACCGGAATGGCGGAAAAGAGAGAGGATCATAACCCGTAAACCCGAAAAGGAAATCGGAAATAAGGTGTATTTAGTGCTTGTAAATAGGAATCTTTTTTACCCATGGAGGAATATCTGAATATGGAGTATGTGAATATACTTTGGAAGAGTATTGTTGGTTTTTACAATCATGACGGACCTATACTTGCCGGCTCGATCACCTGCTTTTTCATGATGTCCATTGCCCCTTTCTTCCTGCTCCTGGTCGCAGTTCTTGGTTACTTACTAGGCGAAAATCAGCAATTCTATGAGTTTTTGGCCATAAGGCTTGCGGATTTTTTCCCGACGGCTACTTCAGGAGTCATGGAAGAGCTTCAAAAAATTATAACCTATCGGAAGATAGACATATTTACTCTGGGACTTTATGCTTATTTTTCCTATCAGCTTTATTTTTCTTTCGAACGGGCAGTGAACATCATCTTTGAATCACCCGGAAGGCGCTCACTTTTTAAATCATTGTTATTTGCACTATTTTATGCCGTTTCACTCATTGTTTCACTTTTTCTGTTTTTTGGTATCAAGCTGGCTCTTTCCCTTATGGAACCCCTGGAGAAATTTTTTCCCGGACTGAGCTTCGGAAACATAAATCTTGTGCTCATGGGGTTTGTCCTTCCAGTTGTTCTTTTTTTCGTGATCACATCAGTATTTTATATGATCGTACCGCAAAAGAAAATAATGTTGCGGCATGCTTTAATTGGTGGTCTGGTCACCACCTTATTTTTTGAAATCGGTAAGCATATCTTTTCTTACTATGCAATACTAAAAATTTCACAATTCGGGATGGTTTACGGTTCTCTCACCGCAGTGGTGATATTTCTATTATGGGTATTTTATGCGGCATGTATTTTTCTTATTGGCGCAGAGATAGTCTGCAATCTTGAGAATATAAAAAGCCAGTCTGTTGCTAAGGCATCGGCATGATGCTAAATTTTTGTGGTGTTAAAAAGTTTATTAACCACCAAAACATAAAAACACGGTAAAAAACTAAAAAAAGGGGGGATTAACACATGAAAACAAAATTTCTGATAATTTTCTTAACAATTGGCCTCACAGTTGGGCCCGCCTTTGGCGTTAAAGCTGAAAAAGCTCAAAAGGGCAATGACGTCGTGGCGACAAATCCAACCGAATCGAAAAAGCCAGTTTCAAAAGATTCCGAAAAAAGCAATTATTTATGGTTAAAATCGAAAATTATAACGACCTACGCTTTAAATGAACACCTGAATCCATTTGAAATAGATGCTACGGTTGAGGATGGGGTGGTCACTCTTTCCGGAATCGTGGAAAGCAATATTGAAAAAGAACTCGCGGAGGAAATCGCACGGGGTGTGGAAGGCGTCAGGGAGGTGGACAATAAAATATCTGTTGAGCCTGAATCCGAAAGTCGCAGAGAGGATCCGGGCTTTTTCCGGGCAGTGGAAGATGCCTCGACCACCGCAAGGGTGAAGTACAACCTGTTGTGGAATCGCAATACAAGCGGAATGGATATCAAGGTAAACACAGTTAATGGAACCGTAACTTTGACGGGATTAATCGGTTCCAAAATTGAAAAAGATCTGGCTATTCAAATTGCAAAAAACACAAAGGGTGTTACCGAGGTTATTGATCGCTTGGGGGTCAGCGACAAGGAGGTGGTTGAAGACCAAAAAAACATTTTGCAAAAAACCGGTCGGTTCATGAGTGATGCCTGGATTACCAGTAAGGTTAAAACAGTTTTTCTGTTTAGCAAAAACACCGAAGGATCCGAAATAACGGTCAGCACCCAGGAGGGCGTTGTCACACTGGAAGGATCCGTAAAATCTGAAAAGCAGAAACAACAAGTAATCCAGCTTGCAAAAGAGGTTGTAAACGTCAAATCGGTTCAACCAAATCTTACCATAGAGAAGTAGAAAAATAAAAAAGGAGATCTTAAAAGGTTAATAATCTTTTAAAGATCAAATAATTTCAGACCAATTTCAGGACCGGTTTCAAGAGGATTTAACGCTGTTTCTTGAAATAACGGTCAATAAAAGGAAGGTGGATTTATGATGTTACATTTTGCTCTCCAGCCTATACTTGCATTGATCGCCGGCATTTTGATTCTTCTAATGCCCAGACTGCTCAATTACATTGTGGCGATTTATTTGATTTCTTACGGTATTATTGGTTTGATGCGATAATCGAAAATCGTTGAAAATACTAAAAAAGTTGCGCCGCAAAAAAAAACAATTTGCGGCGTTATTTTTCGAAAGAGAATCGCCTGACTTAGGGTTTAAGGAAAAAAATACAGCACAATTTAAAACTTAAAGGAGGATATTATGAAAATGGCAGGATTTAAATTTATTCTTTTAATGGCTTCAGCAATTTTTCTCGCTTCTTTTGCCTACGCCGGAGACAAAATGGGGGGCTCTATGGAAACCAAACGAGCAG
>JBFYPZ010000313.1:0-3253 GCA_041303035.1 Flavobacteriaceae bacterium
TTATCCTGAGCAGAAAAATAAATGTAGACGATCTGTAACGAATATACTTTGTAAAATGAATTTTTGGGTACAGATTTCCAGGTTTATACTGACAAAAAGAATCCTGATCTTAACGATTATCTTTCTGTTTACGCTTTTTCTGGGAAGTAAAATTAAATACCTTCAGTTTTCACATACAGAAGCCAACCTGCTTCCGGAAGATCACAAGGAAAACATCATATACGACAGGTTTCTTGAGATTTTTGGCGAGGAAGGCAACCTGATTTTATTGGCCGTTCACAACGAGTCATTATTCGAAGCAGAAAAATTCAACCATTGGATCGAGCTCAGCCGGCAACTGGATAGCTTTCCTGAAGTCGACTTTACAGTCTCTGTTGGCGATATCAAAATTTTGGCCAAGGATGAAGAAAACCAGCGGTTTACAATTGAACCGCTATTTGATAAAAAACCGGAGACCAATGAGGATGTTGAGAAAATACGGTATGAACTCTTTCACAACCTGCCCTTTTTTGATCACCTGCTTTACAACAAGGAAACCGGAACCATTCAAACGGCGCTTTATCTAAAAAAGGACATCGTAAATACCCCAATAAGGGAAAGATTTGTTTTTGATAAGCTCAATCCCATCATCGAAAAGTTTGAGAAGGATACCGGATTAGACGTCCGTGTTTCAGGCATGCCCTATATCCGGACAATGAATGCACAAAACATTATTGATGAGATCGGATTGTTCGTTGGCCTGGCCTTGCTTGTCACTTCGTTAATTTTCTTTATTTTTTTCAGGTCCTACCGGGCTACTTTTATAACAATGGGAGTCGTGAGCATAGGTGTGATCTGGGCGCTAGGGTTTATCGGGTGGTTCAGGTATGAAATTTCTATCCTGATGGCGCTAATACCCCCACTGATCATCGTTATCGGTGTGCCCAATGCTATTTTTCTGATCAATAAATACCAGCAAGAGGTTAAAAAACATGGGAATCAGGCAAAATCCCTGCAACGGGTTATCTCAAAAATAGGCAATGCTACCCTGTTGACAAACCTTACCACAGCCGCTGGTTTTGCTACCTTTATTTTTACAAAAAGTCAGCTGCTAAGAGAATTTGGTATAATCGCTTCCATAAACATCATGGCAATTTTTGTACTGTCTCTGTTGATCATTCCTATAATTTACAGCTTTATGTATAAACCTAAGGAAAAGCATTTAAGGCACCTTAGCAGAAAAGGGATGGATACAATTATGTCATGGATTGAAAATGTGGTACGTCATCATCGCATTGCGATTTATATTACCACTGTAATCATTATCATAATCAGTATTACCGGCATGAATATGATTCGCGTATCAGGCAGTATCATAGAAGACATGCCCAAAGGCAAGGCCTTTTTTAAAGATATACTTTTTTTTGAAGAGGAATTTGGTGGTATCATGCCCCTGGAGGTTATGGTGGATACCAAGAAAAAAAATGGCGTACTCAATCTATCCACCTTGAAAAGGATGGAAAAACTGGAAGAGGAAATTGATGAGATCCCCGAATTATCAAAACCCATTTCAGTACTTAACGTGATAAAATATTCAAAACAGGCTTATTATAATGGTAACCCTGCTTATTACCAGTTACCAAGCCGGCAGGAACAAAATTTTATATTGTCTTATTCAAAAAATTCAGAAGTAAAAGGTGATATGATGAACAATTTTGTCGACTCTACAGGACAATTTGCAAGGATAACTACTTTCATGAAAGATATCGGCACGGATAAAATGGATGAAATAGAGGCGCGTTTAAACGACAAAGTAAAAAAGCATTTTCCGGAAAGCAACTACGACGTAACTTTGACAGGAAAGGCTTTGGTGTTTTTGAAAGGAACGAATTACCTCATTACGAATCTTATAATTACACTTTCGCTTGCCATATTTTTAATAGCCCTGATGATGGCCTGGATGTTCCGGTCCTATAAAATGATTATCATTTGTTTGATTCCCAATATATTGCCACAGTTAATCACTGCCGGACTGATGGGCTATTTGGGTGTCCCGATAAAGCCATCTACTCTTTTGGTCTTTAGCATCGCTTTTGGAATCTCCGTAGACGATACCATCCATTTTTTGGCCAAATACCGTCAGGAATTGATCGAACATCATTGGAATGTCAGAAAATCAGTCTACATCGCTCTTCGTGAAACAGGAACCAGCATGTTCTACACATCTGTAGTGTTATTTTTCGGTTTTCTGGTCTTCACAGCCTCAAGTTTTGGAGGAACAATTGCTCTGGGTGGCCTGGTTGCTGCGACCCTGTTTTTTGCCATGATATCTAACTTGATCTTATTGCCCTCCTTATTGTTGTCTCTGGAAAATTCTATCGCGAATAAAAATACCCTTAAAGAACCGGCTATAGATATTTTGGCCGGGGATGAGGATGAAACAGTATATAAAAAAATCAGACAAAACAAAATAAAATGAAAGGAATTATTCTTGCCGGAGGCAGCGGAACCAGATTACACCCCCTCACCATAGCGATCAGCAAACAGCTGATGCCGGTTTACGACAAACCGATGATCTATTATCCCTTATCAATTCTTATGCTGGCGGGAATCAAAGAAATTTTGATCATCTCCACACCCCAGGATCTTCCCCTGTTTGAAAAACTTTTAGGCGACGGAAAATCTTTGGGATGCAGTTTTTCATATGCCGTGCAGGATGTACCCAACGGCCTGGCACAAGCTTTTGTAATAGGAAAAAAATTCATTGGAAGTGACCATGTAGCACTTATCCTGGGTGATAACATTTTTTATGGTACCGAACTTGAAAAAACACTGAAAGAGGCCTCGCACCCCGATGGTGGTACTGTCTTTGCTTACCATGTAAAAGACCCCGAAAGGTACGGCGTGGTGGAGTTTGACAAAGAGGGAAAAGCCATATCCATTGAAGAAAAACCCGGAATTCCCAAGTCAAATTATGCGGTTCCGGGTATCTATTTTTATGACAATGAAGTAGTCCAAATCGCTGAAAATCTGAAGCCTTCTGCACGGGGAGAATACGAAATTACCGACGTGAATAAAATCTATTTGGATAAAGGCAAATTGAAGGTTAGCGTTTTGGGCCGTGGTACAGCCTGGCTGGATACCGGAACTTTTGACTCATTGACACAAGCCCAGCAATTTGTTCAGGTAATTCAGGAACGTCAGGGGCTGAAAATCGGATGTATAGAAGAAGTTGCATACCGAAAAGGATTTATTGATGCAGATCAACTGGAAA
>JBFYPZ010000314.1:0-3241 GCA_041303035.1 Flavobacteriaceae bacterium
CAGCGGTCCATCTGAAGAGCAACCTCCAGCATATATTTTTTACGGTCTCTGGCTTCCACATTGTAAACTTTGACATAATCTTTTTTGCTTAAGATGTTGACATTGCCGTCACCATAATGAAGGTCGATATCCAGAACATAAGCGGAGGATATTTTATTTTCATTTTTTAACGTTTCCAGGGCGATGGACATGTTGTTGAAATAGCAGAAACCCCAGCAGGATTGGGCGGATGCATGGTGTCCTGGAGGGCGGATAAGGCCGAACGCCGGTTCCGTTAAACCGATTCCGGCTGCCTGAATCGCACCGCCCGCCGCTAGTGCTGAAATGTCATAAAGGCGCTGGTTTTTAACATATTCAATATGTTGGGCATTGTGAACAGCACTGATTTGTTCTTCTGTTGCAGGCTCGGCCGTGACAAATTCAACTTCCCCATCAAGCGCATTGACAATGGCTTCCATTCGTCCATAAGCCGAAGCCGGGTCGGATGTGTAAACTTTATAAAAATCTTTATGAAAAACAACTTTCATTCTGACCTCAATGTTTGTAATTGACAAGCAATGTAATAGGACCGGAACCGGGTAATTTTGATATGTAGCAGGTTCCCATCAGTTGCGAAGGGGTGTATACCCCAGGACTGAATTTTTTTGCAAGGAGTTTTCTTACGATCCCCAGCGCTCCCATGACGGTTACATCATATCCGTTGGCTGTTATTAAATGGGCCTGCACAGAATCTCCTTTGCTATTTATAACCTCACCCCAAAGGCGTACGCGTGAGGTTTTGCGTTGTTGAAGCGAGGGGCCTTTTAGTTGAATATCGACAATTTTTTTCAAAAGTTTTTGAAGCGGTTCCGAAGAAATAATGAACCGGAATATTCCCATAATTTTCATTGCGGTTATTGCCTTTTCAGGAAGAGCAACATAAACTTCAATATTGGGAATTCCAGTGCTATAAAAGGCTGTAGAAACGTCACCCCAGGAAATGGTTGTTGCCGTTTTTGGACCTGCTCCGAAATCGATTTTTCTGACCTTATACGCAAGCCTGACCGCACTGAGAATTCCATTTTTTCGAATCATTCCTCCATGTTTAAATCCTTCGATAATCGTTTTTGCTGTTCCGGGGCTCATCGGACCCTTAGAATCAAAGCCCAGGGCCAAGTATTTTGAATCAGGCATGTAATTTTTTAAAATCGACGCCAGGCAATCGGTAAGGATTACATCAAATCCTGCACCGGGGCATAAAACCACACCAGCTTCACGAGCCTTTTCATTCAGTGCATGGATGTATTCAAAAACTTCAATTTCACCTGTAATATCAAGGTAATCGGTATGTGTTTTCAGGCAGGCTTTTGCCAGGGGCACCGAGGTGGCGGTAAAAGGTCCTGCACAGTTTAGAACAAGAGCAACACGGTCCAGATAAGAAAAAATAGTTTCAGGATTTTTCAAATCAAAACAACGCCATGCGAGATTTAACCGCTGGGCCAACGACTTTATTTTTTTATGGTTTCTTCCGGCAAGAATCGGGCGAAGCCCTTGCAATAAAGCTTCTTCGGCGATCAGTCTTCCGGTATATCCATTAGCTCCATATATCATCCATTTTTTTTCAGGCATTGTTTCTTTTTGTTTTGTCAGAGTGGTTACTATAATAAAAAATTCCGACCATTTATTTCCAAGGTACATAAATAAAGCCACGTTCTGTGTCAAGAAACAAAAAAGAAACTGCATTTTTCATTATATTGAAACGGCTCTATCTGAAATTATCCACTTATTGACTTTTTATCTTTTGAGATTATTTATTTCTAAGTATATTTATTTTAATGTAGGTGTATTATGATTGTATTTTCATAACCCGATAGTCAACAGTTATTTAAGTAAAAAAAATCAATGTTTGTATATCGGTAAACCCAATTTTGAAGGAGACGTTTAATGGAGGAGAGCACGGCTGTAAAAATTTTAAAAGGAGCCGTTTTATTGGAGATTCGGGGAAAATCTTTCTACCAGAAGGTTGCCAATGACTCTCAAAGTGAAGCTGTTAGAGATTTTTTTGAACAAATGGCCGGGGAGGAAGAAAAGCATATCAAAGCCCTGGTCCACCAATATAAAGTATACCAGGCCGGACAAAAATTTGACCCGGAGGCTCTTCCAAAAGAAGAAAAATCCGAAGCTGATCAAAAAGTTCTAACCGATAAAATAAAAAAGCAAATTTCCGCTGCGGGGTTTGAATCTGCCGCAATAGCCGCAGCTATGGCTCTGGAACGAGATGCCATAAAGTACTATTCCCAGAGTGAAAAAGATTCTCGGGATCCGGAGGAAAAGGCCATTTACAAATGGCTTCACCAATGGGAATCTCAGCATTTGGCGATGCTTGTTGAAATTGACAAGGCCCTGACCCAGGAAATTTGGAACGACAATCAATTCTGGCCATTCTAATTTCACGTTATATGACAAAGGTTAGTTTATGGAGTTTCGGTTTTGCCCTTTTTGTGCACACCCGTTAGAGAAAATGATCAGTGAAGGAAAAAAACGCCTTTACTGTTCAGGGTGCGACAAAAATCATTACCTGAACCCCACGGTTGGGGTAGCCGTTATCTTGATCGAGAACGGCCGGTTGTTGTTGGTCAAAAGGGGCAAGGGTATTTCTTATGAAGATAAATGGTGTATCCCTTGCGGCCATGTTGAGTGGGGGGAAGATGTCCGGGAGGCGGGACGCCGGGAATTTCTGGAAGAAACCGGCATTGATGTCAGGATTGGTCCTGTTTTTGAGGTTCATTCCAATTTTCACGATCTCTCTCATTTAACCGTGGGGATATGGTTTTGGGGAACCTTTATGGGAGGTAAGTTGGTTCCTGGTAGTGATGCCCAGGATGCTCGGTTTTTTCCTCTGGATTTGATTCCTGAACAAATGGCTTTTCCGACGGATTTGCTTGTTGTTGAAAAATTAAAGCAGTTTGTCGAATCGGGAAAAACGCGGGGTCTTTAATATATTTTCCCAAAATATTTAGGTGGTTTCATCAAAGTAAAAAATTAAAATTACATCAGAAAGGAGAACATGTATGAGCAAGACCATTGAGAATTTAAGGGATGCCTTTGCAGGTGAATCTCAGGCCAACCGAAAGTATCTGGCTTTTGCAAAAAAAGCCGATAGTGAGGGCTATCCTCAGATTGCCAAGCTTTTCAGAGCAGCTGCGGAAGCGGAGACTGTTCATGCCCATGCTCATTTAAGAGCCTTGAAAGAAATCGGAAC
>JBFYPZ010000315.1:0-3241 GCA_041303035.1 Flavobacteriaceae bacterium
CATATCTCATATCTCATATCTCAATACTCAATACTCAGTACCTTTTCCTTTGAACTTTATCCTTTGTCCTTTGTCCTTTGTCCTTTGTCCTTGTCCTCCTGTTTCCTGGTTCTTGTTTCCTGTTTCCTTCTCACATCTCATATCTCATATCTCATATCTCATATCTCAATACTCAATACTCAGTACCTTTTCCTTTGAACTTTATCCTTTGTCCTTTGTCCTTTATCCTTTGTCCTTTGTCCTTTGTCCTTTGTCCTTTTTCCTTGTCCTCCTGTTTCCTTCTCACATCTCATATCTCACATCTCATATCTATACTAAAAAAAAAGACTGCCCTTTCAGACAGTCTTTTCAATACAAAAGTTTGAAAACAAATTACCAACCCGGGTTTTGTTCCTGAGCTAATGTTGGATTCGCATTGATCTCAACTGCAGGAATTGGCCAGAGGAATTTAAAATCTGATCCCGGAACTGCATTAACACCATAAGGTCCGGTATACGGTGTGCCTAAGGTAAATGCTGAGGCAGGAGGGTTTCCATTGGCAACCTTCTGTGGAATACCATCAATTGGTTGCAGGTCGTCACCTTGCAATCTGTGAATATCAGACCATCTTCTTCCTTCCATCAGGAATTCAATCCTTCTTTCTTTTATAATGGCTCCAACCAGGGCAGATGCACTACTAAAACTAGCGAGTTTGTACTCCTGGGTTGCAACATTTGCCAAAGACCTGTTTCTAACCCTGTTTAATAATGTTAATGAAGCAGCCAAATCCGGAGAAGCTTTTCTTGCCTGCGCTTCAGACATATTCAAAAGTACTTCTGCATATCTGATTATCGGAGAAGCATCTGTATAATTTACACCATCTTTGTATTTAAGCGTGTATTTTCTTCCGCTTGAAGTAAATACCATTCCTGTACCCGGATTACCGGTAATGGAATTATCTTGTCTTCTTTTATCATCAACCAACCAGCTTGGATCTCTCCAGATGATCGGGCTTATACAAACCAGGGTTCTTCGGTTGTACTGTGAGGCGAGAGCCGCATTTACACCCGGATTTCTGGTGGCTGCCTGTAACATAGAAAAGATTGATTCTGTATTGTTATAACTATCTGTAAAGGGTCCGTTTGGAGATGAGGTCAGGGTATACTTTCCATTAAGCTTCTCGCCTTCTGAGATAACCTTTGCCCAATCTCTCATATGTAGATAAACCCTGGTTTTAAATGCAATTGCCGCATTTTTTGAGGCCTTTGTTAAAGTTGTATTTGTGATGGAAGCTTCCGCTTCATTCAAATCAGCCAATACTTTTGCATAACATTCAGCAACCGTATTTCTGCCCTTTAAAATCTCAGAATCTATTTCATCCTGGGTATCAATTCCTACTTCTCTGTATGGAATACCCGGATGGCCGGCTCCGGCTGAATAATTATAAGGTCTTGCAAAATAAGTCAATAATTCAAAATGGGTGATAGCCCTCATAAGTTTGGCCTGCCCAATGTAATCGGCTCCTTTTTCTGCAGTAATAACACCATCTGCAACGGCATTGGTAACACCCTCAATAACCAAATTGGCACGATTGATTAATCTGTAACCATCAATCCAGTAATATACATTGTTTGCCGTTGTGGGATCATAGGTTGCCGTGTAGGTCAGCTGGTAAAAAGTTGCGGTGTTTACCACATCCTCACCTCTGTTATCTCCCTGCTGTACGAAGGCAGCACCCCATATATAACCCCTTCCACCATTGGGATCAGTACTGTTAAATTGCCCGATGGCAGCGGCGTTATACATACCATTTACAGAACTTTCAATAAGCGATGGAGTCGAATACTGATCATTCAATGAAATGTTGTTAATAGGACTCAGGTCCAAAAGATTTTCTTCCGTACATGAAACCATCCCGATTCCAATAAAAGAAATTATTAAATAATTAAATATTTTTTTCATTTTAAATAAATTAGAAATTAACATTTACACCAAAAGAAACAATCTGGGTACGGGGTGTTCCATTCAGGTCAACACCACCTGCTTCCATCTCTGGGTTGATACCGGTATAATCCGTAATAGTCCATAAGTTTTGACCTTGTACAAAGAATCTGACCAATTCCAAGCCCAATCGTTCGGATGGCATTTTATATCCAAGTGTAATATTGTCCAAACTAATGAAATCACCATCTTCCACAAATCTCGTTGTAGCATTCCCTGTCAGGTTTGTAAAGGTATTGGTACTGGCCCAAAGTCTTGGAGTAACTCCGTCACCCGGTTCATCAACACTTTGCCATCTTCCTAAAATTGCGGTACTGTTGTTGTTTAAATTTTGGGTCATCAGGTCTCTTCCGGTAGAATTGAAAATCTTGTTTCCTCCGCTAAACCTGAACAAGAAGGAAAAATCCCAATTTTTATAATCCATTTTGTTATTGATACCACCATAATAAGTAGGCAGTGTGTTACCCAAAACAACTTTATCAGTTGCTGTGCTCAAACTGGCTGCCTGTGTTATATTAGTAGGGTTTGATGGGTCAAAAACAACATAAGTTTGGGTAGGTAAATTGCCCTGAACCAAAGTGCCGTCAGCTTTATAGTAAACCGGATTTCCGTTTGCAGGGTTTGATCCCCAGTATCTGAAGCCATAAAGTGAATTAATTGATTCACCTTCCCGGATGATCAAATTCTGGGCATAATTGGCATCTGTAAAGGTTCCACCCAATATATCCTGACCGTTATTTGTACTTATAACTTCATTTTCGTCGAAAGTAACATTTCCGCTCAGGGTCCAGTTAAAGGAATTTCCTGCGATCACATTCCAGTCAGCAGAGAATTCATAGCCCTGATTTCTCATTGATCCAATGTTCTTTTTGATGGTATTATTAGGAACACCCAGAGAATGTGGTACAGGCGCATCGAGAATCAGTCCGTCAATATCATTGTTGAAGTAGTCAAATGTAAACCTGAACCTGTTATTGAACATCGCCAAATCCAGACCATAGTCGGTTTTTTTACTGGTTTCCCAAAGCAACTGGTCATTACCGAATTGGGTATATGCGATACCATTTAAAGTTCCGTACTGGGAAGGCGAAGTTAAGCCAAGGTAGGGGTAATTTCCAATATCGGTGTTTCCAACTTCTGAGTAAGATGCCCTGAATTTTAACTCGGTGATACCGGTATTTAAACCTTTAAAAAAGCCTTCATTAGCAAGATTCCAACCCGCTGAAAATCCGGTAAAGTTATTCCATCTGTAATCTTCATC
>JBFYPZ010000316.1:0-3217 GCA_041303035.1 Flavobacteriaceae bacterium
TTTTCCTGGTGCTTTTCCTCATGTTCTGCGTTTATATCAGTTCCCTTTCCCTGGGAACAGTCGCCAGGGTCATTCTGAATACCGGGATGCTCGGCATTACCCTTTCATGTTTGATGGTGTCAATCCTTTTCGGATTATATGCCCTGTATCAGGAAAAGGAACGTAACGAATTATATGTCATCATTAACCGAATGCCTCGTTCCTTTTACATACTGGGACGTTTCCTGGGAGCCGGCTATATGGTTGTCATCTTCAGCATCCTGATGGGAACCGGAGTTTTTATTCTGACCTGGGCCATCGGCCGGGAAACAGCACCCCAGGTGTTTTTAGCGGTTTACATGGACATATTGGAATTTACTTTGCTCATTGCTTTCGGATTGCTGTTTTACACATTGGGACTGAGCTTTCCGTTAAATGCCTTTTTATGCCTTGCGGTTTTTGTCATCGGCCACTCCTTTGAAGAAGCCATTTTGAGCTTTATCGGACTCGGACAGTTCGGCAATCAGTGGCATAAACTCTTTATTGAAATTTTATCTTACTTATTTCCTAATTTTGATATGTTTAATTTCCGCCTGGATATTGTCCACGGTGATCCGTTAGAAATTAAAAAAATTGCTTTTGCATCGGCCTACTGGTTATTTTATCTGGCATCTGTGCTGACAATCACTACAATGGTATATAACCGAAAAGATATTTAGTGTATTTTTTAACCTCTTAATCCGTTAAATTCTGAAAAAGTGAAACTGCTTATAAAAAACAGGGTTATCCTGGCGGTGGTCTTCTGGATAGCGGCGGTGGTCATAAATTATGCCGCCAGGATAGCCTACCCCCTGGAAATTAAAGAAGAGTTCCGGTTCGTACCGCAAAAAGAAGTGGTTGAAATTTTATCTCTGGATCACCGGGGACTGGCCGCGGATCTTCTTTTTATTCAAGCAGTTATTCACACCGGCAGCCTCGTATGGAAACCCTTGACACATCAGCTTGACAGTGAGTGGAGCTATCAGTTAATGGATGTGGTAACATCCTTGGATCCCCGATATCTGACAGCCTATCTTTTTTCCGGCATGGGACTGGTTCATGGCCCCAAAGATGTTTATCTGGCGCGTCCCATTCTGGAACGTGGCATGACCTATTTCCCGCAAAACTGGGAGCTGCCCTTCTGGATCGGCTACCATTATTATCTTTATCTTGAAAACTATGAAAAGGCCGGCGAATATTTCTGGAAAGCTTCTCAATGCCCGGGTGCACCCGACAGCTTTTTATCCATGATGTTTTCATCCTTGAAAAAGGGTGGAAATTATGAAAGGGCCATTTTGGTCCTCAAAAGTTTAATCGAAAGCACCGACAACGAAAAAGTAATTCAAATATACGAGAAACGTATTATTCGACTCGAAAATATGGTATTGTTGCAAAAAGTTGCAACCCATTATGCAGAATTGAAAGGCCACGCACCGGACAATTTGGACCAGCTCGTTTCGGAAGGATTGATATCCGATATACCTCTTGATCCCATGGGAAAACAGTATGAATGGGATAAACATAAATCTCGGGTAACAATAAAGGAATAGGCCTCCTTGGATCCGGGACACTCTCCGGAGCGAAAAAGTTTTACTTTTATTTAAATAGTGGCTGAACGAAAACTCCCCTCCCAGCGGGAGGGGCGGGGGGATGGAAAGATAACCACCTGATATTATTAGCCCCCACCCTGACCCTCCCCCGCTGGGGGAGGGAATAATTGACTTTTCGTTCAAGCACTAAATACCATTCACTTAAAACCTAAAACTTAAAACCTAAAACATGACCTATCAGGATTTTTTCAAACTTAAGGATACACCATTTCGACTGACACCGGATCTCGATTATTTTTTTCGAAGCGAAGGCCATGGTAATGCTCTGGAAACTCTGCTTTTCAGTATTCGCTCGGGAGAAGGATTTGTTCAGATTACCGGGCAACCCGGAGTCGGAAAAACCATACTTGTCCGCCATCTGTTGAACCAACTTGGCGACAAGGTCAAAACTGCTTTGATCTTAAACCCGAGGTTGAATGCGGAAGAGCTTTTGAAAGTTATTCTGGAGGATTTAGGAGTATCTTCCCGTACAATCCAAAACAATACCAAGGAAGGGCTGCTGAGATTTTTCAGAGATTATCTTTTGGAAACAGCCAGAGGGGGATGCACCACAGTTGTGATCGTTGATGAAGCACAAGAGATCCCGGATGACACCCTGGAAGAATTGCGTCTGCTGTCCAACCTGGAAACCGAAAAGAAAAAATTGCTTTCCATTATTCTGGTGGGCCAGACAGAACTCGAAGAAAAACTGAATCGTCCGTCACTCGGGCAACTTCATCAGCGCATTACCATTCGGTATCGCATCGACCCCTTTACCCGCAATGAAACCGAAGCTTATATTTTTCATCGTCTGGCCATTGCCGGCGCTACCGGCAACATTCGTTTTACCAAAAAAGTGCTGAATGTGATCCACAAAAAAAGTGGGGGAATTCCGCGTCGAATCAACATTATATGTGAACGTGCGCTAATGGCTGCCTCTATTGAGGGTGTCAACAAAATCGGAAACAGCCACCTGAAAAGTGCGATTGAAAGTTATCTGGGTATTTCTGAGAAATTTTACCGATTCCGTTATGCGTGGCCGGCCATCGCTTTTTCCATGGTGATATTGATCACAGGAGGAATGTGGTGGGCATTTTTTCCTGATCTATCCAAATCCCTTGCCTTGTATGAAAAAGCATCCGGCCTTTTTAAGATCGGATCAAATTCGAATATTGAAACTCCAAACCAACCAATAATTAATGAGCCTCCGGGCCAGGCCGAATTATCGAAGCGGTCAACTAATACTCAAATGAAACCTGCTGCCGCAACGCTGTCGGAGCCGGACAATAATTCAAATCCTGATCAAACACAGACTTTTCCAGAAATACAAACCGATAGCGAAACAAAGAACCTTGAAAAAACTCCCGGCATTGAAAACATTGAAAATCCTCCGGTGGTCATGATGCCTGAAAATTGGCATTGTATTGTGATCGACCGCCATCTTGGTCAGGGGCAGGTATGGGAAGGAACCGGCAGCTCGGTGCGACCTGCCGAATCCTTTGCGGCCCATGACATTTCACTGGGTGATGGTATCTATATACTGGGAAAGGATGCGAATGCAGCCATCCCGGAATTGGTTGCCATGGCTGAAGGAGATAAAAGATCCGGAG
>JBFYPZ010000317.1:0-3181 GCA_041303035.1 Flavobacteriaceae bacterium
TGTCATTAATACCCCGCTTTTCTATTTGACTTTTGACCATATTTTCCCGCAGACGATCAAAATCCTGCGCATAAGCACACGGAAAAACAAGAAAAAAAGTAAACACAAAAATCAGGGTTCTCATGCCGTATATTATAAAATTGACTTAAAGTTACGAAAAAAATAGAGAATATTTAGTTAAGAATGAGCCCTGAATTCGGTCTTGTTTCTTTATATGATGCTTTCCCTAAGCGGTAAATTTTATGAATGTTAGCATCAGAACGATCGATTTGCAACAATTTATATGAACTAAGGGTGTTTGCCTGATTGCATTTGCCGGTCAAAAATTCTAGCGAGCTGCGCATCTCCAAAATCATAAATTTCTTCCCTCTTGGAGAACTGAAACCGAAGACCCAGCCGTTGATCATGACTAGTTATGTTAATGTTTTCCCAAAAAGAATAATTTATAAAAACGGTATAGAACATCTTTGTATTTTTGTTTAATATATTTCTAAAAACATTAAACAATGAAAAAAATTATTTTAATCTTCACTTTCGTTTTGGGTGTGTTATACAGCACAGATTCGAAAGCACAAACAGTAGTAGACGCTGCTGTATCGAACAAGAACTTTAGCACCTTGGTAACAGCATTAACAGCAGCCGATTTAGTGACAGCTTTGCAAGGTGATGGCCCCTTTACAGTATTTGCGCCAACGAATGATGCATTTGCAAAGTTAGATCCGGCTACTTTAAAATCATTATTAGAGCCAAAAAACAAAGCAGCATTGTCAAACATATTGACATACCATGTTGTTTCCGGGAAATTAACTGCCAAAGATGTGGTAGCAGCTTTAAAAGCCGGGAAAGGAAAAGTTGAATTAAAAGCCTTAAACGGACAGACATTAACTGTACTTCAAAAGGATGGTAAAATTTGGTTGGAGGACCGAAATGGCAATTACAGTGAAATCGTTAGTACTGATGTTATGGGAAGTAATGGCGTGATACACGTTATTAATACTGTAGTAATGCCAAAATAATTTTATAATTAAATTACACTTGATTATAAAGAAAGTACTTGCCTTGAGGCAGGTACTTTTTTTTATGCCAAGCCCTAATATTTGATTCTTTAACCATATTTTCCTTCAGGTTATCAAAATCATTCACATAAACAGCCGTTGTATGAACTAAGCGTGTTTTCCAGATTGCATTTGCCGGTCATAAATTCTCTTGAGCTGTACATCTCCAAAGCCATAAATTCCTTCTCTTATTGAAAACTCAGCAAAAACAGTTTCAAATTCTGTCGACACGGTTTCAAGAATTTCTTTTACTACCCTATCAGGCCTGCCCAAGGTTCCATCTTTTGGGAATCTGTCTATATGTGCCCGGCAAACCTCTTCTAAACATTCAAAACATTTGGACTGAGACCTGGCCAGATCGCCAAGTTTACTAAAGTCGCTATTTTGATATGCGATCCATAATTCTCTTCCCAATTTAAGATCATTTTTGGTAAATTGTACTTTGGAAAAATATGCTTGTTCCAATTCTTCGGCATCGGATATACCAAATCCATTCCAGAAATCGGCGCTACTTTTCACGATTGGAAAAACCCTGTAGATTTTGATCTTTTTGTGATTTGAAAGCATTGAAATCACAAACCACATATTTGTCTGACAAAACAGATCATTTTCAAACCAAAGACAAACTTCGGAATTTTCCGGAATCGAATTTAGTTTTTCAAATTCCGCCTTTGATTTCCTCAAATAATCTTCCATTGAAATAGTAAAGGTATCAGCGATAAATCTGGCTCTAAGTTCCCAGAAATCAGCCATGTTGTCAGCGATCAGGTCACCTTCAATCAGGCACTCTCGGCAAATGACAAAGTTTTGGTTTATTTTGGTCTGACGAAATTGCTCAGCTAAACAGTCGCCGTTCAATATATGGTACATCATTTATATTTTGGCTTAGCTGAAAGTTAAACGGATGTGCCTACCCAAATATAAATAAAATGCATCGGGTGAGGCATTACGCCCGGACTGACATAAAATACAGGTCATGCGACTGATAGTTTTTAAGGTATTTACTTTATCGCATGGAATGCAAGCCAATTGTGTTTCCTTCAGTGTCCATTACAATCGTGCAAAAGCCGTAATCACCAAGCGACATTTTGGTTCTTAACACTTTACCGCCGGATTTTTCTACCCTGCCCTCTTCAACCAAACAATCATCGCAGGCAAAGTACGGAACAGTGCTTATACCAACCTGTCTCACGGACTTCATTTTCACTAATGCGCCGCTTATGTTGATTTCGTTTTCTGCCGATGGAAAACTTAGCATTTGTAAATCATCTACTCCTTTGGGCATGGGAAGTTCGGTCATTTTAATATTCAATACAGCTTCGTAGAATTTCCGGGCCCTGCTCATGTCATCTACATAAATTTCTATCCAGGTAAATGGGTTCTTTTCTTTTGTTGCCATAATTAGTTAGTTTTTAATAGTGTGTGCATTTATTATTTTTTCAATTTTTTGCTATTATTACTATTCAAAGATACTTGCGAAAGCTGTCGGTTTCTTGATTTGTGAACTAGTCTCCAAACCAGCGTTTTGTATTCAAATTTATTTTCTTTAAAAAAATGATGCTGTAATCTTCCTTGCCTAATAAATAGGGGTTTTATTCATTCGAACTTCAATCATATATATAAATGCTATTTTATCCGGTCAGGTGATTTTTTTTATTGTTTTTAGCGAATAGCGCCCAAGCAACCATTATGCAGTCGTATTGCGAGAACGTTAGCGAAAATAACAAAAAAAAAGCACCCAGTGCGATTTTTGTGTGCCGAAGGCAATTTCGTTATTGGTTTGCAGATATTCGATGGGCTGGCTTTTCAGCATCCCGCAACCCTGGGATTGATTCGGAAAACTGAACTTTCTGAAACCACAAAACTGTCTGCGTAGCACTGAACCGCCACTTTTGCCAAACCAGTGTTATGCCTTTGCCCTTCAATTTTTTCGTGTCTTGTCAAGCCGTTTGTAATTTTCTGAAACTGCAAAAAACAAAATTCTGAACAGTGTCAAATGGAGTCTTATGTTCAACCGTTATGCACTTTATTTTTTCAAAGAAATTTTTCAGTCGGTCGGTCATTGTTGTTTCCGAATACTGTTTGATTTCTATTCCGCTACATTTTTTCGGTCCTTGTTCAGAAAA